>DATDFB010000224.1:0-2252 GCA_036522835.1 Thermoanaerobaculia bacterium | reverse complement strand
ACAGCGGCGGCATGGCCGCCGCACTCCAGGGCTTTGCATCGGCGGAACCGCGCGCGGCGAGCGGTCGGAACGGATCCACACGGCAGCGACGATCGGCACCACGATCGCTCCGAGGCCGAGCGCCATCGCGTGACCGCAGTCCGTTTCATCCTCCCCAGCGTACAATCACCGGCACCCGCCATGAAGAACTTCAATCTCGACGCCATCCTCGAGGCGATGCTGAAGGTCTCGGACCGGGTCTCCGACCTCAACTTCTCGGTCGGCCGGCCGCCGCAAGTCGAAGTCGACGGCGTGCTCGTCCCGGTCAACTTCCCCGGGCTGCCGCGGCTGACGCCCTATCAGACCGAGATGATCGCCATGCACATGCTGCGCGGCGACCGCGAGCTGACGAAGACGCTGATGACCAGCGGCTCGGTCGACCTCTCGTATTCGATCCCGCAGAAGACCCGCTTCCGCGTCAACATCTTCTCCCAGCGCGGCACGTACGCCATCGTCCTGCGCGTCATACCCGAGGGCGTGCCGACGCTGGAGTCGCTCCGGCTCCCGGACGAGCTCCACAACATCTGCAAGCTCAAAAACGGCATCGTTCTCGTCACCGGGCCGACCGGCTCGGGCAAGTCCACCACCCTGGCCGCCATCATCCACGAGATCAACCGCGACTACGCCTACCACATCATCACCATCGAAGACCCGGTCGAGTACATGCACAAGCATCTGAAGTCGACCGTGAACCAGCGCGAGGTCGGCTCGGACACGAAGACCTTCGCCCTGGCCCTGCGCGCGGCGCTGCGGCAGGCGCCGAAGGTCATCCTCATCGGCGAGATGCGCGACGTCGAGACCATCGAGATCGCCATGGAGGCGGCGGAGACCGGCCACCTCGTGCTGTCGACGCTGCACACCATCGACGCCGCCAAGACCATCGACCGCATCGTGGGCGTCTTCCCGAAAGACCAGGAGCCGCAGATCCGCACGCGCTTCTCCCAGTCGTTCCGCTACGTCATTTCCCAGAAGCTCCTGCCGAAGGTCGGCGGCGGGCGCGTCGCGGTCATGGAGATTCTCAAATCGACCATGCGCACGCGCGACTACATCCTCAAAGGAGAGGCCGAGGGGCGGTCGCTCATCGACGCCATGCACGACGGCTCCGTCGACGGCATGCAGACCTTCGACGACGAGCTCGAGAAGCTCTGGAGCGAGCGCGTCATCCCCAAAGACATCGCCCTCGCCTACGCTACGAATCCGACCAACCTCGCTCTCCGCCTGACCGACGAGCCCGAGCCGGCGGCGGCGCAGAGCGGGGAGTCGATGCTCTCCATGCTCGAGCCATGATCAAAATCGTCTGCACCAACTGCCAGAAACCGCTCTCCCTCGACGAGACGAAGCTCCCGAACAAGGAAGTCAGCTTTCCGTGTCCCGTCTGCAAGACGAAGCTGACGGTCGACCGCCGCAACCTGGAGATGGGGAAGGCGGCCGCGCCGCCGCAGCCGGTCGCCGCGGAGACGGCGCATGAGGAGCCGGCGGACGACAGCGAGTGCTTCGGCTCCAAGACGCTCATCGTCGGCGCCGATCACCCGGCGCTGCGCCAGGCGGCGAAGCTCATCGGCTGCATCCCGGTGTACATGCCGACCGCGCAAGAGGCACGCGCGCTCTTCGTGCAGGAGATCCCGCCGGTGGTGATGCTCAACCCGGCGCAGATCACCGCGCCGCCGCTGGAGTCGATGCAGGCGATCATCTCGCTGACGCCCGCCGACCGGCGCAAGTCCTTCTTCATCCTCTTCGCCGACAACCTGCGCACGCTCGACGGCAACGCCGCCTTCCTCTACGGCGTGAACCTCGTCGTCTCCTTCAAAGACCTCGGCGCGTTTCAGGAGATCTACCGCGAGGCCATGGCGTATCACGAGCGGCTCTACGCGCCGATGCACGCGGTGACGAGGGCGCTGGCGTCGTAAACAGAGAAGGGCGCCGCGAGGGCGCCCTTCCGTCGTTCGCTCGAAGACGATCGTTACTGCTGCTGGACGCCCTCGGGGTACTCGAGGAACGAGCCGTTCGTGAAGAGGATGTCGCAGTCGAAGCTCGTCGTGGCACCGGTCAGGCCGGCGTCTGCCTTGCCGTCTTTGCCGTACGACTGCACCCCGTATTGCTGCGCCGCCGTACCGTTGGCCCAGCCCTGGTCGGCGAACATGTGGTACTGGTTGCCCCATCCGTCGTTGCCGGGGAAGGTCTTGACGTAGGTCGGGGTGAGGTGCTTCTGCAGG
>DATDFB010000223.1:0-9600 GCA_036522835.1 Thermoanaerobaculia bacterium | reverse complement strand
GGAGCGGCGGCGGCGAGCCGCGATTCGAGCGCTGCGTCCGCGAGGCGGCGGCGCCTCCGGACGGCTTGCACGCCGGCGCCGCCCATGCGCTCCACCGCCACGGGAATGTCGCGCAGCGTCCGCACCTCCCGCCCCGGCTCCGCCGGAAACTCGATCGGGCCGAAGAGGTCGTGCACGCACTTGGCGAAGCCGCTCTTTCCCTCGCCGCAGACGAAGACCACGTCGCTCTTCGCGCGCGTCACGGCCACGTAGAAGAGGCGGTGCAGCTCCGCCTCCTCGCGGGCGCGGCCGATGTCGCGCAGCGTGCGGCCGTCGCCGGTGCTGCGCCACGCCGAGAGCGTCTCGAACTGCCCGCGCAGCACGAGGCTCCGCGGCTCGTCGACCGCGTACACCTCCTGCGGCCGCACGTTGAAGGCGAGGTCGGGGAGGATCACGGTGTCGAACTCCAGCCCCTTCGCCGCGTGCACGGTCATGATGCGCACGGCGTTGCTGCTGTCGTCGAGGAGGCTCGGCTCCATCTCCTCCGGATCCTTGCGCCGCTGCGCGACCTCGTCGACGAACTGCCGCACCGAGCCGCCGATGCGGCGGTCGTACGTGAAGGCGAGCGCGCGCAGATGCTCGAGGTGGCGCAGGGCGCGGTCGCCGTCCGCGCTCGCCGCGTACACCCCCTCGATGTTCGTCGTCGAGATGACGTGCTCGATGAGCTGCGCGACGGTGAGGTGCCGCGAGACCTCGCGGAACGCGGCCAGCGCCGCGCGCACGGCCTGGAAGGCTTCGCCGCCGCTGACGATCTCGTCATCCGTCAGCGCGAAGTACGGCGAGCGCGCGGCGGAGATCTCCGCGCCGCGGTCGAACGGCCAGGCGATGGCGCGCAGCACGCAGACGAGGTCGACGGCGACGGGGCGGTCGAGAAAGAGCCCGGTCGGGGGGAGGACGTAGTCGATGCCGTAGCGGTCGAGCGCGTCGAGGTAGTCGTCGATGCGCGTCCGCCGGCGGAAGAGAATCGCGTAGCGCCGCAGCGCGCCGCCCCGCGCGGCGATCCACTGCGCGATCTGCTCGGGCTCGTCGGAGGGGGCCGGACGGGGGGCGCCGGGCGCAGATGAGGCTTCCGATGCATCGTCCCCCTGCGCCCCGCCCCCCGCGCCCTGCCCGCTCAAGAACGTGATGCATGCGTCGCGCGGCTCTCCCTCCTTCGCCGCCACGAGCTCGTGGTACGGCGGGCGGAAGACGTTCGGATCGCGCGCGGCGTTGGCGAAGAGCGCGGAGAACATGGCGTTGAACGCGCCGAGGAGCGCCGGATGGCTGCGGTACTGATCGCGGATGACGCGGTGCTCCGCGCCGTCGCGCACGAGGCGCTGGGTGAAGGCGTCGTACGTCTCCGGGTCGGCGCGGCGGAAGCCGTAGATCGACTGCTTCGGATCGCCGACCACGACGGTCGTGCCGTGCCCGAGCCGGTCGAGGATGCGGGCCTGAACGCGGTCCGTGTCCTGGAACTCGTCGACGAAAACATAGTCGAACTGCCCCCGCACGCGGGCCAGCACCGACTCGTTGTCGAGGAGCGCCGCGGCGCGGAGGAGGAGATCGTCGAAGTCGACCACGCCGAGCTTCCGCTTCTCCTCATCGAGAAAAGCGATGAAGCGCCGCGTCAGCGCCAGGAGCGCCACGGCGGCGCGGTGGCTGACCAGGCGGTCGTACGCGGAGTCGCCGATGTCGCCCCAGCGCAGGACCTTGAGCGCCACGCCCTGGTTGCGCTTCAGCTTCTCGGTGCGGATGTCATGCGCGATCGGCGCGAGGTAGTCGATCCAGGCGTCGAGACCGCGCGGCCGCGCCGCGTTCTCGCGCACGTAGCGCGTGATGCGGCTGCCCGCGTCGCCGTGCGCGCGGATGGCGTCGACGGCGTCCTGCAGGTCCTTCTCGAACTCGGCGACGTCGCCGGCGTCGAGCGTCTCGTCGGCCAGGAGGTCGCGGCGGTTCAGGAGATTCAGCACGGCCTCGCGGATCATGAAGAGATAGCCGGCGTGCCCCAGGAGGAGCTCCCACTGCGCGACGTGCTCGGGGTTGGGGTGGAGGCGCGTCTCCGCGTCGACCCAGGCGTCGTAGAGATCGCCGTAGAGCATGGAGCGCTCGAAGCCTTCCACGATGCGGAACTGCGGGTCGAGGCCGGCCTCGATCGGGAACTGCCGCAGGAGCATCTGGCAGAACGAGTGGATGGTCTGCGAGCGGAGGTGGTCGATGCGCGCCAGCTGCGCCTCGCAGGCGCGGCGCGCGGCGTCGCTGATTTCGTAGAGCGGCCGCGCCGAGCCGGGCGGCCAGGCCTCGCAGCCGGCGTCGACGTCGCTGAGCGCCTGATGGATGCGCTCGGCGATCTCGCCGGCCGCTTTTTCGGTGAAGGTGACGAGGACGATGCGCTCCGGCGACAGGCTCTCGTTCTCGAGCAGGAGCTTCAAGACCTCGGCGACGATGGCGGTGGTCTTGCCGGTGCCGGCGCCGGCCTCGATGACGAGGTTCGTGTTTTTCTTCGGCAGCGCGTTGAAGGCGAACGATTGTTGCGTCGTCACCGGCGCTGCTCCAGGAGCGTCCGCGGGTCCTTCCACTGCTGCACGGCGAAGCGCTGCTCGGCGTCGTGCTTGGTGCGGCAGCAGAGTTTGACCGGACAGTACTTGCACGAGTTGAACTGATCGTCGTTGTCGTTCGGGAAGGCCGGGAAGGCGCCGTGCACGACGGCGTCGATGAAGAGGCCGAGCGTCTCGTGCAGGCGCGGCGCTTTCGCCGAGAGCTCGAAGGCGTACTTGTCGGCCTTCGCGCCGCCGGCGACGATCGGTTTGATCGTGCCGCTGACGCGCTCGGCGTCGACGGCGAAGCGCTCCGCCGCGGCCATGGCGTAGAGCGCCAGCTGCAGGCGCACGCCGCGGTCGATCTTGGCGTCGAGGTCTTTGTGGCGCAGCGCCTTCCCCGACTTGTAGTCGACGATGCGGTAGCGGCCGTCCTCGCCAGCGTCGATGCGGTCGATCGTCCCCTCCACGCGGACCGGCACGCCGTGCGCGTCGATGGTGAAGGGGCCGAAGCGCGACTCGAACTCGATCGGCATGAGCGCGGCGGCGGCGAGGTCGGCGAGGTCGCGGGCCACGAAGTCGAGAAGGATGCGCTTCGTGGCGCGGCGCTCCATGTCGCGCATGGTGCGGTTGAACGGCGGCGACTCGACGTCGAGCTCGTCGAAGGCTTCATCGACGACACCGTGCAGACGCTCCACGAGCGCCGGCTCGACGCGCGGGAGGAACTGCTCCGCGCGCGCCAGCTCGTCGCGCGAGAGGGCGCGGTAGAAGCGCTCCAGGATGCGGTGGTCGAGCTTCCCCTTCTCGCGGTGGTGCAGTTGCAGCTCGCGGTCAGGGTCGTCGATGTCGCGCGCGCCGAGGAGGTGCTTCCAGAGGAACTTCTGCGGGCACTCGCCGAAGTCTTCGAGCTGCGTGGGGGAGAGTGTGCTCGGGAGCGCGGGCGGGTGGGCGAGGTAGCCGTCGAAGGTGGATTGCGTGCCGGACTTGGCGAGCAACTGCAACGCGCGTTCGGGCGCACGCCGTGCGCCCCTACCGACGCCACCGGCTCCGCCCTGGCGCGCGCCGGCGTCATCGGTAGGGGCGCACGGCGTGCGCCCTTCGCGCCCCCGGAGAAACGGCGACTTGCGCAGCACCTTGCCGAAGCCGTCACCGCTCGCGTAGCTGAAGCGGATCGTCTCCTCGGCGCCGTCGGAGAGCAATTCGAAGAGCAATCGCTCCTCGTCGCGGCCGTCGCCGATCTGGCGGAGGCCGAGCGCGCGGCGGTCGGCGTCGGGGACGAGCGGGTCGTCGACGCGGCGCTGCGGGAAGAGGTCGTCCTGCATGCGGATGGCGAAGAGGTGCGCCACGGAGCGGCCGCGGAAGGACATGACGTCGGTGGCGATGACGGGTGACGGGTGAGGGGTGACGGGTGACAGGTCGTGCTGCTCCAATGCGTCGATGACGATGCTCGTGTCGAAGCGCGTCGACGGCCATCGCCGCAAGAGCGCGCAGACGTCGTCGACCGCGTTCGCCGCTTCGACGTCGAGGTCCGTCTCCAGGCGGAAGCGCCCGGCGAGCGACGACAGCGCGTCGCTCCATTCGCTGCCGCGCAGCACGGCGCGCGGCGCGAGCTGCTCGAGCTCCTCGACGACGGCAACGTAGTCGTCGAGCAGCGGCTTGTCGGCGACGTTCCGCAGCTCGCCGGCCGTGCCACCGGCGACGCGCGCGCGGCGCGTGGCCAGGTCGACGTCGTCGATCTTCATCCGCTGCTTCGGCCGGAAGCCGTCGCGCAGCAGCTCGAAGACGTTGCCGCGCGGGAAGCCGTGCTCGCGCAGGCGGAGCAGCGTGGCCAGGCCGCGGCCGAGGCGGTGGGCGAGGAGCGGTGTCGGCGTCGTCGCGGTCGTGGCAAAGCCGTGCTCCGCGGCGAAGCGTTGCAGGAGGCGCGCATCGTCGTCGTCGAGCGTGCGCGCGACGATGGCGATCTCGCGCGGCGGCACGCCCTCGTCGAGCAGCCCGCGCACCTCGGCGCAAACCACGCGCAGCTCATCCAACTTCGTCTCATGCGCGGTTACGCGCACATCCGGTAGGGGCGCACGGCGTGCGCCCTCCGCGCCTCCGAACCTCGCAATCAACGGCCGCGCAAACGCATACGCGTCGCTCTCGCCTGCCGGAATGAAGATCGCCGCCACCGGCAAGGCCTCGACGAGGGCGAGCTGCGCCCCGGTCATGTCATAGAACCCCGCCACGACCTGCGGCGGCAGCTTCACGCGCGTCGCCAGCGCCGCCGCCCGCCCGAGGAGATCGGCGGGATCGATCGCGCCGGTCTGCGCGATCAGCCGCTCGTACTCGCGCCAGGCCCGAATGACGAGCTGCGTCCGCCGCGCGTTGCGCAGCGCGGCGCGGCGCGCGCGGGCATCGAAGTCGGCGAGCGTCACGCCGCTGTCGCGCACGTCGCGATAGGAGCGCTCCAGCATCGCCGCCATGCCGCGGCTCTCCATCGTCGGATCGTCGATCGCCCGCGCGGCCGTGCGCATCGCCAAGCGCCGCTCCGCGTCGCCGGCCACGCGCGGGTATTCGCCGGCGTCGTTGACGATGCGCCGCGCCAAGTCGTTTAGCGTCTGCAGGCGCACGCCGGCGACGCCGTTCGGCTTTCGCTCCAGCAACTGCGCGGCGATGGCCGCGGCCATGCCGCTGGAAGCGACGATCGCCTCTTCGCCGGCGTGAGCGAGGCGCTCCGCAACTTCAGCAGCAATGATCCGAGAGCGCGCTAGACGGAGGAGGGGAGGAGGCATCGGACGAGATTGATGAGCGCATTGTACGATGCGCGCGTGACCGTTCTGATCGTCATCGGCGTCGCGCTCGCCGCGATCGGCGCCGGCCGCCTGGCGCGCGCGATCGGCCAGCCGGCGATGATCGGCTACGTCGCCGCGGGCGTCGTGGCCGCATTCGTGGCGCCGCGCGGCGCCGCCTTCGACGCCGCCGTCCGTGTTTCTTCGCTCCTCGGCGAGATCGGCGTTCTCGCGCTCATGTTCGCCTCCGGCGCGGAGATCGATGCCCGCGAGCTGCGCCTGCGCGTGCAGCGCAACGTGCCGCTGATGATCGCCGTGATCGGCACGCCCTTCGCCTGCGGCCTGCTCCTCGCGCCGCGCTTCCCCCAGCTTCGCGGCGCGCAGGCGACGCCGGCCGCCTTCGCGGTCTTCCTCGCCACCTGCCTGGCCGTGACGGCCTTCCCCGTGCTGATGGAGATTCTGCGCGACTGGCGATTGCTGGCAACGCCGATCGGCACCGCCGCCGCCGGCGTCGCCGCCGTCAACGACGTCGTGGCCTGGCTCCTTCTCGCGTTCGTCGCCTTCTGGAGCGCGGCGGCCACGCCGCCGCTCCTGGTCACGGCGGTCTTCGCCGCCTTCTTCCTCGGCATGGTCGTGCGGCGTGGAAACGTCGGACGTCTCCGCGCCCTCTTTCTCCCGCTCTTCTTCGCCGCCGTCGGCATGCACGTCGCGTCGGTGCGCGGCGAGCTCGCCGTCGCGGCGATTTTCATCGCCGTCGCAGTCGCAGCGAAGCTCGTCCCCGCCACGCTCGTCTCGCGCCTGCGCGGCGAGTCGTGGCGCACGTCGCTCGCCCTCGGCGCGCTGCTCAACGCGCGCGGGGCCATGGAGCTGATCGCGGCAAAGCTCGGCCTCGAGCTCGGGCTGCTCTCGCCCGCGGGCTTCAGCGCGCTGGTGAGCGTGGCCGTGGCCACGACGATCATCACCGGGCCGCTGCTGCGCGTCGTTTATTCGCCTTCGTTGGGGTCGACGACGGCCGCGGCGGTGAGCTCCTCGGACGCCGCCGCGTAAGCGGGGAGCTCGCGCGACGTCGTCACGTACTTGGCCACGACGTCCTTCGTGTCGAAGACGGCGAGCTTCTCCATCAGGAACTCGAACTTCTCCTCGAGGTCGCGCACGATCGGCTGCTTGGCCTCGTCCGGCATGTCCCACATGCGGCGCTTGAACGGCCCGAGGGCCTTCTTGCGCGTGGTGTAGACGAACTGCTCGTCGGTCTGGCCGGGCTTGCGCTCGTCGGCGCAGTTGGCGAAGCAGAAGTCGCGGATCTCGTCCTTCATCGCCTGCGGGAAGGTCGGCGCGTCGAGGATCATGTTCTGGAATCCCGTTGCCAGATGGATCTCCACCGCCTCGGCCTCGGGGAACTTGTTGAAGACCGACTCGGGGAGCGTCGAGGCGCCGTGCTGCACGGAGCCGGCGATGCCGTACTCGCCGCGGCAGATGCGCGTGGTCTCGCGCAGGACGTCGAAGTCGATCTTGGCCTGGGCGATGGAGCCGTCCGCCAGCGGAACGCCGCCGTGCGACGTGCCGGTCTGCACGGAGATCTTGCTGATGCCGTTCGTGCCGCCGAGGAGGCGGCGCAGGCCGTCCATGTAGGCGCGCACCTCGTCGGGCTGCGTGTTGTACTTGCCGACCTCGCCGATCTCGCCGCCGATGGAGATGGCGATCCCCTCCGGCTCGCGGGCGCGGATGTACTTGGTGAGGTGGGCGGTGCCCTCGTAGTTGGCGCGCTGCTGTTCGTCGCGCGTGTCGAAGCCGAGGTCGACGAGCGTGGAGGTGTCGATGTCGATGTTGAAGAACTCGGCGGCGATGGCCTCGTCGATGAGCGACTCCAGCGCCTTCGTCTCCGCCGCCTGCCCCTCGGGCGTGACCCACTTCTTGGCACTGGCCTGGAAGTGATCGCCCTGAATGAACACCGGTCCCATGAAGCCCTCGGCGATGGCGGCGCCGAGGACGCACGCGGCGTACTCGCCCGGCCGCTGCTCGGTGTAGCCGATCTCCGAGCGGGCGATCTCGAAGATGAACGCGCCGACGCCGTGGCGCATGGCCGCGCGGAAGAGCGCGCGCGCGGAGTCGTAGGTGAGCGCGCGGATGTTGAACGCCGGCACGGTGAACGGCCGTACCTCGTTGCGTCCCATGGCCATGTACAGCGGATAGACCGAGGAGGGGACGGCGCCGCGGCGGCGGGCCTCGAGGTGGATCGTCCGGCGCGCGTCCGCCTTCTCGCCGCCGTCGCCGAAGACGGCGGTGCGGACGAGGGTGTCGATGTTCAGGTTCGTCATGCGGCGAAGCTTACTTCACCGTTCTCTCTACGGACAGGTGGAAGAGTCCTGGTTTTCCGAGACCACCGGCTTGCAGATGTAGATGTCGTTGTGGTTGGCTTCCTTCTGCCTCTCGTAGCCGGTCACGACGGCCCATTTGCCGGAGTCGAGGTGAAACTGGACGCTGCCGCCGACGCCGCTGCTGAAGTCGGTGTTGTCGCAAGTGCCCGCGGGAGGGGAGAGAACCACGACGATCATTTGGCAGAAGCCCTTGCCTTCGCCGGCGCACTTCAGCGTGGCGCTCTGCCCGGCGTCGATCGTCTTCGACGACGCCGCGACCTCCTTCACCGCGTCCTTGGCGTCGAAGGACTGGGCTTTGATGCTGCCCTGAGTGCAGTTCATCACGTGCACCTGGATATCGGCCCAGGCGTTGCCGGTGCCGAGGGCGGCCACGGCGAGCGTCAAGACGAGCGCCTTCAAACGCATAGCTCCTCCTCTTCACTCTTCGGGGCTGGTGAGCGGGGGTTTGGGAAATTCTAACTCATCCCCGCCGACTTCACTCTGAGCGCAGTTCCCGCTCCACCGCCGTTACGAAGGCAGGCAGCCGTTACTCAAACGACGTAGGCCTGTAATGAACGGTATGGTTTAAACGGTTGCTTTCGAGTCTGCGGTCAGTCGGGCCACCATTGCCGTTGGGGCAGGCGCGGAGGGCGGGTTGCAGATTAGAGGGCGTTAGGTGGACACAACGAGGTGACCATCTCACTCAACGAAACCGCGTGCCCTGCCGATGCTACCAGTAGAATGACGGAATGGGGTCTGACGAAATTACCTCCGGCCTAGATGACTACGTCCGAAAGGCTCATCGGAATGCCGCGACAGTGCTCAACACCGGCGGTGTGTGGGTTCGGATCCTCCGCGACCTCGACAAAGCCTTTTCAGTTGCAAGCGGGACCCTCAAGCCAACCAAGGGCACTGTTGTCGGGGCGTTCATCACAGCCAGCCATAGCTCATGGTTAGCTGCCGCAAACCTGACGCTGTCCGCACATTTGGCCGAGAGCTTCCAGCCACTCCGTGCCTGTTTAGAAAGTGCATTCTATGGATACAGAGTTCGCACGGATCGTGATGCGTGGGAACGATGGTCGCGGCGACCCACCGCGGCACGTCTCAAACGACCAGGTGAAGACCAGACGGCACTCATGCGAGAACGCAAAGAAAATTGGTCGAGAGTTTAGCGTAACGGCTATAGCGAAGACCTTTCCCGCGTCTCTAGTCGCGTTACGCCATCGTGCGCTCGAGCTGCACGAAGAGCTTATCGATTTCGGCGCTCACTTCAATTTCGGCGTCCTAGATCGAGCGTTTCGCGCAACTGGCGACGCCAACGATCACTATTCGGCCGAAATAAAAATATTGATCGCCGGAGAGCGAGAGCGCACTTTCTGCTTTACCAAGCTGGCGCAGGTTGGTGTCTGTGCGCTTGAGGTGCTCGAGGCGGGTATCGACGGCGAATGGGACGTCCTGAAGGTGCGTGCGGCAATTGGCTATGTCACAACGGCGCTCCGGAAACGGCCGAAGGAGAGATTGACTCGTCGCCGAAACGCCACCTAACTGCCCTCACAAGCTGACAAAAGCCGCCGAGCCTTATAGAGGTAGGGAGAGCCGGTTAAGGCTCCCCCTCCCTCCGAACCGGACGTGCGGATCTCCCGCATCCGGCTCTCCAGTTGGTGGTCTCAGCGAGACCGGATGAGCAGTCGATGAGCCTCGGTCATGGTGAAGAGACCCATCTGCTGAAAGAAGGCGTTGGGCCAGCGCTGGTGATCCGCACCCCGAGCGAGACCACGGCGGTGCTGACGTGTGCGAAGGATCGTCCGCAGTCGCCGTCGGACCCACCCGTCGACAGACGTGAAGGTGTAGGAGTGACTGTGCTTGAAGTATGCGAACCAGCCCCGGAGGATCGGATTGATGATCTCAATGATCCTGTCGAGACTG
>DATDFB010000222.1:0-38119 GCA_036522835.1 Thermoanaerobaculia bacterium | reverse complement strand
GTCGCCGTTCTCGCTGCGCCCGCACACCGTGGCGTTGGGCGACGGCCAGGTCGTCGTCGCCGCGTCGAGCCCCGCGCCGAACGCCTTCGTGCCGTTCGGCGATCTCGTGCTCACGCCGCAGCCGCTGCAGCTCACCGGCGTCACGCCGGTTGACGGCGCGGAAGTCGCGCCGGCGGCGCAGGTCGTCACCGCCACGTTCAACGCGCCGATCGACCACAGCTCCATCGCCCTCGGCATCCTCGTCAACAACGTCACCACGAACAGCGCCGTGGGCGGCTCGATCGACTCCGTCGGCAACAGCGTGACCTTCACGCCGTCGGCGCCGCTCGCCTCCGGCTCGCGCTTCGCCGTCTCCGTGCAGCCCTCGATCCGCAGCACCGCCGGCGCGCCGCTCGGCCGCACCGTCGTCTCGTACTTCACCACGCAGGCTGCGCCGCCGGCGAATTCGCAGATCCATCCGGAGCTGATCTCGATCACGATTCCGGTCAACGGCATCTCTACCGTCACCGGCAAGCCCGGCGCGATTCCGGCCGGCGACAACGCCGTGCTCGTGCGCGCAGGACGCGACTTCATCGTCCGCTACCAGAAGACCGCCGCGTCCGACGGCTCGTTCTCCTTCGCCGCCGGTGGCGGCGCGACGGACGACCGCATCGACATGTTCGACACGATCGACCTGCAGATCGTCGACGCCACGAGCCACGCCGTCGTCGCCGTCCTCCCGCTGACCTTCGTCACGCCCGACGGCAACGGCTTCCTCGCCTCGCCGAACAAGACCACGACCTTCACCGCCGCGCCGCCGCTGTCCGTCAGCGTCACCGTACCGGCGGGCGCGTTCGACGTGCCGACGGTCGTGCAGATGAGCGCCGCGCCGCAGAGCGACTTCGCCGACGTACCGTCCATCGACGCGGAGCTCGGCTACTTCGGCGGTGTCACGCTGTCGTTCGACGGCGATGCCAAGAAGCCGCTCGACGTTGACTTGCCGATCCCGCAAGGCACGACCACGACCGGCCGTACCTTCGCCCTCGGGCGCCTCGGCCAGACCAGCCAGGGTCCGCGCGTCGAGATCGACGATCTGCTCAGCGTCGACGGCAACAAGTTCACCACGCGCGAGATCGCCGGCGGCGCCGCCAGCCACCTCCGCGTCATGTCGGCGTCGTCGAAAAACGCCAAGCCGAACGAGGTCTTGACCAACAGCGGCGGCGGCGTCACGGCGATCACGGTTACGAATGGCGGCAAGGACTACACCGGCACGCCCACGGTCACGATCACCGGCGGGGGCGGAAGCGGCGCGACGGCCGAAGCGGTCATCAACGTGCTGCTCGACTCCATCGCCGTGAATAACGGCGGCAGCGGCTACACCAGCGCCCCCACCGTCAGCTTCAGCGGCGGCGGACAACCGACGCGCGACGCCCGCGCCACGGCGAAGATCAACATCGGCATCGCAAACATCCAATTGGGCGCCGGCGGCAGCGGCTACACGAGCGCGCCGACCGTCAGCTTCGTCGGCGGCGGCGGCACCGGCGCGTCCGCCACGGCGTCTGTCCTCAACGGCGCTGTGACCGCGATCAACCTCACCAACAGCGGCTCCGGCTTCACCAGCGTGCCGAGCATCGTCTTCAACGGCGGGGGCGGCAGCGGCGCCACCGCGACCGCATCCCTCGGCGGCACGGTCACGGCCATCACCGTCGACGACCGCGGCGCCGGCTATACGAGCGCGCCGTCCATCACCCTCACCGGCGGCGGCGGCAACGGCGCGACCGCCAGCGCCGTCATGAGCAGCGGCACCGTCACCTCCGTCAACGTCACCAACCACGGCACGAACTACATCTCCGTTCCGACGATTGCGTTCACGGGCGGCGGAGGCACCGGCGCCGCGGCCACGGCGCTCGTCAGCGCCGGCGTGCGCCAATACCTCCTCCACGTCATCACCAGCGGCAAATACGCCGTCACCGACCTCGGCACCGGCGGCACGCCCACCGCGTTCGTTTACGTCAACGACATTCAGTCGAACCTCAACCTCTTCTGGGATGCGTATCACTCGCTCTTCGTCTCGCAGCTCTACGTGACGGCGGGACACGGGCGTGTGGTCATGCCGGTCAAATCGGGCGCGCCGTTCACCGTAGACGCCGTCGACGCCGCCACCGGCATCAAGATGTTCTCGCGCACCTACGACGGCCCGCCGGTCGCGCCGCCGGGGCAGGCCGCGGGCATCCCGCCGCTGCAGAACGACACGGTCGGCCCGTACCCTGTGTACGGCTCGCCCTTCGTCGTGCAGGTCGTCGATATCCCGCACGGCGTCGTGCAGTTCTCGCCGGTGCCGGGCGTCAAGATCGACATGCCTTGGGCGACGACCTCCGATCAAGGCGATGCCGCGATTTCGCTTACCGGCGCGACTGTGTATCCGAGGCCACATCTGCAAGCGCTGAACACGCGCAACGGCGATCTGCGGCCCGACGGCGGGCCGTCGCTGAGCATCGCCGTGAAGGCCGGCGACCGCATCGTCATCATGACCGGCTCGGAGCCGGTCGACCCGCGCGCCGAGCTCTCCGTCGTCTTCAACGAGGCGCTGTTCGTTCCGACGAACACCGCCGCCTCCGACTACCTCGCGCAGTCCATCAAGATCGAGCGGAACTTCGGGCCGGCGCCGACCTCGCCGAATCCGACGCCCGATTGGCGCCCCCTCGGCGGCGTGGTCTCAATTCTCGCTGACTCCGGCAACCGCCGCGTGCAGCTCAACGCGCCGCTCGAGACCGGGACCGAGTACCGCCTCCGCCTCGACAAGTCGCTCGCCCACGATTTCGGCGGCAGTTCCGGCCTCACCCTCGGATCGCCGGCCGCGGGCACGCAGATCGGCGACGACATCTACCTCTACTTCTCCACGCGCAAGCCGGCCGGCGACGTCCTCCCAGGGCCAACCCATGCGTTCAAGCTCGCCAAGGGCACGGTCCGCGACCTCGCGCTCGACGGCAACCTCCTCTTCGTCTCCGCGCAGGAGGGCGGCCTCCTCGCGTACGACGCCGGCGACGCCGGCCGCCTCGACACTGCGACCCCGATCGGCCGCGGCGTCGCCATCCCCGATGGCACGCCCGACCCGCCCGGCGTCGTGCCGGCCATTCCTGGCGCCGCGTGGGCGGTCGAAGTCGACAAGCATGGCCGCGTCTGGACGACGGCGCTGACGTCGATGTTCGGCGTCGTGCGCACGTTCCGCACCGAAGACTTCGCGAACGCGACGCCGGCGGCGTCCGGCACGATCCCGATCGTGTCACCCTTCGCCGGCGGCACGGTCTCGTGGCGCCCCGGCGCCACCGTCGGCCTCGACACGGGCCTCAGCACGACGATTCTCTCGGATCGCCCCGAGGCCACGCCGCGGAAGATGCAGCTCGTCCTGCAGGATGATTCGTTGACCCTGACCGCGAACGCCGGGCCGGCATCGAGCGCCGATCTCGACAACGCTCTGCACAATGGCAATACCCTCGGCGTGACCGGCGGGAGCATTTCGACGCTCGACGAGTTCACTCGCTACCACTTCACCGTGCCGACCAGTGGCGGCACGTACGATCCCACCACCAACGTCCGTACGGACTTCCCTTACCTCAAGCAGCGCATCAGCGTCCGCAACGTCACCGCCGGCCTTCGCTGGTCGAAGGACGGCCTGGCCGGACCGGCCGCCGGCCCGTCCGGCGACCACGTCGACTTCGACGATGTCCTCGTGCGCCCCGGCGACACGATCGTCTTCGAGCGCAACATGGCCACGTACGGCGTCGTGTCGCACTTCGGCTACGGCATCGGCGTCTACGACCTCAACGCCATCGAGTCGAACTCCCTGATCAAGCAGTGGCCGACGACTCCGGTGCCGAAGTACGCCGACATCGCTACGCAGATCGCCCTCACCTCGGCGAACGAGCAGTTGACCTTCTCGCCCGACGCCGCCGTCACCGCCGACAGCGTTGCTGCCGGGACCGTCGGCAGTCCGACCATCCACGCCTTCGCCCTCGTGCCCGCCGAAGGGATCATGGTCGTCGACGCCACGCCGATCGGCAACAGCATCGAGAGCAACGGCGACAACACCACGTCGTCCGTCCCCCTCGGCGGCGACGTCTCGCACTTCTTCTACCAGCTCATCGAGCCAAACGGCCTGCCGGAGCTCGCGGCGATCCGCCAGATCGTCCGCGCCGGCGGCCGGCCGTTCGTCCGCCGCTTCAACTCCATCAGCCGCTTCGACCGGGCCAACAAGAGCTACGTCCTCGTCTCCGGCGGGCAGTACGGCATCCTCGTCTTCGACGTCACGCGCCCGAGCCCGAACCTCGTCGACGTCATCTGGCTGGCGCGCGGCGCGTTCGCCGTCCGCAACATCGGCAACAACTACGCGACCGCGATCGACGGCGACGGAAGGGCCGTGCTGATCGACCTCGCGCACGTCGACGAGAGCGGCGAGCCGCGCGTCGACGTCACCGTCGCGCCGTGGAACTGCGCCGGCTGCGCGAAGCTCTTCCCGACCGTCGCCGCCGCGCTCAAGAGCGGACCCGACCCGGCCGAGCCGTACAAGTTCGGCAACAACGACCCGCGCGTGGTGTGGGTCTCGGAGAAGCTGAAGGACGTCGACGGCAACTGGTTCGGAGTGACGACGCTCGCGCCCGTCGCCGATCCCGAGACCGGCCTGCTCTACGACGGCGCGCTGCTGCAGAACTCCTTGCACGTCCTCTCCGCCATCGACCCGCGCATCACCATGATGGTGAACCTAGGCGGCGGCAAGCTGACCTCCGTCAACGCCGTCGTGCCGCTCGGCATCGCGCCGAACGCCGCGACGTCCGCGGCGATCGCCGCGCTGCCGCCGTGCACGAATCCGGTCCTCGACAACGCCATTCCGACGAGCTGCCGCGAGAACGCCTCGATGGGGGCGTTCCGCATCGAGACCTCGCTCCCCGGCAAGATCACCGACGCCGTGCCCCAGCCCCGCATCGCCATCGAGAGCGAGCGCGTCGCCGGCGCCGTCACCGAGCAGACCCGCGAGCCGCTGCCGCCGTCGCACATCCGCCAGTTCCGCGCGGCGTCGAACCTGCAGGAAAACCGCAGCACGACCGGCTTCGTCCTCCGCCGCGTCATCGGCGACAGCTATCCGAACATCGCTACGCTCCGCCTGCAGAAGGGCTTCAACAAGTTCGTCTCGCCGTGGGTCGTCGCCATCGCCGATCCGCGCGCCAGCAGCCAGTACACCGCCCCGCGTGCCGGAGAGGACGACGGCTGCTTCTCCTGCGCGATCCCGCAGTTCCTGCAGAACAAGCAGCGCGGCACCGACTTCTTCGAGATCTACACGAACGGCCGCTACCTCGCGGTGCGCCCGGAGGTGACGGCGCCCGGCTCGACGCAGTCGATCTTCGACTCCGCGCCGCACTACGAGTACCTCGGACAAAAGTACCGCATCTTCGGCCGCTTCGGCACGATCCCGGCCGACACGGTCCGGCCCCCGCAGGCGCTCGTCGCCGCGAACGCGCCGCCGGTCGCGACCGGGAAGCTCCTCGAGACCGTCTACCTGCACAGCGGCGAAGTCGAGTCGTCCACCGTCGATCTCGACGCCGGCGGCCGCGCGGGCTGGAACGTCGTCTTCGACCGCACCTTCCGCTCGCGCACCATCGGCGCCACGCCGATGGGCTTCGGCTGGGATTCCGGCATCTTCAAGCGCCTCCGCTTTCTCCCGAACGGGGACGTCGAGTACCGCGACGGCGCCGAGATTTGGCGCTATCGCTTCGACGGCGCGAACTACAAGGCTCCGATCGGTTACGCCGGACACCTCCTGCACACGCAGCAGGGGTGGACGCTGATCGGACAGAAGTTCCGCATCACCTACTTCGATGAGCTCGGACGTGTCGTCCGCGAGGCCGACGAGTTCTACACGCCCGGCGGCGACGGCAACGCCATCAACTATCTCTACGGCGACGACGGCCGCCTGGCTACGATCGTCGACTCGACGAACCGCGCCACGAAGCTCGACTACTACCACGACGTCGACCACGAAGGGCTGCTTCAGAAGGTCACCGACTGGCGCACGCGCGAGCTGAAGTACGACTTCGATGACAAGATGCGCCTCAAGACGGTCGAGCTGCCGAAGTTCAGTCAGGTCGGCGGCGGCACGATCAATCCGCAGCGCACCTACGACTACGACGCGAGCACGGGCGGCACGTACAAGGACGACCTGGAGCTCGCCACGAATCTCACGGCGATCCGCGATCCGAATGAAGCGCCCTCGGGCACGCCGCGCGTGACGTTCGGCTACGGCGGCGGCAACCCCCGCGACAACGTGAAGAGCGAGACGTGGGGCACGCCGGCGCACGAGTCCGCGACGTTCGACCTGCACGCCAGCTCCGCCACGACAACCGACGTCCTCGGCCAGCGCCGTGAGTACACGTTCCAGATGCCGCCCACGCCCGCGGCCGGGCAGAAGCTCGACTGGTACTCGCAGGACCGCGCGCACGTGCTGACGATGACGGAGAAGAGCGTCGAGACGTACTCAGATGCGAACTTCGGCGCGCTGCCATCGTCCGTCACCCCCGGCACCGCACCGGTCACGTATCCGGACCGCAACTTCACCTACGCTTACGACGCGAACGGCTACACGAAAACCGAGACGCTCGACGGCGTCTACACGAAGAGCTACACCTACAAGTCCGCCGGCGACGACCTCGGCTTCATCACTGACTGCAGTGCCACAGCCGCCGCGGGTACGATCCTCTGTGCCACCACTGGCACACCGCCCACGCCCGGTTCGCACGACATGAAGGTCACGACGGCGTTCCGCACCGGCGGATTCATCGACGCGATCACCTCGAACGGTCTCGGCGTCGACTCGCACGAGGCGAACCGAGACGCGCTGACGCCGCCCGACAACGTCAACAATCTCGTCACCTCGCACTCCGTGTTCTTCCCGACCGGCCTCGTGAACACGGTCACGACGAGCGGCGGCAACGCCACCTGCACCCCCGGGCCGTGCGCCGGCTCGTACACCGAGACGCAGTACTACGACGCCGCCGCGGGCACACCGAAACACCAGCGCGGCCTGCCGTCTGAGACGAAGGAAGGAAACAGCAACAGCATCCATACGACATTCACCTATCCGAACGAGAACAGGACCGAAATCACCGATTCGCGAAAGGTCAAGACGACGACGGAATACGACGAGTGGCGCCGCCCGAAGATGGTGACCGTCGAGTTGCCCGGCGATCCGCTCACGCTGAAAGAGGAATACGTCTATGACGCCACCGGAAACCTGAAGGAGCATCACCGCTGGCAGGGCGGCGACTGGGTCATCACGACGTACGGCTATGACATCCTCGGCCGCCGCACGAGCGTGACGACGAACCGCGTCGCCATCGGCAGCAATCTCAACTCCACGGTCACGGAGAGCATCGATTACAACAGCTACGGCGCCCCCACCCGCGCCATCCGCCATACCGGTGCAGGGAACGCCGTGACCACCGTGTCGCTTGACTCCCTAGGCCGCACGAAGCAGACGGAGACGCAGGTCGGCACATCGCCAATCAAGAGCGTGACGGCGTACGACAAGGCCAGCAACGCCGTCTTTGCCTCCGACACCCGGACCTACGCGTCGGCGAGCGCCTACGACCCGAACGGCCGCCGCACCGATTTCATCCGTAACAACGGCACCACCGAGCACACCGATTACGACGCCTGGGGTCGCGCCACCGACGTGAGGGCGAAGGACCGCAACGGGAACGTCACCTATCACCGCCACACCGACTACGAGGCCGCCGGTCAGGTCAAGCAGGTCAAGGAGGATGGCGGGACCGGCACGCAGCGGACGTCGGACATGACGTGGGACGGTGGCGGCCGCACCGCCGCGGTCGCGGCCAACGGCGGCGGCGACACGCGCGTCGTGGCCCAGAAGTTCGACGACGCCGGACGCATTCTCGAGCGTAAGCAGGGCACAGGCTCTACTGCCGGCGTGACCAACCCGTTCCTCACCTCGACGTTCGAAGGCTACGGCACGAGCTACGTCGCGCCGACGACGCGGACCTCGGAGACCCTGACCGGACACACCTACACCGCAACGCTCGGCTTCGACACCGCCGGCAACACGAAGGACGTCAAGGTCGGCGCGCTGTCGTGGACGCACGAGTTCGACGAAGCCGGCAACATCACCAAAGCGCAGCAGCCGTCGACGCTGCAGCCACAGCCGGAACAGAGGATGTTCTACGACGCCCGCAGCAACGTGACGAGCCAGACCCTGCCCGACGGCGCGACGCAGTCGTACGAGTACCACGCCACCGGCGCGGCCACGTCCTACAAGGATCCGGTCGCGCTGAATCCTCCGACCCCGACGACTCCCGAGGTCACCGGCACCGACGTCGACGAGCTCGGACGGCCGACGAAGATCACGTACTTCGACGGCACGTTCGAGCAGATCAACTACGAAGGCGCGAACGTGCTCGCCGTCAAGGACCGTCAGGACCGCTGGCAATCCTTCCGTTACGAGAACGGCCACGTCACGCAGGTGTGGGCGAATCCGATCCCCGGCACCGGCACGAAGCTCGACCAGATCGACTACGTCGACGGCGCGCACCTCACCACATGGACGAACCGCGACGCAAAAATCGAGTACTTCGACTTCACGCAGGACGGCCTGCCGAAGCGCACGATCGTCACGCATTACAAAGACGGCAGCGGTCTCTCGTCCAGTCCGCAGGTTCTCGACACGTTCACGCAGACGCACGACTACAACGGCCACGGCGAGCTGACCGATTACTCGCTACCGACGGGCGGTACCGGCTTCGCCTCGAGCGTGCATCTCGACTACGACGGCATGGGCAACGTCAAGACGCTCCAGCGCGACGGCGTCGAGCTCCTCACCGGCGACTACGCAGCCGCCGGCCGGCCGAAGACGCGCAAGCTCACGCTCCCCTCGGGCAAAAAGCTCGAACGGATCTATTCGTACAAATCCGACACCGGCCAGCTCGAAGACTTCGAGGTCAAGGTCGGGAACACCGTCGTGGCCGGCTCGCACGTCGACTACAGCAACAGCCTGCAGGCCACGGACGTCACGCTGAAGGGCGTCTCCAACGGCCTGAGACACACACGCTACAGCTACGACGCGCGTGGGCGCCTCTATGGGTCCATCACCGCGACGACGTCGGCGACCGAGCCGCCGAAGACCACCACGGGCGGCGCCGCGACTGCCGCCGGTAATGGCGTGGCGCAGGAGATTCTCGACCCGGCCGACTTCCGTATGGGGCAGGAGCGCACGCCTGCGCTCGACGCGGTTACGCGAAACGCCCTCCAGCAGGCGCACCTCGACACGACGCTGCTCGATCCGCCCAGCCAGAGCGCCACGCAGATCCCCGGCCACAAGGTCGGCACGTTCACGCGCGCCGGCAGCCCCACGCGCACGTTCGACTACGGCGGGAAGGCCGAGCGCGTCGAGGACGGCCAGTTCCACTATCACTACGACGAGAAGGGGAGGCTCGACTGGGTCGCGGAGATTCCGACGTCCACGGCGACGCCGATCCGCCGCATCGTCTACGGCTACGACGGCAACAACCGCCTCGTCGGACGCACCGCCCAGTTCGCGACGCCGACGACGGTCACGACGCCTATTCCCTACGACACGCTCCCGTGGGCGACCGAGAACCGCAGCCAAATTCTCTCCGCCGACGGCCTACCGGCCGAGACGACGTTCATCTGGGACCCGGTCACCGACCGCTTGATCGCCATGAAGCGCACCGGCGACAGCGCGAACGCGTCTGACCCGTACAACAACGTGCTCAAGCAGGTGATCCACGGCGACATGGGTTACGACGATCCAATCGAGAGCACGTCGATCGATCAGAGCGTCCCCGTCGCGCCGGGCAACGCGCCGCTGCTCGTGCGGCTCTACCCGATCTTCGACGAAGCCGCCGCCGGCACGCTGCAGGCGGTCGTCAACAGCGATGGCCTGGTGGTCGCGCGCAGCAACAACAACGATCCCTTCGGCGGCGAAGAGTTCGACCTCGGCGGCGCCGCCATCGACAACGTCTCCGTCACCGTGACGAAGACCGCCGCCGGCGTGATCGATACGGTGAAGGTGACGATGCGCGCCACCGAGATGCTCGCCGACTCAACCGTCGCCACCGGCACGCGCCTCGCGGTGGTCGACGGCAACGGCAACCCAGTTCGCACCGCCGCCCCCCAGCCCACCCTCGACGACGCATTCACCGTGGCCTGGACCCTGACCGCCGCGGAATGGAACACCCTGACCACCGCCCCGCAGGCCGCATCGCTCGCCGTCGCCGCGAAGGACACCCTCCGCGCCGCGCTCTGGAGCTTCGACCTCCCCATCCTCCCGGCCCCGTCATGGGCAACGACCTCGCAGCACGTCTTCTCGCCACCCGGAATCCCGGTCGAGATCCGCACGTCCCTGCGCGACCTCTCGACGTTCATGAACGGCATTGCGAACGGCGGCACCGGCACGACGACTCCGTACGACGTGCCGAACCTCTCGATGGCGGCCGTCAGCGGCGGCAACGCCGAGATCGAGAACATGCTCGCCGCCACGTTCCAAGCCCAGCCCTTCGCCGAGCCATTCACGAAGAAGTTTTACGTGCGGGAGCGCTGGTACGACCCGCAGACGGGGACGTGGCTGACGCCGGATCCGTTGGGATATCAGGACTCGTCGAACCTGTACGCGTTTGCCGGCGGCGATCCCGTGAATGGACGTGATCCCACAGGATTGCGGAAGCCAACGGCAGCTGATCGAGCCGGCAAACAACAACTGCAGCTTGCACTTCAGGCTCTGCGGCAGCGGTGGGCGAACGAGCACGTGATCGAGTGGGATGAGGAAGTTGCCGAACGTGACTGTCCCTGGTATTACCCTGATTGTCCAAAGTTCAAGAAGTCAAAGGTGCATCACATTTCACATGATGAGGACGAATATTATCGGATCTATGAACACTTCAGGCATTATCTCGACACGTTTGATGAAGCTGTCGAACGCGCTGACGACGATGGCGTAATCAGATTCGTGCCCGGTACTGGTTGGGTAACGTGGACGCGAGCCGATCAGCGCAATGCTGAGATTGCAACATGGTTCGTGACCGCAACGTTCGCCGTCGACGAAGTCGCTATGCTGATGACTCCTTGGGCCGCGAAAGCCCAAGGTGCGAATACGCTTAGCAAGGAGGCAATCGAGCGACAACGTGAAGGGACCAAAATCAACAGCGAAGAACCAGAGGCGGATCCTAGTAAAGGCTCTCGGATATTCACGGCCAAAGGCCCGCTGGTAGGGGATCTCGCGACTTTAATCGATAAGGAGATCCCTGGTTCTGTCATTGACGTTGAAGTTGAGGTGTTCAACGGTGATGCGGAAACACATTCAGCTCCTGTGGGGGACGCCGACATTCTGCTCGTTGGTGACATCGTCATAGAGGTAAAGAGTGGCGGAGGGAAAGGGCTGCGAGCTCAAATGGACGCGCTGCGCGCTCAAGGACTCAAACCAATAGCATATGCACCTGATGCCAAACCTAGTGTTATTCGCGAGGTCGAAAGCAATGGATACAAGCTTTTCCGAGACCCCGATGCTTTGATCAGTCATCTGCGCACCCTGATAAGGCATTAATACCGATGATGGACCTCTTGCTCATTACCGACGCGAATAGATCACTCCGTGGCTTTGGTGACCACTTGAGTAGCGCAGGATGGAATGTTGGACAGGCGCGGCCAGGCCGGTTGGTCGTATCGAAAGGCTATCCCGAAACAGGTGACGAGTACGTAGCCATAGAAGAGGCAGATGAGATTCGTCGCGAATTCGAAGATGATGAATGGAAACGAGTCACTGACCGGATCGAATCGCCCCACATTTTTTATCTCAAATATCGTGATCGGCAATTGATTCGCGAGGTACTCAAAACCATAGTAGATCCGGGCATGTTAATTGATGAGAACGACAACCTCATAGCGGCCGACGATTTCACTTAAAGAAAGACCGCACTTTTCGGTACCCCCCGGCACCAAATCCGCTATAACCCCCGCGAGCATGAGGGGGCCGCTGGGCGCGACGCTCGTCGCGCGCGATCGCTGCGAGTTTCGCGTCTGGGCGCAGTTCGTCGACCGGATCGAGCTCCACCTCGTCGCGCCGGCGGAGAGGCGGGTGGGGATGGCGAAGGATGCGAACGGCTACCACAGCGCGACGGTCTACTGCCAAGAGGGCACGCGCTACTTCTACACCGTCAACGGTACCGATCGCCCCGACCCCGCCTCGCGGCTACAGCCGGAGGGTGTGCATGGGCCATCGGAAGTTGTCGCGCGAGACTTCGAATGGCACGACGGCGGCTGGCGCGGCGTCGAACTCGCAGACCTCGTCATGTACGAGATCCACGTCGGCACCTTCACCGCCGAGGGCACCTTCGACGCCGTCATTCCAAAGCTCGACGGCCTCCGCGAGCTCGGCGTCACCGCCATCGAGCTCATGCCCATCGGCCAATTTCCGGGCGAGAGGAACTGGGGCTACGACGGCGTCTACGTCGGCGCGGCGCAGGCCAGCTACGGCGGGCCGCGCGCGCTCAAGCGCCTCGTCGACGCCGCCCACGCGCGCGGCCTGGCCGTCCTCCTCGACGTCGTCTACAACCACCTCGGCCCCGAGGGGAACTACCTCGCGCAATTCGGGCCGTACTTCACCGACCGCTACAAGACCCCGTGGGGCCTCGCCCTCAACTTCGACGGCCCGCACAGCGACGACGTGCGTTGGTTCTTCATCCACAACGCCCTGCAGTGGATCGACGAGTTTCACATCGACGGGTTGCGCATCGACGCCGTGCACGCCATCGTCGATCACTCCGCCGAGCCGTTCCTGCAGGACCTCACCACCGCCGTACGGGACTGCGCCGAGCGCCTCGGCCGCAAAATCTGGACCATTGCTGAGAGCGATCTCAATGATCCGCGCGTGATCACGCCGGCAAAGAGCCTCGGCCTCGGCTTCGACTCGCAGTGGAGCGACGACTTCCACCACGCGCTGCACGTGCTCCTCACCGGCGAGCGCGATGGCTACTACGCGAGCTTCGGCAAGGTCAGCGACCTCGCGCGCACCATCGCCACCGGCTACCTCTACGTCGGCCAGCACTCGCCGTACCGCCAGCGCAAGTACGGCGCGCGGCCGGCCACGCGCGACGGCGCGCAGTTCGTCGTCTTCGCCCAGAACCACGACCAGATCGGCAACCGCATGCGCGGCGAGCGCCTCGCCGCCATCGTCTCGCCCACGAAGCTCCGCCTCGCCGCCGCCGCCGTCATCCTCGCGCCGTTCCTGCCGATGCTCTTCATGGGCGAGGAGTACGGAGAGACCGCGCCGTTCCAGTACTTCACATCGCACTCCGACGAAGATCTGATCGAGGCCGTGCGCCGCGGCCGTCTCGAGGAGTTCGACGACTTCGACTGGCGCGGCGAAGCGCCCGACCCGCACGCCGAGGCGACGTTCCAGCGATCCAAGCTGACGTGGAGCGGCGACGACTCGCTGCGCGCGCTCTACGCCGAGCTGCTGCGCCTCCGCCGCGAGACTCCCGCGCTCCGCTCGCTGAACCTCGACGACGTCGAAGCGCGCGCCGACGACGAGCGCCGCCTCCTCCTCGTGCGCCGCGGCGATGTCTTCCTCGGCTTCAACTTCGGCGACACGGAGCAAACGATCGAGCTCGGCAACGGCAAGCAGCTCGTCGTGCCGGCGGAGGGGTTCGCCCTTTGCAATAGCTGAGGTTGATGTACCGCGTTCCCCGCGCGACCTATCGCGTGCAGTTCAACGCCGGCTTCACTTTCCGCGACGCGCGCGAGATCGCGCCGTACCTCGCCGAGCTAGGCATCAGCGACATCTACGCGTCGCCGATCCTGAAAGCGCGGAAGGGGAGCATGCATGGCTACGACGTCGTCGACGCCAGCGAGCTCAATCCCGAGCTTGGAACCGAAGACGACTTCAACGCGCTGCACGACGAGCTGCAGCGGCTCGGCATCGGCCTCTTGCTCGACGTCGTGCCGAACCACATGGCCGCGAGCGGCGAGAACGTCTGGTGGATGAGCGTCCTCGAGAGCGGCCCGCAGTCGCGCTTTTTCAACTACTTCGACATCGACTGGAACTCCGTCACGCAGAAGCTCTTGCTCCCGATCCTCGGCCGCCCCTACGGCGAGACGCTCGACGCGCGCGAGATCCGCCTCGGCTTCGACCACGACGGCTTCTTCTTCACCTATTACGACAAGCGCCTCCCCCTCGCGTCGACTTCGTACAGGCTCGTGCTGCAGCCGTCCCTTGCGAACGAAGCGATGAACGTCGAGCTGCGCGAGCTGCTCGACGACGTGGCCAAGCGCAACAGCAAGCTGGTGAAGGAAAAGCTGTGGCAGTTCTACGAGAGCGATGAGGAGCTCCGCGCCGCGGTCGAGAGCGCGGTCGACGCCGTCAACGGCGACATCGACGCGCTCGACGCCGTGCTCGACGCGCAGTGGTACCGCCTTGCCTTCTGGCGCATTGCCAGCGAGAAGATCAACTACCGCCGCTTCTTCGACGTGACCGACCTCGTCGGCCTGCGCATCGAGGACTTGGAGGTCTTCGAGGCGCGCAACCGGCGCATTCTGGAGCTCGTCGCCGAGGGGAAGGTGACGGGACTGCGCATCGACCACATCGACGGGCTTTACGATCCCATCGGGTACCTGCGCAAGCTGCAGAACCGCCTCGGCGACGTTTATGTCGTGCTGGAGAAGATTCTTGGTCCCGGCGAGGAACTGCCGCGGTCGTTTCCCGTGGCCGGCACGACCGGCTACGACTTCCTCGACGCCGTGAACGCGCTCTTCGTCGATCCCGCCGGCCTCGGAGAGCTCGACGACTTTTATCGCCGCTTCACCGGCGTGACGCAGTCGTTCGACGACGTCAGCTACGAGCGCAAGAAGCAGGTCATCGCCGAGCTGTTCTCCGGCGAGATGCGCGGCCTCGGCCGGGAGCTCTCCGCGCTGGCCATGGCCGACCGCAACGCGCGCGACTTCGCGCCCGCGGAGCTGCTCGCGGCGCTGACCGAGGTGACGGCGTGCATGAACGTGTACCGCACTTATGTCCGCGACGGCGGCGTGAGCGACGAAGACCGCGCGGCGCTCGGCGGCGCCGTCGCGGAGGCGCGGAGGCGCGCCGGCGCGAGCGTCGATCCGCGGCTCTTCGTGTTTCTCGAGCTCGTGCTGCTTCTCGAGCCGCCGCCGTATCTCGCCGGCGAGCGCGAGCGGTGGCTCGCCTTCGTCATGCGCTGGCAGCAGTTCACCGGGCGCGTGATGGCCAAGGGCGTGGAGGACACGGCGTTCTACAACTACAACCGCCTCGTGTCGCTCAACGACGTCGGCGGCCATCCCGGCCGCTGCGGCGGCTTCGATCCGATCGCGGAGCTGCACACGCACAACGCGGAACGGCAGCGCGCCTGGCCGCATACGATGAACGCGACGTCGACGCACGACACAAAGCGCAGCGAGGACGTGCGCGCGCGCATCAACGTGCTCTCGGAGATGCCGGTGGCGTGGGCGCGGCAGGTGCGGAAGTGGTCGCGCATGACTGCACCGTTGAGCCGCGACGGCGTGCCGCGGCCGAACGAGGAGCTGCTGCTGTACCAGACCCTCGCCGGCGCGTGGCCGATCGACGAAGCACGCCTCCGGCAGTATTTGGAGAAAGCCGCGCGCGAGGCGAAGACGTACACGTCGTGGATCGCGCCGAATGCGGACTACGAGCGCGCGCTGCTCGACTACGCCGCGGCGCTGCTGCAACACGAGGAGTTCCGCGCCGACTTCGAGCGCTTCCACCGCCGCATCGCCTTCCCCGGATTTCTCAACGCGCTGTCGCAGATGGTGCTGAAGGCGACGGCCCCCGGCGTTCCGGACTTTTACCAGGGGACGGAGCTGTGGGACTACAGCCTCGTCGATCCCGACAACCGCCGTCCCGTCGACTATGCGCACCGCGCGTCGCTGCTCCGCGAGCGCGTGGACGTGGCCACGCTCCTTCGCAACTGGAGCGACGGCCGCGTGAAGCTGTACGCGATGCGAACGATTCTCGACCTGCGCCGGCGCCTCCCGGAGCTCTTCCGCGACGGCGACTACACGCCGGTCGACGGCGGGCCGCACGTCTTCGCCTTCACGCGCTCGCTGAATGGAACGACTGTCGCCGTTGCCGTCCCCCGCCTGACCACGCGCCGCGCCCCCGAGGAAACGACGCTGCCACTCTCCGGTTCGTGGAGAAACATCTTCACCGGCGAGGAGCTCTCACGGAACGTGTTCGCGTCGTTCCCGGTGGCGGTGTTGGAGCCGAGGTAGGCTTATGGCATGAGTCCCGTCGTGAAGCGATGGACGTACGACGATCTCCTGGCGATGCCGGAGGACAACGTCATTCGCGAAATCTTCGACGGGGAGCTGTTTGTGTCTCCTTCACCGTTCCTCCGGCACCAGCGCATCGTCGGTCGTCTGTTCCTGGCGATCTCCAAATACCTCGAAGAACATCCGATCGGAGAAGCGTTCGTCGCGCCGTTGGATACCGTGTTCTCAATCGACAACGTCTGCGAACCTGACGTGCTTTTCGTCAGTCATGAGCGCTCGTCGATCCTCAAAAAGCACGTTCACGGTGCTCCCGATTTCGTGATCGAGGTCCTGTCGGAGCTCGACGCGAAGAATGACAGGTGCGCAAGCTGGCGATCTACGAGCGGTTTGGCGTAACGGAGTATTGGATCGCCGATCCCAACGCAAACACGATTCGCGTGTTCCGGCGAGATGGCGACGCCCTGCCGCTCGTGAGCGAGCTCGCTGCGTCCGCCGGCGACGTCGCCATGACGACGATGTTTCCCGGCCTCACCATCGGCCTCGCTGAGCTCTTCCGCTAGCCTCAGGGTCGAACCCCTAACTTTCCAGGGTCGAACCCTGACTTTTCAAGGTCGAACCTTAACTTTTCAAGGTCGGACCTTGCCTTTTCAAGGTCCGGTCCTCTTGGCTTGGCGGCAGAGCCTGAGATCGGCAGTGCGGAATCTTCGTCAATCCCGCTGAGATCTTCCGCTGGCCTTTGCCAACCGCCGCAACCGCCCCGCGTGCTCCTCCGTCAGCGCTCCGGGCCGCAATCTCCACGACCAGTTGTCCTTCTCCGCGCCCGGCATGTTCATCCGCGCCTCGGAGCCTAGGGAAAGGATGTCTTGCACGGGAACGATCGCGGTCTGGGCGACCGAGGTGAACGCGGTGCGGATCAGTATCCAGGCGGCATCGTCCGCGGACGTCAGGCCGAGGTACAGCGCGGCCGCGGCGCGCTCGGCTTCGGTCGCGTTCTCGTACCAGCCGCGCGCAGTATCGTTGTCATGCGTGCCTGTGTAGACGACCGTTTCGTGCGCATAGCAGTGGGGGAGGTGGTTGCTGTTCGGCTGCTGAAAGGCGAACTGCAGGATGCGCATCCCGGCGATGCCGATCGCCTTCCTCAGCTCATGCACCTCGGGGGTGATGAATCCGAGGTCCTCGGCGACGAGCGGGAGGCCGCCAAGCGCGCTGCGGATCGCGTCGAAGAGCGCCTTGCCGGGACCCGGCACCCAGCGGCCGTGCATCGCCGTCGGCTCGTGCGCCGGAATCTCCCAATACGCGGCGAAGCCGCGGAAGTGGTCCATGCGCACCACGTCGGCGAAGCGCAGCGCGGCGCGGATGCGCGAGACCCACCAGCGGTAGCGCGTCTCGCGCAGCGCGTCCCAGCGGTAGAGCGGATTCCCCCAGCGCTGCCCCGTCTCGCTGAAGTAGTCGGGCGGCACGCCGGCCACCACCGTCGGCGCGCCGCGGTCGTCGAGCTGAAAGAGATGCCGGTTCGCCCAGACGTCGGCGCTGTCGCAGGCAACGTAGATCGGCACGTCGCCCATGATCTCGATCCCGCGCGCGTCGGCGGCGCGGCGCACCTCCGCCCATTGCGTGAAGAAGAGCCACTGCACGTACTTGTGAAAGCGGATCTCGTCGGCGAGCTCGCGCCGCGCGCGGGTGATCGCTTCCTTCTCGCGGAACGCGAGCTCCGGCGGCCACTCTGTCCATGGGCGGCCGCCATGCTGTTCCTTCAATGCCGCGAAGAGCGCCCAATCGGGAAGCCAGGCGTTGTCGCGCTCGAAGGCGCGCTGTTCGTCGGAGGCGTTCGCGCCACGCTGTGCGAACGACTCTCGCAGCGCGGCGCGTTTGAGCTCGCTGGCACGATCGAAGTCGACGTGATCCGACGACGGAACGTCAATCGACGGCAGCGAGATCAGCAGCGGATTGCCGGCGTACGACGACAGGCATCCGTACGGCGAGTTCCCGTAGCCGGGCGGATTGAGCGGCAGCACCTGCCAGATGCGCAGGCCGGCGCTGCGCATCCAGTCGAGGAGCGCGATCGCTGCGCCGCCGATGTCGCCGATGCCGCCGGGCCCTGGGAGCGACGTCGGATGGAGCAGCACGCCGGCGGCGCGCGTAGCGGCGGCGAGGCGCGTCAACCGCTCGCCTCCGGACTGATGGAGAGCTTCTCGCCGAGGGCATCGAAGTGCAGCAGCCAGCGGTTCGCGGAGGGCGAGCCGTTGCCGGCGTTCGCCGCCACGACGGGACGGATCGTCTTGCGCATCCGGTAGTAATCATTCTGCGGCTTGCGCAGGTTCACCTTCACCTGCGACTCGCGTACGAGCGCCACCAGCGTCTCGAAGCGCTCCAGCACGTCGATGTCGTCCGGCGCGCGCGACGCCTCCGAGGCGATGCGCTCCACGGCGCGCTCGATCGTCATCAGAGTCGTCTCGTCGAGCACGACCCGCTCGTCGCGCGCCTCGCGCAGGCGGTCGCCGATCTCCGCGAGCGGCAGGTCGCCGCTCTCGAGGAGGCGGCGGAGCTGCATGTTGACGTCGAACTCCGCGGCCGTGCGCAGCACGCGCGGCAGCGGCACGCCGAGCGTGGCGTGGAAGCGCATCAGCGGGTCGTAGCGCTCGTGCAGCGAGCGGAACGTGCTCTCGGCCTCGCTCAGCGTGGCGTCGCAGAGCACGTTGAGAATACGGCGCTGCTCGTCGCGGAAGAGCGCGCGGATCGACAGCAGCGGCTCGGAGAAATACTCGTCGAGCACGCGGATGACCGACGACACGCCGTTCACGCGCAGGTCTTCGCTGAGGTCGCGCTTCATCGCCGCATAGAGCTCGACCACGCCGGCGGGGCGGACGCCGCCGGTCAGCTCCGTCTCGCCGAGGTGCAGGACCGTGAACTCGAAGTCGGCCTCTTCGCGCGTGATCAGCGACGTCACCGTGATCGAGCCGACGGCCATCTTGGCCCGCCCGGCGCGCAGCGACTCGAAGTCGTTCTGGCGGACGCGGTAGCAGTAGACGTTGTCCTCGTGGTTGAAGTTGTCGAAGAGCGACGCCACGGCGTAGTGCGCGGCCACGCGGCGGAGGTCGAGCCGGGTCGGCTTGACCTCGCGCTCGTAGATCTGGCGGCCGTCGCCGAGGTCGCCGAGGTTGCTCCGCGCGCGGCCGATGCGGTCGAGGAACTCGAGCTCCAGCGGCCGCCCGGAGATCTTCTCCGCGATCTGAATCACCCGCGCCGCGTAGTGCAGGACCTGGATCGTCTCGATGCCGGAGACATCGTTGAAGAACCAGCCGCAGCTCGTGTACATGAGCATGGCGTTGCGCTGCATTTCCAGGAGCTCGAGCGCCGTCACCGGCGCGTCGACGACGGCGTGGCGTGCCAGGAAGCGCTGCACGCTGTCGTCGCCGCGGTCCAGCACGAGGTCGATGTAGTCGTCGCGCGCGGCCCACGGGTCGTGCATCAGTGGCGCGCCGTGATTCTCGAAGAGCTCGATGCACTCGTCGCGCAGCCAGTCGAGCGCGTCGCGCAGCGGGCGGCGCCACTGCTGATTCCATCCGTTGCCCGCGCCGGTGCTGCAGCCGCAGTCGCTGCGCCAGCGCTCCACGCCGTGGATGCAGCTCCACGACGTGTTCTCCGCGATCTCCACCTCGTGCGTCGGCGGATGCTCGGAGAGAAACCAGCCGTAGTTCGCGATGCGGGCGAGCTTCTGCTCGTTGATGTAGTCGAGCGCGTAGGCCAGGGCCATGTCGCCGTAGCGGTGGTGATGGCCGTAGGTCTCGCCGTCGGTGGCGATGTTGACGAGTTGCGCGACCGCGCGGCCGTCGTGAAACGCGCCGAGGAGGCGGTGGGCGAGGTTCTCGCCGCGGGCGAGGAGGCGCTCGAAGGCGACGGCGCGCGAGATCGGGCCGTCGTAGAAGAAAATCGAGATGCTGCGGCCCGACGGCAGCGTGCAGCGGTACGGCAGGGTCGGATCTATCGCCCCGGAGTGCTCGGTCCAGTCGTCCTCGCCGATGCGCCGCCAGCGCGCGGCCTGATGCGGCTCGAGGATCGTGAAGGCGATCCCTTCCTCGGCCAGCGCTTCGAGCGAGTCGACGTCGACCGCCGTCTCCGGCAGCCACATCCCCTCGGGCTTGCGGCCGAAGCGGCGCTCGAAGTCGACGATGCCCCAGCGCACCTGCGTCCGCTTGTCGCGCTCGTTCGCCAGCGGCAGGATCATGTGGTTGTACGCCTGGGCGATCGCGGAGCCGTGGCCGGCGAAGCGGTCGCGGCTGGCGCGGTCGGCGTCGAGGATCGCGGCGTAGACGTCGGGCTCGCGCTGCTCGAGCCACGACAGCAGCGTCGGCCCGAAGTTGAAGCTGATGGAGGCGTAGTTGTTGACGATCTTCACGATGCGGTCGCGCGCGTCGAGGATGCGCGACGACGCGTTCGGGCCGTAGCACTCCGCCGTGACGCGCTCGTTCCAGTCGTGGTAGGGACTCGCCGAGTCCTGCGTCTCGACCGCTTCCAGCCAGGGGTTCTCGCGGGGCGGCTGATAGAAGTGGCCGTGGATGCAGATGAAGCGGATGCGCATCGTGGGCCGCCGATGCTATCGCAGATACCGCTCCACTTCCTCCGCCAGCGCCCCCAGCTCCAGCGGCTTGCGAAACACGCCGCGGACGAGCTCGGGACAGTGCTCCTTGAGCACGCGGTCCGGGACTTCGCCGTCGGACACGGAGGTGATGACGAGCACGGCCGGAAGCGACTTCAGCGGCTGCACGGAGTCGTCGCGGCGCAGCGTGGCGAGGGAGTCGAGCAGATCGACGCCGCTCATCTTTGGCATCATCACGTCGAGGACGACCACGTCGTACGGCCGGGTCGAGATCTGGTGCAGCGCTTCGACGCCGTCGCGGGCGGACTCGACCTCGACGTGAGAGTGCGCCTGCAAATACTCGGTGAGCAGGCGACGGATCGTTTCGTCGTCCTCGACCACGAGCACGGTGGCGTTCGGCACGCCAGGGTTAAATGCATCGCTCAGGCCCGCTCACGCGTCGCGCACCTGCACGAGCTGCGCGGCCACGCTGAGTGCAATCTCGTACGGGTGATTCGTGCCGAGGTCGAGGCCGATGGGGCAGAAGAACGCGCGCGTCATTTCCTCGGCCAGGCCGGCCTCGCGCACGTCGCGGCGGAGGATTGCCGCCTTGGCGTCGCTGCCGATCACGCCGAGGTACGGAAACGTGCGCGTGCGGAGGATCTCGATGAGGATCGGCTTGTCCGTGGTATGGCCCATGGTCATCAGCACGACGGAAGCGCCTTCGGGGATTGCCGCTACGAGCGACGGCATCTCGGCGCTCTCGACCTTGGTCAGCTTCGGCGACGCCGGCAATTTGTCGAGCCACTCCGCGCGCGGGTCGACGCAGGTGACGTGGCAGTCGAGGTGGACGAGGACGTTGACGAGCGCGTTGGCGGTGTGCCCCGCGCCGAAGACCCAGATCTGCCAACGGCCGACGTTGTGCGACTCGAAGTAGAGCTTCACCACGCCGCCGCAGGTCATGCCGACGTCTTTCTGCAGGTTCCACTGCGCGAAGTGGGTGTTGCCCTCGATCTCGCCGCGCAGCATGCGCTGGGCCTCGGCGATGGCTTTGGTCTCGACGCGGCCGCCGCCGACGGTGCCGTGGACGAGCCCGTCGGCGGTGACGATGGCCTTCGCGCCGCGATCTTGCGGTACGCTTCCGACGGTGTCGACGATCGTCACCGTCACGAGCGGCACCTCGGCGGCCATGAGGTCGTTGAGCGCGTCGAAGAACGTCGGCACGAGAGAATTGTAAATGCCTCGCATCCGCATCGCCCTCGCTCTCCTCCTCGCGCTGGCGTGCTCGCGTCCCGCCGAGCACACCGCCACCACCGACACCGCCGCGCCGACCGGCACGCCGCACGGCATGATGCTGGCGAGCCCGGCCTTTCCGAACAACGGCGCGATCCCGGCGAAGTACACATGCGACGGCGCGAACGTGAGCCCGCCGCTGACGATCTCCGCCACCCCCGCGGGCACGAAGTCGCTGGCGATCACGGTCGACGATCCCGATGCCCCCGGCGGCTCGTTCACGCACTGGCTGGTCTGGAACATTCCGGCGTCGACGGCGACGATCGCCGAGGGACAGCACATCGGCACCGAGGAGACGAACGGCTTCGGCAAAACCGGCTACGGCGGCCCCTGCCCGCCCAACGGATTGCACCACTATGTCTTCACGCTGTACGCGATGGCGGACGCGGCGCCGCCGTCGAAGGGGAAGGTGGTGGCGCAGACGCAGTTGATCGGGACGTACAAGAAATAGGTGGCCGCTCTGCGACCTATAATGTAAGCAGGCTCGGAGAAAGGCTGTCCAATTCCCCATGCTTGGAGATCTCCTACAACCGACACACCTGCTGCTCGTCCTGGCGATCTGTCTCATCGTGTTCGGCCCCTCGAAGCTCCCTGAGCTCGGCAAGAGCCTCGGAGAGGGGATCCGCGGATTCCGCGACTCGATGAAAGGCGATTCGGAGAAACGGTAGGGGCGCACAGCGTGCGCCCGCCAATCACCAGCCGTTGCGCTGGCGCGTCGCGGTGATGTGCGCGACGTGATGCCGCCCGTGCCACGCGTAGAGCGCGAGCATGGCGTCGAGCGTCATGAGACCGTTCTCCGGATGGTTGAGCGTGCGCCGGAAGTCGTCCGCCGACATCGAGCGCAGCAGGCGCACCCAGCGGTCGTGCAGCGACTCGAGCAGCGTCATCGACGTCTCCGGCGGCGTGTGGACCGAGTCGGGGAGCTCGGCCCAGCGCGCCTCGTCGTACGGGCGGATCGTCGGCGTCGTCTCCGTCAGCGCGAGCTTGAAGCGCACGTACGAGTTGAGATGCGAGTCGGGGATGTGGTGCACGACCTGGCGCAGCGTCCAGCCGCCCTCGCGATACGGCGTCTCCATCTGCTGCGGCGTCAGTCCGGCCACGGCCTCGCGCAGTTTGCGCGGCGCCGCCGCGATCTGCTCGATCATGGCCGCGCGCTCCTCCGGGGTGAGGACGTCGCGGCGCTCGTACTTGCCGACCGGATATCGCGGATCGCTCATGCGTCGAGCGTAGCACGAAGCATTTCGAGCTGGGCGATGAACGGCTCCGCGCCGGCGGCGGCGAGAAATCCGGACATCGATTCTTCGACGTTGAGGATGCGCAGCGGCTTCGCGGTGACGGCGGCGGCGTGCCGCAAGAGACGCGTGCCGATGCCGCGCCGCCGCCGCCCCGGTTCGACGGCGAGCTGCGCGAGATCGCCCGTGGCGGCGTGGACGATGACGTAGCCGCCGTCGACGGCGATGACGCGGCGGCCGTCGCCGCTGCGGCGCAACGACTCGATCGAGTTCTGCCACGACGGCGCGAAGTCGCAGTAGTACACCGGCACTTCGTCGATGGCGATCTCTTTCGCGTCCCGATCGAGTACCGCGGCGCCGCCGTAGCGCCAGCATTGCAGCCGGCGCGTGACCTCGAAGCCGAGGGCGCGGTAGAGCGTGGCGGCGCGCTCGTTCGGCTCCAGCACTTCGAGCACCATCTGCGTGGCGCCGCGCGCGCGCAGCGCCGGGAACGAGACTTCGAGCAATTGCCGCGCGAGACCGCGGCGGCGGTGCGACGGCACGACGCCGGTGCCGCTGTCGTACGCGCTCGGCACGCCGTGGAACGTGCCGAGCGCGTTGAGGGTGTAGCCGGCGATGCGCTCTCGATCGAATTCGGCCGGCGAAAGCTCGAGCACGACGCCGCGCCGCGTGCACATCTCGCGCAGCTGCGGCGCGGTCAGATGCATCGGCACGAGGTAATCGCTGAAGGCGTCGTTGAACGCGGCGACGAGCGCGTCGAAGTCGGCCTCGCCGAGGAAGCGCACGCGCGACAGATTACGACAGCGCGCGCAGCGCCGTCAGGTAGAAGCTCTTCACCGCGGCGACGTAGTCGACCGCCTCCTGCGTCGCGTTCGGGCCGACGCGGTCGACGAGCTCGGGGCCGGCGTTGTACGCCGCGAGGGTCAGGTCGACGTTGCCGTGGAAGCGGTTGAGCAGCGTGGCCAGATAGCGCGTCGCGCCGAAGACGTTGTCGCGCGGGTCGAAGGCGTCGCGCACGCCCATGGCCTGCGCCGTGCGCGGCATGAGCTGCATGATGCCCTGCGCGCCGCGGCGGGATACGGCGTTCGCGTCGAAGCGCGACTCGCGGAAGGCCATGGCGGCGATGAGGTTCGGATCGACGCGGTACTTCGCGGCGGCTTCGTTGATGATCGCGCCGAGGTACTGCGGGACGGGGAGCGGGAACGAGCTCGCAGCGAGCTGCGGCAGCGCTGTGGTCGGTTTCGGCGCGGCCGAGGCCGACAGCGGCGCGGCGAGCGCAACGGCGGTGAAGACGAGAACGGCAAAACGATTTCGCACGGGTTCGCTCCCTTCGTTGGGTCACGGAACGTCCCGCGCTCATGGCGAGAATCACGTTCGGCAGCTCCGCTGCCCCGTAAGGTCGGGGCCGGTGGCTTTGCGCCCTCCCGTCGCCGGGAGTTCGCCTTTTCGCGTGACCGGTTGTCTGTTGTGCGAATGTAAACGCGGCGCGCGGCGGAGACCTTTCCGGCTCAATCCGCCGCGCGCGCGAAATTAATATTTGTCTTCAGGCCGCTTGCTGCCGTTGTTGTCGCGCTCCTCCGGCTTTTCGCCGCCGAAGCTCTTCCGTCCGCTGCGGCCCGCACCCATGTTACCGCCGCTGGTGTGTCGGCGGCCGGGCTCGGCAGGCTGATTACTGCTGGCGTCGCTCGATCCAGAGCGGTTGTGCTGGTTGGACATGTCGTGTGCCTCCTGCGAGGGAGGAGCGCACGGGCTATGCCATCGCCTTCTTCAAGACCACGATCTGCCCCGCATGATAAAGATTGTGCTGAATCACCCCATGCACGAGCACGTAGACGCTGTACTTCTTTCCCGGCACGGGCTTGTCGAGGTCGTCGGCGTTCAGGCGCGCGACGGCGTCGCAGACACGGCTCTCGGCATGATCGAGCTCCTCGAGCGCCGCGGACCAGACGGTGCGCGTGACGTCGGACCAATCCTCCTCCGTCGTCAGCTCGCGCTCCGACCCGGCCAGCCGCTCCGACACGGCGTCCATCCAGGCCCGGACGTGCACGACGATCTCGAAGATGCTGTGCGCGTTCGCGATCGGCCGCGCCCGCGCCTGCTCCTCGTCGACGCCCTCGAGCAGCTCGCGCAGCGACGGCCCATGCCATGCAGGGCCGCCGTACGCCGCGTTGAGCTGTTCGAGCAAACGTTCGATGGCTCTCATGCCCAAACATCATAGTTCTGTTGCGGCGACGGCGCAGATGGAGCACGAGCATCACATGATGATGCACGGCGACGCCGTGAGCGCGCTGCTCATGCCGCGCCGATGCACATGACCATGACGCACCGCGGCGACTGCATGCTGATGCTGCACGGCGCCGCGTTCGTCAGCGGCGTGGTGCAGAGCGGCCCGCGCGGCGGCGGGCAGCAGGCCATGCTCTACGACTACGAGGCGGCGGCTGAGGATAACAGCAACTCTCGGGCATCGAGCGCCAACATCAGGTCCGGCCGTTCGAGCAAGCGCTTGTAATCCGTAAGAGCATTGCCACGGCCGGGGAGTTTGCCGCTGTCCTTGAACGAAGTGTCCTTCGTCGTGTCGTAGCCGGGCTTTTTTCCGCAAAGAACGGACACGCTGCCATCGCGCTTTTCGAACGTTACATAGGCGAGCTCTTTATCGCCTTTGTCGGGCTCGGCGCGAAGAAAAAATAACGGGATCCGAAACGCTTCGTGCAGCGAGATCACCGCCTCCGCGATCGGATCCCTCAACTCGTCATCGGTCCAGAGCAGAATCCGTGAGTATTGCAGCTTGGGAGCCCGACGGTGAAATTGACCTCGCCGGCGTCATCGAACCGCGTGGCGCTCTCCTGGTCGGGCATCTGTTCGCGCGCGTTTGCGATGGCGCGCTGAATCGCTTGGTTCAGCCAGTCGTGGATGTACGGTTTCCATTCGTCTTGAATACGATTCGCGAAAAGATATTCGCGCACTTGTGCCGCGATGTAGCGGTAGACGGCGGGGCCGACCCATCCGGCGGGACCGGTGGCGTCACACGCGGAGATCGAGACGCTGTTCTGCAGTTCGTTCTCAGCTAAGCGAACGAACCCCGAATTGACGCCTTGGCTGTCGGTGAGCACGGAAAGGAAGAGCGTCTCGACCAGTCGGGCTGCGTTGCGGTCGAAGCTCTCGATGAGATGCGAGTCGAGCGTGCGCAACGTCGGAAGCAATAATCCCAATTGATTTTTCAGTCTCGGATGAACCGACGAAGGATGCTTGCGAATATCCTCTTGCCATAGAGAGAGGCGGTGGGAGAGGTAATCAAGCAGTGCGTTGGGATCGTCGGCGCTCTTGACCTGGATGACTTTCATACCCTGCAGGTCGGCCGGAATCTTCGCGTCATCCAGCTGGATGATCGCGACACGGGGGCGTCCCACTTTGCCGACAAACAAGCCGTATTCCAGGACGACGTTGTCGCGAGGGATGCGATATCGCTCCTCGCGGATCTCGGCTTCATCATCGCCGCCGAAGACAAAAACCGCGCTGGTGGCGCCGTCAGCTTCCCGTTCCAGACTCTCGATGAAGGTCTCGTTCTCCCGGAAAACGCCGTCGTGCCACCACGCACGTATCTTGACGTCGTGAAGATCCCGCATTGCCACGGCAACCTTCTGTGCAAACGTGCGGTTCTCGGTCGATGAACCGATGAAGACACTTTCCATGGAGTATTCCTCGCTACGATACCCGCCCCAGAGACTGCAAAATCTCTTCCGCGCGAAGCTTGACCGGTGTGGCGATGGTGAGGCTACGAGGCGGCAGCTGAGGCGACTTCCACCCGCGCCGCCTTGTACTCCGTCAGCAGCCGCAAAATCTCCTCCCCCGTTGCGGGGGCGCGGAGCTGCGGGATGGCGCCGTGGGACTCGTAGGCGAGCGCGTTCTTCACGGCCAGCCACACCGAAATGCCGAGGAGCAGCGGGGGCTCGCCGACGGCTTTGCTGCCGCGGATGTTCACCGTGTTCGTGTCGTTGTCGATCGTGCTCACGTGGAACACGGGCGGGAGATCCTGGATGTTCGGAATCTTGTACGTCGTGGGCGAATGAGACAAAAGCTCGCCGTCGGGCGCGTAGCGCAGCTCCTCGGTCGTCAGCCAGCCCATCCCCTGCACGAACGCGCCGGTGATCTGTCCGCGGTCGATGCCGGGGTTGATCGACTTGCCGATGTCCATCAATAGATCGCTGCGCAGCACCTTCATCATCCCGGTGAAGCGGTCGATCTCCACCTCCGACACCGCACAGCCCATGGTGAAATAGAGGAACGGCGTGCCGCAGCCGCGGTCGGCGTCCCAATCCAGCCCCTTCGTCGCGTAGAAGCCGCGCTCGCCGAGGGAAACGCGCTCGAGGTGGCACATCTTGGCCAGCGCGGCGAAGGGGACGCGCTGCTGCGGCGCGCGGTCGTCGAAGATCTCGCCGTCGCTGAAGACGATGTGCTCCGACGACGGCTCGAGCCCGGCCGTGCGCGCGAAGTAATCGGCGGCGACGCCGCACATGCGCGCGCGGATTTTCCGGCAGGCGTCGACGGCGGCGCTGCCGTTGAGGTCCGCGGCGCTCGATGCCGCCGTCGCGGAGGTGTTGTTGTTCTTCTCCGTCGACGTCGGCATGAGGATGACCTGCGCGACGTCGAGTCCGAGCTCGTCGGCCACGAGCTGGCGGATCTTCGTGTTCACCCCCTGGCCCATCTCCGTCGCGCCGGTCGACACCTGCACGGAGCCGTCGAGGTAGACGTTCACCAGCGCGTTCGCCTGATTGAGAAACTTCGTGTTGAACGAGATGCCGAACTTCACCGCGCTGCAGGCCAGGCCGCGCAGGCGCGTCGGCGACTGCGCGTTGAATTCGTCGACCGCCTTGCGCCGCGCGCGGTAGTCCGACGACGCGGTGATCTCGCGGAAGAGTCGCGGCAGGGTGTTGTTCGCCACCACCTGTCCGTACGGCGTGGTGTTGCGCTCGCCGATGCCGTAGCAATTGCGGATACGCACGTCGAGCGCGTCCTTGCCGAGGGCCACGGCGATGCACTCGAGGATGTTCTCGATGTTGATCACGCCCTGCGGCCCGCCGAAGCCGCGGAAGGCCGTATTCGGCGCGTGATTCGTGCGGCAGACGGTGCCGTGGATCTCGGCATTCGGGATGTAGTACGCGTTTTCCGCGTGCGTGAGGGCGCGGCCAAGGACGGACGTAGAGAGGTCGGCGAACGCGCCGCCGTCCGAGTAGAAGTCGACGAAGAGAGCGGTGATGGCGCCGTCGTCGTCGAACGCCACTTTCCAGTCGTTCTGGAAGGGATGGCGCCCGCCGGTGACGCGCATGTCGTCGTCCTTGTTGTAGACGAGGCGTGCCGGCCGCTTGGTCTTGTGCGCGACGAGCGCGGCGATCGCGGCGGGGTGCGTGGCCTGGCACTCCTTCCCGCCGAAGCCGCCGCCCATGCGCTTGGTGACGACGGTGACCTGGTTGATCTGCAGGCCCAGGAGGTGCGCGATCACGTGCTGCACCTCGGATGGATTCTGCGTCGACGAGTGCACGGCCACCTGATCGAATTCGCCCGGCACGGCGATGGCGGCCTGTCCTTCGAGATAGAAGTGGTCCTGTCCGCCGTTGGTGAACTGCCCTTCGAGGATGTGCTTGGCGCCGGCGAACGCCGACTCGACGTCGCCGCGGACGATGTGCATCGTCGAGCCGATGAACTGTTTGCGCCGCTTCGCCTCGTCGATGGTGAAGACCGGCTCGAGCGTTTCGATGTCGACGGCGATCGAGAGCTTCGCCGCGCGCAGCGCCGCGCGCGACTCCGCGGCGATGACGACGATCGGCTGCCCGATGAACGTGACGACGTCCTCGGCCAAGAGCAGCTCGTCCTGGATGATCGGCCCGAACTTGTTGTGGTGCAGGTCGCGATGGGTGAGCAGCGCCACGACGCCGTCGATGCGCCGCGCGGCGTCGAGGTCGATCGCGCGGATGCGGCCGTGCGCGACCGGCGACCAGACGAAGTCGACGACGAGCTCGCCGCGCGCGGGCGGCATGTCGTCGATGTAGATCGACTCGCCGCTGACATGGCCGCGCGCGGAGTCGTGCGGGACGTTGCGCCCGACGCTCGTCACGCCAGCACCTCGTAGTAGAACTTCGGGAGGATGTTCTCGGCGAGCTGCGCGCGGTAGTCGGCGCCGCCGCGGACGTCGGAGATCGGCTTCACTTCGCTGCGGGCGATGCGGCCGGCCTCTTCGAACGTGCCGAGGGAGATCGCTTTGCCGGCGAGGAACGCCTCCGTTTTCGGCAAACGGACGACCGTCGGCGCGACGCCGCCGTAGGCGATCGTGGCGGCGTTGATGTGGCCGTCCGTGGTGCGGAGGCGGATGGCGGCGGTGAAGGCGCTGATGTCGAGGTCCTTCCGCCGGCTGACTTTGTAGAGCTTCAGCGTGTCGGCGACGACGGGCACCCGCACGCGGGCGATGATCTCGTCGGGGCGCAGGTCGAACTTCTTGTATCCGAGGTAGTAGTCGCCGATGGCGACGGTGCGGGTGCCGCCGGTGCCGGCGAGCTCCAGCTCCGCGCCGGCGACGAAGAGATACGGCAGCGTGTCGCCGATCGGCGACCCGTTGGCGATGTTTCCGGCGAGCGTCCCGGCGTTCTTGATCTGCGGCGAGCCGAAGATGTTGAGGATGCCGTAGAGCTCGGGGATCTTGTCTTTGATGAAGGCCTCGAACTTCGAAAGCGTGACGTTTGCGCCGACGACGACGGCGTCGCCGTCGTCGCGCAGCTCGTCGAGCTCGCGGATCTTCCCGAGCGACAGCATGGCCGGAGCGGCGAAGCTGCGCTTGTTGATCCAGACGCCGACGTCCGTGGCGCCCTGCACGATCGTGCAGCCGGCGTTGTCGCGCTTGAAGGCAACGGCATCCGCCTGCGTCGTCGGGGCGAAAAAGCTCTCGACGCGCACCGGCTCGTCGTCATCGATCGTCTGCGGGTAGAGGTCGCGCAATTTTTGGGTCGGCGGCGCCGCGGTCAGCGCGGCCTTGAGGATCGGCTCGTAGCCGGTGCAGCGGCAGAGGTTTCCGGTCAGGCCGTCGCGGACCTGCTTCTCGTCGACCTTGTCGCAGGTCTCGAAGAGCGCCGACATGGCCACGACGAAGCCGGGCGTGCAGTAGCCGCACTGCGCGCCGTGGCAGGCCATCATCGACTGCTGCACGGCGTTCATGCCCAGCCCTTCGACCGTGACGATGCTCGTGCCGTCGAGCTGGATGAGCGAGAGGATGCAGGAGTTGACCGGGACGAAGTCGGCCTCGCCGCGGCGGATCAGGACCGTGCAGGCGCCGCAGTCGCCTTCCTCGCAGACGATCTTCGTTCCGGTGGCGGCGGCGTCGTAGCGGAGGTAATTCGCCAGCGTCGCGAATGCGGCGGCTCCGGCCACGCGGTGCTCGCGGCCGTTGACGAGAAAGCGGATGTGGTTACGCATCAGGTGACAGGGCACGGGTCACAGGGGACAGGTCTGCGGACGATGATCACCTGTCCCCTGTCCCCTGTGACCTGTCCCCTAAAGTCGCACCAACCCGTTATACGTCTCCGGCCGGCGGTCGCGGAAGAACTGCCACGTGTGCCGCACCTCGCGGATCTTGTCCAAGTCGAGCTCCGCGGTGACGAGGGCGTCCTCGTCGCGCTTGGCCATCGACAGGAACTGCCCCCGCGGATCGCAGAAGTAGCTCTGTCCGTAAAACTCGCCGATGTTCCACGGCCCTTCGTAGCCGACGCGGTTGATGGCGCCGACGAAGTAGCCGTTGGCCACGGCGTGCGCCGGCTGCTCGAGCTTCCAGAGGTACTCGGAGAGTCCGGCGACGGTGGCGGACGGATTGAACACGACCTCCGCGCCGTTCAGCCCCAGCTCTCTCGCCCCCTCGGGGAAGTGGCGGTCATAGCAGATGTAAACGCCGACCTTCGCGTAGGCCGTGTCGAAGACCGGATAGCCGAGGTTGCCGGGGCGGAAGTAGTACTTCTCCCAGAAGCCCGGCGCGGTGTGGGGGATGTGGTTCTTTCGGTATTTGCCGAGGTAGGTGCCGTCGGCGTCGATGACGGCGGCGGTGTTGTAGTAGATGCCCGTGCCTTCCTCTTCATAGATCGGCACGATGATGACCATCTTGTACTTCTTCGCGTACTCCTGCAGGAGCTGCGTGGTCGGGCCGTCCGGGATTTTCTCCACGGCGTCGTACCAGCGCGGGTTCTGCTCCGCGCAGAAGTAGGGGCCGGTGAAGATCTCCTGCATGCAGATGATCTGCACGCCTTCCTGCCCGGCCTGGTCGATGTACTTGAGCGTGCGCTCGATCTGGGCGTTGCGAATGGTCTCGATCGACTCGCTGACGTCGGCAGCGAGGGCAGTCTGGATCAAACCGCATTTCACGATTCGGGGCATATGTCGTTTCTCCGATTTGGGCTCAGTGGTGATTATCTCACTGATTTTGGGGGGTGGCGGCGGCGCAACCGGCACTGGCGCCGGCGCAGGTTTTTTGCCAAAGAAGCTGACGATCGCTGCGAGGAGGCGCCGGATCATGCCGTGGCCGGCTCCGCGAGCGTCGCGTGCGGCTGGAAGGCCTTCATCAGCGCCCAATAAAGGAGCGCGGCGCTGCCGAAGCCGACGAACCAGGCGAACTCGTAGAGGATCCCGAGCGCCGGTACCCATCGTCCGACGAGCGCCAGCGCGCAGCCGAGGATCGTCGCCACGACGGCGCGCCAGTTCCAGCCGCCGGCGTATTCGTACGTGCCGTCGGTCGTGTAGAGGTCGCGAAGGATGAGCTGTTTCTTGCGGAGCACCCAGTAGTCGATGATCAGTACGCCGGCGATCGAGCCGAGCGCGCCGGAGTAGGTGACGAGCCAGTCGAAGATGTAGCCCTTCGGATCGGCGAGCAGCCGCCACGGCTGCATGACGATGCCGAGCAGGCCGGTGATCAGGCCGCCGGTGCGGAACGAGATCCACTTCGGGAAGGCGTTGGCGAAGTCGTTCGCCGGCGACACGACGTTCGCCGCGATGTTGACCGAGAGCGTGGCCACGACGACGGTGAACATCGAGATGGCGATGACGACCGGCGAGGTGAAGCGGCCGACGAGCTTGACCGGATCCCACAGCTCGGTGAGGCTCGTGCCGGGATAGATGACGATCGCGGCGGAGGTGATGATCACCCCCATGGCCGCGAAAAGCGTCATCGTCGTCGGCAGGGCCACACTCTGTCCGACGACCTGCTCGCGCTGGCTGCGCCCGAAGCGGGTGAAGTCGGGCATGTTCAACGACAGCGTCGCCCAGAAGCCGATCATCGCCGTCAGCGACGGGATGAAGACCGGGTGGAACTCGGACCAGGAGTGAAACTTCCCTTTCTCGTTCAACAGGTATCCGAGCCCGTGCGCGCGCCAGACCGCCCAGCCGAGGAGCAGCGCCGTCATGATCAGGACGAACGGCGCGGCCCAGTTCTCGACGCGGCGCAGGAGGTCCATGCCGCGGTAGATGATCAGGATGTTGATGCCCCAGAAGATGAAGAAGGAGATCCACTCGCCCGGCAGATGGCCGTTGATCTTCGAGCCGAACGTCAGCCAGCCGGGGAAGAGCGCGCCGAGAAAGGTGTGCAGGGCCTGCCCGCCGATCCAGGCCTGAATGCCGAACCAGCCGCAGGCCACGACGGCGCGGCCGAGGGCCGGCAGGTTCGAGCCGAACGTGCCGTAGCTGGCGCGGGCGAAGACGGGGAAGGGGATGCCGTACTTCGTTCCGGGGTGCGAGTTGAGGAGGATCGGGACGAGGACGATGGTGTTGCCGAGGAGGATGGTGATGAGCGCCTGCCACCAGTTCATCCCCGCGGCGATGAGTCCCGAGGAGAGCATGTAGGTCGGGATGCAGTGCGCCATGGAGATCCAGAGCGCGGCGTAGTTGTAGGTGGTCCAGTTGCGCTGCGAGACCGGGACGGGCGCGAGATCGTCGTTGTAGAGCGGGCTCGTTTTGATCCGATCGAGCGACTGCAGCTCGACACGTCCGTCGTCGTGGTGAATCACTCCGTCCATGGGGGGCCTCCGGTCCGCCTGCGTGAGGCCCCCCATTGTGCCAGAAGTGGTGGTCAGAGCGAATTGAGGAACGCCGTGAGCGTTTGCTTGTCGCGCGCGCTCAACGCAACGTAGCGGTCGCGCGACGGCCGCGCCTGCCCGTCGTGGGCGAGGATGGCCTGGTCGAGCGTGGTGGCCCGGCCGTCGTGCAGGTACGTTCTCACGAAGCGAAGGCCCCACAGCGGCGCGGTGCGCATCTCCGGCCCCTTCGCGTCGCCCATCTCCAATCCGTCGCCGAGGGCGCCCATGTCGTGGAGGAGGTAGTCGGACCAGGGGTGATAGACCTTGTTGTCGAGCGCGGCGACCGGGCTCGGGCCGGTGCGCAGCGTCGAGACGTGGCACGACGCGCAGCCGATGCTGTTGAAGACGCCCTCGCCGCTGTTCACGTCGCCGTTGATCGCTCCGCGTCCCGGAGGCGCCAGCAGCGCCATGAACTGCGCGAGCGCCGCGACGCCGCTGCCGTCGTCGTTGATGCCCGGCATCGGGTTGAACCGCAGCTCCCCGCAGTTGCCTTGCGGGCAGTTCTCGTTCGGGAAGTCGGCGCTGGTGATGCCCATCTCATTGAGGTAAGCGTCGCCGGCGAACTGCACGAGCGACGGCACCTGCGACTTCCATCCGAACTTGCCGGCGGTCTTCATGCCGGCGCGGATGTTGTCGACCATGTTGACGCGGCCCGGCACCTCCGGCCGCGCCGCGAGGGCGGCGAAGGTGGCGTCGGGCGTGGCGTCGACGAAGCCGAGGCCGAAGAGCGGCGTGGTGCGGCGGCGGACGACGATGGTGGCCGGCGCCGGCACGGTCTCGGGACGGAACTGGTGCGGCGAACCGTCCGCCGGTCCGATCGCATGATCCTGCGTCAGCGACCCGCCGAGGTTCTCGAGGGGATCGAAGACGCCGCGGACGCGGCGCGCGAAGCGCGTGACGGTGCGGTTGCTGCCGCCGCCGACGCCTCCGGCGTTGTGGCACGCGGCGCACGAGCGCTCGTTGAATACCGGCCCGAGCCCCTCGTCGACGGTCTCGACCTCGGTGAAGTCATCGAGTCCGTCCTGGAACTCCGCGAGCTCCGTGGCCGTGAGGCCGCGGAGAGGTCCGCCCGCGCCCTGTTGCGGCGGCGCCGGAGGCGGGGGCGTGGCCCGCCGGCGCGGCTGCTGCTGCGCCGCGAGGCCGATGGAGACGAGCATGCTGAGGAGAGCGATCGTCAGGTTTCGCATGCTCGCGAATGTGCGCGCATCGCGGCGCGAAGTCTTCACGCGATCGCAAGGTCTTTGTAAGGCGTGTAAAGCTTCAGGCGCACGAGGAAGACGAGCGCGAAGAGCCAGAGCAGCGCCGCGGTGAGCCAGGCCACGGGCGAGGTGCTCAGCGCCCACGGATCGCTCGCGCCGGGGACGCGCGACGGGACGATGTCCTTGGTGTTGTTGATGGCGGCGTGCATCAGCATGGTCAGGAGGAGGCTGCCGTTGGTGTGGACGTACAGCCATGTGAGGGCCACGGAGATCGCCGTCACCTGCAGGAGGTAGAGCGGAAACGACTGCCCGACGGTGTCGCCGCCGAGGAAGAAGAAGAGCGGCAGATGCCAAACGGCCCAGATCACGCCGAGGATGATGCTCGTGCCGGCGAAGCCGAAGCGCGCCGCAAGACGGGGCAGCGCGTAGCCGCGCCATCCGAGCTCCTCGCCGGTTTGTCCGCCGGCGACGACGGACAAAATGGTCGCCGCGATCATGACGAACCATGGCTCGCCGCCGAAGCGCGGCCATGTGCCGAGGACGGCGCGGTGGATGACCGCCGCCGTCAGCTTGATCGCCGCCATGTAGCCGAAGGCGAAGAAATACCAGCGCGCGCTCACGTTGGCCTCGAAGAGGCGGCGGAGCAGCGCGACGACGCCGTCGGTTTTTTCACGCCACGCCGTGAGGGCGATGGCGACGAACGCAGGGGCGAAGATGCCGAGGTAGAGGAGGGGGAGTTTCAGCGCGGGAAGCGAATTCGCCGCGAGCCAGCTCGACCAGGTCAGGGCGAAGACGAGGATGAAGAAGAGCGGCACGAGAGTCGATACGGGACAGTAGGGCAGCGGTTTTAAGAACTGCAAAGGCCCGCCTAATGAGCCGAACGCGGCCGCACTATTCTGAAATAGTCTCGCGGCCTGCGACGGTTCCCGGGCCATGTTCCCAAAAGAGCGTGCGCTTGTCTCGTTCGTGGTGTGTCTCGCCCTCGGCGTGACAGCCGAGGCGGCTTGCGTCAATCAGCCGCTATCGATCCCGTCGACCGTAAACGATGAAGTCACGCTGAGCAGCTGCATCAGCAGCTCGGATTATTACAACAAGTACGAGCTGACGAACCTCGAGAAGGGGCGGCGGCTGCGCTTTACGGTCACGAAGATCACGCTGCCTCAGATTCTGATACGCCTCGAGCGCGCAGGATCGCTAGTGCTGCAGTCGAGCGACTATTCAAAATCGACACTAACGATGGACGTTGAAATCCCGGCGAACGCGACCTACACGCTGGTCGTGAAGGCCATCACCGCTGGCAGCATCGGCAAGTACACGCTGTCCGTTTCCGACCTCAACGATCCCTACGCGGCGGCCCAGATCGTTCCCATCGTCGGCCGCCTGGTCGGCCTCGGCGGCGCGGTATTTCGTAGCGATCTCAAGCTACACAACACGTCGACAGCGAAGATCGACGGCACCATCATCATCACCCCGCGCAACCAAAGTGCGGGAACGACGGATGCGCAAGTGCCGTTCAGCGTGCCCGCGGGCGGTGTGGTGTTTTACGAGGACGTGTACGGGACGCTGATGAATGCAAACGGCGCCGCCCGCCTTGCCATCGTGCCGGCGAACGGCGCGTCCGGTCTCATCGTGGACACGTCGACATACACCGCATTGGCAGACGGCGGCGAGCTCGGGCAGAGTCCGACGGTGTTCCGCGCGGATGAGTTTGTGAAGGGCCCCGCGACGATGGTGTCAGTCACCGGTAAGGCCAGCGAGCGCAGCAATCTGTTCATCATGACTGGAAACACGGAAACGACGATCCTCTGGACGCTGAGCGACGCGAATGGCGTACAGATACGGACCGCGACCGCTAAATACGCGCCCAATGCGACATTCCAGACCAGCGTCGCGGACGTGACCGGCGTGCCGGTTCCGCCCAATAGCGTGCTCCGCGCGGAGATTTCCCTCGGCGGTGAAGCCCGCCTCGCGATGAACCCTGTCCATAACGTGAGCAATCAAGGGCGGTGGCTGGACTTTAAGGCGTTGCCCTAGAACGTGTACACAGCCATCGAAAACGCGCGCACACGGCGATTGTGTTTTTGCCCGCCCAACGTGTTCACTCTAAGCTGCAAAAGCCGCCCAGGGTGCCGGCCTCTCGATAGCGGCGCGGCGGCTGCCGCAACTAACAACGCAGTGGCAGGAGCGAACTGCAGCGTGCCGCGGGCGTGCAGTTGGAGCCGCCGAGCCAAGGCTCGCTTTAAAGTTGAACCTAGGCGGCTTTCTGCCGCTGTAAGGTGATCTGCAGCACTTTTGCATGATCTCCGAATTGTTGAGACGGGCGATGATTTGTTGCGCACGCCCACTTACACGGAAGCGGTTCCTACTGTAAGACAGCAACTGGTTTCCAACCGCCTGATATGACCGATCATCGCTCACAACTCGATCCTCATGGTGTATCGCCTCCGCCAATGGTTTCTGCTTTGAAATGATACCAGACGGTAATGAGCCAAACCGATGTTTCCCTGAACGATCCGTAACCGTAGGCAGACTGCTCAATGAATTGAACGTTAATGTCAGGGTTTTCCTGTAGCCATTGATTAATTTGCGCTTCGAATGCCGTGGCATTCTTCCCGGTATGGCTGATGACGAGTCCCGCATCTTTCGTCGGCGAGTTGACCCAGAATAATTTCATCTTCATCTTAGGCTCCTGCGAATCAGCAGTCGATCAGAACGACACGAGACGTGGTAGTGCGCTCGCACCGATGATCGAAATGACGGTCATTCATACGAGGAGTGACGCTGGAGGCGGGTCGGCTACCCCCGACTCGGGTCCGGCTCATGACAGATTAAACGCGCGGGTTGGAACAGCGACGGCGCCGGCGGGGCGCGCCGAGGGCCAACTGGATGGCACGACCGCGCATGGTGGGCGGCGCGTGAGGAATGGGCCGCGACGAGCGTGCGCCTGGGCGGGTGGTGAAGCGACACTTCGGCGGCGGCGCGTTTTGCTGGTCGCGGCTCGTTCCTCACCTCGCGGCGCTGCGCGGGGGAACGTGACGCTAGCGATTAGCGCGCCTATGACATCTTGCCATTGCGATGACCGACGCAATTGTCTAAGGCTCGGCGGGCGCCGCGACCGCCAGAAGATGCGCGACAGAATGGAAATACACTCTGATTGCAGGCTGCACCTCATCTCGTCGTAGTTGCGGAATAGAAGCCACGGTGACCCATCGTTTTGCATTTGCAGATACCACCACGGCATGGCCGCGGAGTTATTTCCATGAGATGGCTAAGGTAACCGAACCGGCAGATTACCGGAAGAGTTGTCGTGCGGGCCTTGACGAGTGCTTGGGGTTGCGGTTTCGCTGCTGGCCGCCGCACGGAGCGGCCAGAATCCAGAAGTGCAAGATCCACACTTGGCAACACGCCGAATATCGCAACGTC
>DATDFB010000221.1:0-5676 GCA_036522835.1 Thermoanaerobaculia bacterium | reverse complement strand
CGCGGCGCAGCGCGCGAAAGCTGCCGCGCACGCTGTAGCTGCCGCCGGTGCCGAGGTTCGGGAAGTCGGGGCCGGGCTCGGCCTGCACGACGCGGACGCGGCGCCAGTCCGCTTCGAGCTCGTCGGCGAGGATCACCGTTAGCGCCGTGCGCACGCCCTGTCCCATCTCGGACTTGCCGACCGTCAGCGTCACGGTGCCGTCGGGGTCGATGCGCACCCACCCGTTCGGACGGAACGGCGCTTGGTCATCCGCGCGCCCTTCGATGCGAAATGCCAGCGCCAGGACCGGCCCGCCGAGGAGGGCGACGCCGAGGAACTCGCGGCGGGTTCTCATTTCGCGCTCCGGCCGGCAGCGTGGATTGCGGAGCGGATTCGCGCGTACGTGCCGCAGCGGCAGACGTGGTCGCGCAGGGCCGCGTCGATGTCGGCGTCGGTCGGCTCGGCCGTCTTCGCCAAGAGCGCGCACGCCTCCATGATCATGCCGCTCTGGCAGTAGCCGCACTGCGCGACGTCTTCCTCCAGCCAGGCGCGCTGGCAGCGGTCGTTTTTCAGCCCTTCGATCGTGGTGAAGCGCTTCCCGGCGGCATCGCTCAGCGGGATCTGACACGAGCGCACGGCCGCGTTGCCCTGCAGGACGGTGCAGGCGCCGCAGATGCCGGCGCCGCAGCCGTATTTCGTGCCGGTGAGCCGCAGCTCGTCGCGCAGGACCCAGAGGAGGGGAGTGTCGTCGTCGGCGTCGACGCCGACGTTCCGGCCGTTGACGGTGAGGCGCGCTTTCATGGCGTCAATGATGCGTCCGGCGCGGTGACGGTTGTGTAGCTTTGCAGCGAATCTTCACTCCGTGGAAGTGAACCGGACTCTCCCCTCGGCGAGTTGGCCGGCGCTCACGCCGGCAGACTCTCATCCGCTACTTTTTCCTCGTGATTCCCATCGCCGACCCGGTCCTCCCCGTGCTCTCGCGCGAGCTCCCGCGCGGCCGCGACTGGCGCTACGAGCTGAAGCTCGACGGCTTCCGCGGCATGCTCTACGTCGACCGCGGCGCGGCCGGCTTCCGCTCGAAGACGAAGCGCCCGATGCCGCGCTTCGACGCGCTGGCCGCGCGCGTGGCCGCGGAGCTCCGCGCCGCCGACGCGATCGTCGACGGCGAGATCGTGGTGATGGGCCGGCGCGGACCGGAGTTCAACGCGCTTCTGTTTCACCGCGGGGTCCCGCAGTTCGCGGCGTTCGATCTCGTCTGGCTGAACGGCTGCGACGTCCGCGCCTGGGCCTACGAGCGCCGCAAGGCGGCGCTCAAGCGCCTGGCGCGCGGCCGGACTTGGATGTCGTTCGTGGAGAGCCACACCGACGCGGAGCTCTTCGACGTCGTGAGCGGCCTCGACCTCGAAGGCGTGGTGGCCAAGCGCCGCGACGAGCCGTACGCGCCGGCGACGCGCTGGATCAAGGTGAAGAACCGCAATTACTCGCAGGCGGTGGGGCGGTGGAGGTTCTTCGAGGGGCGGCGCTAGGGCAGGTCGACCTGACGATAGATCTCGTCGAGGGGGATCTCGCAGTTGACCGCGGGAAGGACGAGCCGGGCTTCACGGCCTTCCACCGGCGTGTAGATCCACTGCTTGCCGTCTCTTCGGAAGTGCTCGATGACGCACTCTTCCTGCGACACGAGCACGTATTCCTGCAGGGATTCGATCGTTTGATAGGAATGAAACTTTGTTCCACGATCGAGGCTCACGGTAGCGCCCGAAAGAACCTCAAAAACGATCAGCGGATTCAATAGAACGTCCTTCTGATCGTCTGCGTATCGCGGCTGATCGCGAGTGATCGTCACGTCGGGATAGTAGAAGCGCGTGGGACTCACGATCCGAACTTTCATGTCGCTCGGAAGCGTTCGGCAGCGTTCCGGAAGCCGGTTGCGAAAGCTCCAATTGAGGTTGCCGACGATCATGTTGTGTGCGTAGCTCGCTCCAGCCATCGCATACACCACGCCGTCGTCGTACTCGCTCTTCGTTTCAGCCGCGCGCTCCATCTGAAGATATTCCTCGGGGCTGACGCGGTATTCGGGCATCGACGCCATCGCCGATATTTTACCCGCTAACGCATCGCCTTCAGCTTCGTCACCTGCGCCGGCGTGAGGAGATTTCTGAGCCGCACCAGCAGCGTGAGCTGCGCGCGCTTCATCTCCCGCTCGACGGCCATGACCTTGTCGGCGCGCTCGAGAACTTTCGCCTCGTCGATGGGCGATTGCTGCAAGAGCTGCTGCATCTTTCCCGACTCGTCCTGCATGTCCCACTGCAGGTCGATGAACCGCTTCTGCGTTTGGCGGACTTCGTTCCGGATCGCGGCCGACTGCGCGTCCGTGAGCGCGATCTCCGAGGCGTGGGCCATGATCAGCTCCGGCGGGATGAGCAGCTTCGCAATCGGATCGTCGGGCGGTTGCTGCGGCTGCGCGAGCGCGAAGAGAAGAAAGAGCCAGGTCATCGGGAGACTCCTGTCGAAGGCATGCGGAGAAGAAAATCGGTTCGCGGCCGCCACTCCGCGATGGCGCGCGCCGCGGCGCGGTCGTCGTTCGTGAAGGTGACGTGGCGCGGACGCAGGGCCAGAACGACCACGATCGCGAAAACGACGAAGGCCGCCGCGGGCCGCAGCCAGCGCAGCCGGGAAGGCGACGGCGCCGCGATCCGATAGGCGGGCGTTCGACGCTGTTCGTCCTCGCGCAGCTCCGCAAATGAGTCCCGTAAGTTCATCGCTCCTCCTCCGCGAGCAACATCGACAACCGCTTCTTTCCCCGCGCGTAATGCACGCGCGCGGAGCCGAGCGAAATCCCCAGCGTCTCGCCCGCCTGCTCGATGGTCATCTCGTGGTAGAAGACCAGCTCCAGCACCTCGCGCTGCCGCCTCGCCAACCGTTTCAGCCCGCGAAGCAACGCCGCGGCGCGCTCGCCGTGGATCAGCTCTTCCTCGGCCGACGCGCGGTGGCCGTTCGGCTGCGGCCAGAAGCGCAGGCGCCGGAAGCGGCGGTGTCCCGCGGCCGTCTTGCGGATCACCGCGAAGAGCCACGTGCGGAACGCCGCGCGTCCTTCGTACCGGGCCTTGCCGTCGAGCACTTTCACGTACACCGTCTGCAGCACGTCCTCCGCGTCGCTGCGGTCGCGATCGCAGCAGGCCAGGGCCCAGGCGAAGCTGGCCGCGTGAAAGGCCTGAAGCTGCCGCTCCAACTCCGCTCGGTCCATCGCGTCACCGGCATTCGTCGCCCGGGCGGCGCGCTCATATGACACGTCATATCGATCGTCCTCGGGCGCGACGAATGGCCATGAAGAAATCGATTGCCGCCGCATGTCTGGTCTTTCTCGCCCATTCTCTTCCGATTCACGCCGAGGAGCCGCAGTTGCCGCCGCCCCTCGCCGCGGTCGCGACCGTGCTCGAGCTGAACACCGCGCAGATCGAGGCGTTGTTGATGATGATTCAGGCGCGCGACGCCGCGCTCCGTCCGCTCGCCGAGGAGCTGCAGCGGCATCAGCGCGCGCTCGACCAGCTCCTCGGCGCGCCCGACGCCGACGCCGCGAGCGCCGGACGCCTCGTCCTGGAGATGCGCGCACTCGCCGCCCGGATCGGCGACGTGCGCGCGCAGACGAACGGGCAGTTCGAGCAACTGCTGACGCCGGAGCAGGCCGGGAAGCTGCAGCGCATCCGCGAGGCCGCGTCGATCCAGGAAGTCGTGCAGGCGTTCCGCGTCGCGGGCCTCGTCTGATCGTGCGCGATCATCGGCGCGTCGCCGCTCGTGGTACAAAAGCGCTCTCATGCGCAAAGTCATCGTTGTCGCGTTTCTGCTCGCCGCGTGCGTCAAGGCCCCGCAGGAAACCTCCGCCACCGCCACCGCCCGCCCCGCGGGTCCCGTCCGCATCGGCTTCTCGATGGACACGCTCAAGGAAGAGCGCTGGCAGCGCGACAAGCAGCTCGTCGAGCAGCGGGCCAAGGAAGTCGGCGCCGTGCTCGACGTGCAGGTCGCGAACGGCGACGACGCCGTGCAGACCAAGCAGGCCGACAACATGCTCACCAAGGGCGTCGACGTCCTCCTCGTCGCGCCGCACAACGGCGAGATCGCCGCCTCCATCGTCGAAGCGGCGCACCGGAAGGGCGTTCCGGTCATCGCCTACGATCGCCTCATCCGCGACTGCGACGTCGACCTCTACATCTCCCATCAAGTCGAGCGGATGGGGGAGATGCAGGCCGAATACGCGCTGCAGCACGTGCCGAAGGGCAACTACGTCCTCATCGGCGGCTCGCCGACCGACTACAACGCCATTCTCTTGCGGCGCGGCCAGATGAAAATCCTGAAGCCCGCCGTCGACCGCGGCGACGTCAAGATCATCTCCGAGCAGTTCGCGCGCGAGTGGAAGGCGGAAGAGGCGCTGCGGATCACCGAGGATGCGCTGACGCGGACCGGCAAGAAGATCGACGCCGTCGTGGCCTCGAATGACGGAACCGCCGGGGGCGCCGTCTCCGCGCTCGAAGCGGCCGGACTCGCGGGCAAAGTCCTCGTCACCGGGCAGGACGCGCAGAAGGACGCCGTGCAGCGCATCGTCCGCGGCACGCAGACGATGACCGTCTACAAGCCGATCCGCCCGCTCGCGTACGGCGCGGTCGACGCGGCCATCAAGCTCGCCAAGAAGCAGCCGGTGGCGGCGCCCGACAGAATCAACAACGGGAAGAAGGACGTGCCGGCCATCCTGCTGGAGCCGATGGCCGTCGACAAGAGCAACGTCGACGCGACGGTGATCAAGGACGGGTATCACACACGGGCGGAGATTTACGGGCAGTGATGTGGAGTGCGCCGGCCAAGCCGGCGCTCGGACAGCGGCGGCGTGGCCGCCGCACTCCAGAGACGCCATGACTCCTCTCCTCGAAATGCGCCAAATCACCAAGCGCTTTCCGGGCGTGCTGGCGCTCGACCGCGTCTCGTTCGACCTCCATCGCGGCGAGGTCCACGCGCTCGTCGGCGAGAACGGTGCCGGCAAGTCGACGCTCATCAACATCGTCGCCGGAGTTCATGCCGATTACGAGGGCGAGATCGCGCTCGACGGCGAGCGGCGGCGCTTCGCCGGCGTGCGCGACGCTGCGGAATGCGGCATCGCCATCGTCCATCAGGAGCTCTCGCTCGTCCCCGAGTTCTCGATCGCCGAGAACGTGTTCCTCGGCCGCGAGCCGCGGCGGCTCGGCATCATCCGCGCCGAGGAGATGCACAGCGGCGCGCAGCGGCTCCTCGACGAGCTGCGCCTCGGCCTCGACGCGCACACGCCCGCCGGCGCGCTCGGCATCGGGCAGCAGTACCTCGTCGAGATCGCCAAGGCCCTCGGCCGCGAGCCGCGCATCCTCGTGCTCGACGAGCCGACCGCGGCGCTCACCGGCAGCGAGACGGACGTCCTCTTCGGCATCGTCGAGCGCCTGCGCCGCGGCGGCGCCGGCATCGTCTATATCTCGCACAAGCTCGACGAAGTCTTTCGCATCGCCGACCGCATCACCGTGCTGCGCGACGGCTGCACCGTCGGGACGCACGCGACGGCGGCGATCGAGCGGCGGCAACTGATCGCGCTGATGGTCGGCCGCGACGTGAGCGACATCTTTCCCGCGGCGCAGCGGGCGCCCGGCGGCGTCGTCGTCGAGGCGCGCGGCGTGACCGTCATCG
>DATDFB010000220.1:0-3459 GCA_036522835.1 Thermoanaerobaculia bacterium | reverse complement strand
GAAGGCCAGCGACACGCGCGGCGCGCCGCGCGGCGAACGGACGAGAATGGCGACGTGGTGCGCGTCGCGCGAGAGCACGCGCGCTTCGACCGGCGGCAACTGCATCGCCGGCGCGGGGGCTGCGAACGTGCGGCCGGGTTGCCGCAGCCATTCGGCGCCTGCGGTGCGCGGCTTGAGATCGAACGCCGCGGCGCGGTGCAGCGGCGGCGTCAGCGCGTCGGATTCCCATCGCGGCGCGCCGCCGTCGTCGACGTAGCGCAGCGAGATGTGCCGCGGCGCGTCGGCCGTGTACGGCGGCAGCAGCAGGGCCATGGCGATGCAGACGATCGCCGCCACCCAGATCGCCGACGAGAGCGCGCGCCGCAGCTCCGCCGCCACGAGCAGCGGCGCGAACGTCGTCGTCACCAGCGCGAGATCCGCCGCCGTCACCGGCAGCGACGGCTGCCCGAGCGCGTCGTAGAGCGCGAAGGCGAGCGGGAAGTGGATGATGGCGGCGATGGCGCCGCAGATGATGGCCAGGCCGCCTTCGTCGGCCTCGCGCGCGGCGCGCACGATCGCGCAGACCGCCAGCGCCGTCGCCGGAACGAGGGTCAGGTACACCGCGCCGGGCAGCACCATGGCCAGCGAGATCGAGAGGACGCACCAGCAGACGGCGATGCCGAGAAAGAGGCCGTCGAAGCCGGCGTAGTGGAGCCACTTCGCGGTGGCGATTGCGGAGCCGATGCCGATCAGCCACATCGCCGCGATCGCCGGCCCCGGCTGCGCCACCCACGTCGCGCCCAGGGTGCGGAAGCCGGCGATCCACGTGGCGGCGAAGCCGACGAGGAACGCGATCAAGAGGGCGAGGAAGAACGCGGCCACTCCCATCGTCACCGCGCGCGCCGTCGTCACGCCGTCGCGCAGCCGCACCACCGCCGCGGCGATGACCAGGACGAGCATCAGGATCGACAGCATCATCGACCAGCGCTGCGGCCACCAGACGATGAAGAAGGAGAGGACGTCGAACCAGACGGCGTTGTCGTCGGAGGTGCGGCGCAGCTCCGTCGCCGCCAGCGCGCGCGCCATGGCCAGGAGGTGCTCGCCGTGGTGCTGCAGAGTGCGTGGCGTGAGGTGCGCGCGGTCGTCGAGGGGCGTGTGGTAGTGCGCGACCTCGCCGATGTTCGCGAAGTTGAGGCCCTGGTAGCCGGCGCGCTTGAAGACGGTGAGGTCGGTGTCGTTCGGCAGGAGCTCGTAGATGTTGAAGAAGAGCGAGCTCGTGGCCGGCCGCGGCAGGGCGCGGGCCACGATCGGCAGCAGCCACTGGTTGTGCCGGCTGGTCTCGAAGAGGAAGCTCGGTCCGCTCGTGCCGCGCGCTTCGACGTTGACGACGACGGCGACGCCGCGCGCGGCGTTCGCATCCGCCACGAAGCCTTCCGCCCCGATCAGCCCCTGCTCCTCGGCGTCGGTGATGAGAAAGACGATCGGGTTGCGCGTCCGCTCGTTGCGCACCGCGCGGGCGATCTCCAGCATCGCCGCGACGCCGTTGCCGTCGTCGCTCGCGCTCGGACCGGCGCCGACGGAGTCGTAGTGCGCGACGAGGAGAACGACGTCGCCCGGCGCGTCGCCGGGCCGGCGGGCGATGACGTTTGCGACAGGCGCGCACGACGCGTACGGATTGCAGGCGAAGCGCTGCTCGATGGCGGCGTCGTAGCCGAGCGCGCGGAAGCGGGCGGCCAGGCGGTCGCGCACGGCGTCGTGCTCGCGGCTCCCGGTGGCGTGTTGTTTGTCGCCGATGACCTCGCGGTGGAACGCCAGCGCGCGCCCGGCGGAGAACTCGCTCGCCGGAGCGGACGCCGGCACGGGGGCGGGCCCGCGGAAGCGCGCCAGCGCGGCGGCGAGGATGGCGGCGAAGACGAGAAGGACGATCGCCGGCGCTCGTTTCGGCATGTGCGCACGATTCTACTTGACAAGGGGTAGGGTTACAGTATTAGTGTCTTAATACACCGAAAGGAGCCGATCATGAAACTCATCGCCGCCGCCCTTCTTCTCGCCGCCGCCACGTACAAGCCGACCGACGCCGAGCGCGCCCGCTGGACCTACCACGACATGCGCTCGATCCAGACCGCCATCGAGGCCTACGCCACCGACCACAACCGCTATCCGGATGTGAAGGACATGAGCGCTCTTCTCCCGCTCGTGCAGCCGATCTACATCATGGCCCTGCCGGCGCACGACGCCTGGGGCCATCCGTACCGCATCGAGACGACGGAAAAGTCGTACCGGATCATCAGCGCCGGCGCAGACGGTAAGTTCGACGAGTCGTCGTGGGGAACGCCGGGGAAGAACCTGGCGTTCGACGCCGACGCGGTCATCGACCACGGCAAGTTCACCCGCCAGTGGGCGTTCAAGTAAACCTTCCCGGCAGGCCTCCGTACTGGTTCGGAAACGGAGGCCTGCCATGACCCGACGACTCTTCGCCCTCGCGCTGTTCCTCGCCGCCGCCACCGCCGGCGCCTCGACGCTGGAGGAGACGCTCGACCGCACCATCGACATTCGCCCCGGCGCGCGCCTGGTGCTCGACAACGTGAACGGCCGGGTGACGGTGACGGCCTGGAACCAGCCGCGCGTGCGCATCCACGCCCTGCGCCACGTGGAAGGGCGCGACGCCAAGCTCGTCCAGCAGACGATGGCGAGCCTCGTCAACATCGCCGCCGACGCGAACGGCGTGCGCATCCACACGAACCATCCGAACAACGCCAACGGCTTCTTCGCCTGGCTCGCGGGAGAGACGGTGGAGACGCGCGTGACCTACGAGATCACGGTGCCGCAGAACATGAACCTCGACGTCGAGACGGTGAACGGCACGCTGACGGCGAACAATGTCAGCGGCGCGCTGCGCTTCGCCACGGTGAACGGCCGCATCACGATCGAGCGCTGCGCCGGCGAGCTCGACGCCTCGACGACCAACGGCGGCATCGCCGCGGAGATGCTGTCGCTCACGCCCGGCCGCCCAGTGAAGCTGAGCACGACGAACGGCCGCATCACTGTGGCCGTCCCGCGCACGATTGCCGCGCGCGTCGACGCGTCGACGTCGAACGGCTCGATCAATTCCGAGCTCCCCGTGCTGGCGAACACGTCGAGCCGCAATTCGCTGCGCGGCACGATCAACGGCGGCGGCAACGCGGAGCTGAGCCTGCACACGACGAATGGGTCGATCGAGATTAAGGGGCGGTGAGGGGGTTCTTGGTTCTTGGTTCTTGGTTCTTTGTTCTTAGGTTCTTAGGTTCTTAGGTTGTTAGGCCCAAAACCTAAACTAAGAACCAAGAACTAAGAACTAAGTGTTGCGTCTCAGTTCATCGTGCACGGCAGGATGTCTCAGCTCATCGTGCACACGGCAGTGAAGAGATCTTAGCAGCGGCCGTCCGCTGCAATCGGACGGAAGCCCCTTCCGTCCGATCGAAGATCTCCAGCCGCAGCGGA
>DATDFB010000219.1:0-5870 GCA_036522835.1 Thermoanaerobaculia bacterium | reverse complement strand
CCTGCGCGACGCGCTCGCGGCCATCGACGGCCCGCTCGTCGTCTGCGCGCAGGCCGGCAACGTCAACACCGGCGCCGTCGATCCGCTGCGGGAGATCGCCGAGGCCGTGCACGCGCGCGGCGGGTGGCTGCATGTCGACGGCGCGTTCGGGCTGTGGGCGTGCGCCAGCCGCGCCAAGCGCGCGCTCCTGGGCGGCGCGGAGCTCGCCGACTCGTGGGCCACCGACGCCCACAAGTGGCTCAACGTCCCGTACGACAACGGCATCGTCATCGTGCGCGACGCCCTCGCGCACCGCGCTTCCATGGCCGTCACCGCGGAGTACCTCGAGCACAGCGGCGGCAAGGAGCGCGATCCCTTCGAGTTCACCCCCGAGTTCTCCCGCCGCGCCCGCGGCTTCACCGTCTACGCCGCCCTCCGCCACCTCGGACGGCGCGGTGTCGAGGCCCTGGTCGACCGCTGCTGCGCGCGCGCCGCGCAGATGGCCGAGCTCCTCCGCCGCGATCCGCGCGTGCGGATCCTCAACGACGTCGTGCTCAACCAGGTCCTGGTGCGTTTCGGCGACAGCGACGAGCTGACGCGCGCGACCGTCGCCCGCGCCCAGCGCGAAGGCACCTGCTGGATGGCCGGCACCACCTGGCACGGCCTCGGCGCGATGCGCATCTCGGTCTCGAACTGGATGACGGGCGAGGACGACATCGCCCGGTCGGCGGAGGCGATTCTGCGCTGCGTGCCGGCGTGACGAGTCGTACGGCTCCGCACGGCCAGCGCGTCTGGAGTGCGGCGGCCATGCCGCCGCTGTCACAGCGCCGGCATGGCCGGCGCACTCCACGCGCAGCCAGGTGCGCACGTGCGCACACAGGATGCAGCAATGCTGCACGGCAAGTGCGCACGCGCGCACACGGCGTGTAGCAATGCTGCACGGCAAGTGCGCACGTGCGCACACGGCGTGTAGCAATGCTGCACAGCCTTTGCGCACTGCCTCGGAGCCGTCGGCGGGCTGAGCCAATGCTACACTCCTCCGCATGCGGAAATGTGGATTGGCTCTCCTCGCCCTGCTCGTCGTGTATCCGCTCCACGCTGCGAATCCGACGTGGGTCCAGTACGCCCCCGGCGGCACGCTCATCGCGCGCACCATCCTGCCGGCCGGCTCGACCTGCCCGTCGATGAACGGCACGGCCATGACCGTGCGCGGCGCCACGACGGACGTCACCGTCTGCGAGGCCGTCGTGCCGGCGGGCACGGCCAGCGCGTCGATCAACGGCGTGGCCCTTCCTCTGAAAAACGTCGGCAAGACGCCGGTACGCATCGCCGTCTTCGGCGACACCGGCTGCCGCGTGAAATGCAGCTCGAGCGGCTGCTCGATCCAGGACTGCAGCGATCCGGCCCAGTGGCCGGCGGCGGCCGTGGCCAAGTCGATCGCGGCGTGGAAGCCCGACCTCATCGTCCACGTCGGCGACTACTACTACCGCGAGTACAACTGCCCGTCGGCCACGTCGCAGCCTTCGGCGTGCAGCGGCCCGGTGTACACGTGGGCCAACTGGAACGCCGACTTCTTCACCCCGATGGCCAAGCTCCTCCCGGCCGCGCCGTGGATCTTCGTCCGCGGCAACCACGAGATCTGCAGCCGCGCCGGCGCGGGGTGGTTCCAGTACCTCGACGGCGGCGCGTACTCGGCCGACTGCGCGACGCACACGGCGCCGTACAGCGTCGGCACCGGCGCGCTGCAGTTCCTCGTCATGGACAGCTCCGCGGTCTCGGACGAAGACGTCGTGCCGTCCGAGGTCGATTTGTACGCGGCCGACCTCAGCGCGCTCAAGGCCACGCAACCGGCCTCGCCGGTGGCGTGGCTGCTGCTCCACCATCCGATCTGGGGTGTCATCTACGACAAGGACGACGATGACGACGACGCCGTGACGCCGGGACTGGAGGCGGCCTGGAAGCAGGCTGCGGGCGCGGGCGGCGTGCCGAGCATCGCCGCCATCGTCACCGGCCACGTCCACCTCTTCGAGGCCCTGCAGTTCAGCGATGCGCCGCCGCAGGTCGTCATCGGCAACGGCGGCACGAAGCTCGACTCCGGGATCAAGTTGAAGCCGACCACCGTGGCCACGCGCACCGTCACCGCCTTCGACACGCGCGACAAATTCGGCTGGGCTGCCGTCACGCCGTCGAAGACCAAGGGCGTCTGGACCTTCACCCTCAACAGCGCGAAGGGAAATCCGAAAGAGAAGTGCACCGTGGGCGGCGGGAAAGCGAAGTGCTCTACGGCTCGGTAGGGGCGCACGGCGTGCGCCCCATGGCGGGCGGGCGCACGCCGTGCGCCCCTACGGCACCTTGAGCACCTTCCCGACGCGCGCCAGGAGCACCGCGTTCTTCACCGGCTTGCGGATGAAGTCGGCCGCGCCGACTTCGAACGCGCGCACCTCGACCTCGTCGCCCGGGACGCCGGAGATGAAGATCGCCGGCACGTCGACGCCGTTCTCGCGCGCGGCCTGCAGCAGGCTATGGCCGTCGATGAAGGGGAGGTCGACGTCGAGCAGCATGAGGTCGATCTTTTCCCGTCCGATCATCATCAGCGCCTCGGCGCCGTCCTTGGCCACGAGCACGCCGTAGCCGGCCGACTTGAGCACCGCGTTGGTGAGCTCGCGGCTCAGCACGTTGTCCTCGACCACGAGCACCGTCTTCTTGCCGTTACCCGCCTCTCCCGGCTCGCCGCTCGGCGCGCGCGAGCGCAGCTGCATGATCTCGCGCTGCAGCGCCTTCGTCTCCGCGTCCGGCTCGATGCGCAGCTCGCGCTTGAGCAGGCGCGCGCACGTCTCGTACTGCTGCAGCGCGTTCACCACGTCGCCGCTCTGCAGGTAGAGGCGCATGAGCGTGCGGTGCACCGGCTCCTGGAGCGGATCGATGCGCAGCGACCGCTGCGCGGCGCCGACGGCGTCGTCGACCGCGCCGCGGCGCGCCAGCATCTCCACGAGCTGCGCGTAGACGCGCAAGGCCATGCGGTGCAGGCGGTCGCGCTCCGCGATCACCCACTGGTCGAAGCGCTCCTCGTTGAGGTAGAAGCCGTCGAGAAAGTCGCCGCGATAGAGCTCCGCGGCGCGGACCAGGGCCGGCTCGTTGCCGCCGGCGGCGAGCGACTCGAAGTCGGCCACGTCGCACGACACGATGGTCTCTTCGACGCCGAGGAGGTCGTTCTCGTCGATGAGCGCGCGGGCGTCGCCGACGATCGACGTCAGCTCCTTCCGCAGCATCGACAGCGTCTGCCGGAGGCTCTGCCGCGCCTGGTCGGGGCCGGTGCTGCTCCACAGCAGCGCGGCGATCTTCTCGCGCGACACACGCTGCGCCGGTTTGACCGACAGGTAGGCGAGGAGCGCCTGCGCCTTCTTGGCCGAGACCATGGCCAGCGAGCCGTTCTCGGAGCGAATTTGCAAATCTCCCAACAGTTCCAGGCGCAACGCCGACATCCGGGTGAATTATCGCATTCGCCTGCGCGCCGCTTGAATTAAGCTGCGGCCACGATGGAGACGCAGGTCCCGGAGCTCATTCACGCCCAACGATGGCAGGATTTGCGCGCCGCGCTCGCCGACACGAACTCCTCCGACATCGCCGACCTCATCATCGCCCTGCCGCCCGACCAGGAGGCCTTCGTCTTCCGCCTCCTGCCCAAGGACCGCGCCGCCGACGTCTTCGCGTACCTGCCGCCGGACCACCAGGAAGGGCTGATCGAGTCGCTGTCGAACGAGCAGGTGCGCTCGGTCATGGAGTCGATGCCGCCGGACGACCGCACGCGCCTCCTCGAGGAGATGCCCGCCGAGGTCACCCGGCGGCTCTTGGCCACGCTCTCGCCCGACGAGCTCAAACACGCCCGCGTGCTCCTCGGGTATCCGGAGGAGACGGCCGGCCGCTACATGACGCCGCGTTATGTCACGGTGCAGCCGGACATGACCGCGGCGGAAGCGCTCGAGCACATCCGCCGCACCGGCAGGCGGATGGAGACCGTCAATGTCGTCTACATCGTCGACGCGAACGGGGTTCTCGTCGATGACCTTCGCCTCGAATCGATCGTCATGGCCGATCCGCAGACGAAAGTCACCGACATCGAGGACCCGCCGCTCGTGGCCGTGAAGGCCACCGACGACCGCGAGGAAGCGCTCGGCATGTTCGAGCGCTACGACCGCGTGGCCTTGCCCGTGACCGACGCCGAGGGGCACATGCTCGGCATCGTGACGGTCGACGACATGCTCGACGTCGCCGAGCAGGAGGCCACCGAGGACATCCAGAAACTCGGCGGCATGGAAGCGCTCGACGCGCCGTACCTGCAGGTCGATCTCTGGTCGATGGTGCGCAAGCGCGCCGGCTGGCTCTCGGCGCTTTTCCTGGGCGAGATGCTCACGGCCACGGCCATGAGCTACTTCGAGATCGAGATCGCCAAGGCCGTGGTGCTGGCGCTGTTCGTGCCGCTGATCATCTCCTCCGGCGGCAACTCCGGCTCGCAGGCGACGTCGCTGATCATCCGCTCGCTGGCCTTGCGCGAGCTGCGCCTCCGCGACTGGTGGCGCGTCTTCCGCCGCGAGATCATCTCCGGCGTCGCCCTAGGGTCGCTCCTCGGCGCGATCGGGTTTCTGCGGATCGTGATGTGGGAGCACCTGCACTTCACGGAGTACGGTCCGCACTACATGCTCGTGGCGTTGACGGTGTGGGCGGCGCTGATCGGCGTGGTGACGTTCGGGACCGTGGCGGGCTCGATGCTGCCGTTCCTGCTGCGCCGTTTAGGCTTCGACCCCGCGACGAGCTCGGCACCGTTCGTGGCCACGCTCGTGGACGTGACCGGACTTTGCATTTACTTCACGGTGGCCCTGCTGATTTTGCGGGGGACGCTGCTGTAGGCGCTACGGCTCCGGGATCGACAGCTCCCGACAAATCTTTCGCGCCAGCTGGTTCGGAATCTCCTGGTGTCGCGGCACGGCCTCAATGTGACCCGTCTGCGGATTGCACCAGAGCTCGTGCTCCGTTCCTTGACGTTTCAGAAAGCAGATGGCGGAGCAGTTCCTTTAGCTTCACTCGACGACGACGGTACCTCGGTCGGCACCCTCCGGAACACCCCTAAGCGCGTCATTCCTTCGATCGTCGAGGATCAGCGAGATCGCGGCCGCGAGGCTCGCCCGCGCCTCGTCAGCCGTTCGCCCTTGCCCGTTTGCGCCGGGAATCTCGGGGCAGTATGCGATAAACCAGTCGCCGTCGCGCTCGGTGATGGAGGTGAATTCGTTGTGCACGGCGCGATTGTACGCCTCGCCCTCGTAACCCTCGTTAACGGCTGTTTTGCGCACGCCGCCTACGATTCGCTGCGCTTGGAGGATGAGAATGTCGACAAACTTCGTGATCGCTCTCCTTGCGATCGCCGCATTCGCTTGCAACTCGACCACAACCACCGCCCCCACTCCCGCCCCAGCCGCCGCCCCCAGCCAGCAAGCCTTCCTCGCCCCGCACGGCTTCGCCCTCGACGCCATGGACACCACCGTCAAGCCCTGTACGGCCGCATCGGCACGGGCATCGGACACGAGATGACGCACGGCTTCGACGATCAGGGCGCAAAGTTCGATCCCGCCGGCAACCTGCGCAACTGGTGGATCGACGCGGACCTCGAGAACTTCCAGGCGCGCGCGAAGTGCATCGTCGACGAATACTCCGAGTTTCCCGTGGTCGAGGGGATCAACATCAATGGCCATCGCAGACCTCGGCGGGCCACGCTCGCGTACCGCGCCTACATGCTGCGATTTGGTAATGTGGACAGCGGCGGCATGGCCGCCGCACTCCACATGAAGTATCCGCTCGAGCCCGACGCGAATGAGATGCGCCGCCTCATCGACGAGGCG
>DATDFB010000218.1:0-17228 GCA_036522835.1 Thermoanaerobaculia bacterium | reverse complement strand
CGCGCCGCGGAGCGCCTCACCGGCATCCGCTGGCGCGTCTACGCCATCGCCGCGCTGCTGCTGCCGCGCGGCGCGTTCGTTCGCTTCGTCGGCAAGCCGATCCCCGAGCGGCCGTTCGAGCTCTATCGCCGGCTAACGGCGCCGAAAGACCGCCTGCGCCGTTGAGTCTCGGTGATAGACGAGCTCGAACCGCGGGTCATTGCGCAATTTGACGAAGAGCGGCGGGTCGGGCGGAAACCTGCCCGTCGTGGCCAGATAGTCGGCGCCGCGGTCGATGATCACCCACTGTGCGTCCGGCGGGACGTCGTCGCCGTGGAGGAAAACGACGTCGCGCGTGAGCTTCGCTCCGTACGCGGGATAGACCCACGAGCCCGTGCCGCCGTCCGCGGCGATGACGTCGTGCGGCCCGGCCCACTGATCGACCGCAACGGCGGCCCGCAGCGTCCGTCCGGCGATGCGCGTGCCCGGATGCGTGCGGCAGAATTCGACGTAGTCGAGCGGACACAAGTCGTCGTTGACGCCGTAGTCGACGGCCTGTCCGACGAACACGGCGACGACCATCGCGACCGCAGCGTGGGCCATGCGTCCGGACAGCGCGCGCACGGCGGGCGCGATCGTCCAGCACACGATCACCGGCAAGAGGAACAGGGCGTAGCGCGGAAAGGCGCTGAATCCCAAATCCGGCGCCACGTGGACCGGCAGCATGATCGCGAAGGCAACGAGCGCCACGAAGAGCGCCAACGTCGCCTCGGCCATGCGGCGCCGATAGGCGAAGACGAAGAAGGGCAACGCCACGGCCGCGATCGTGAACAACGCGCCGAAGTGGGAGCCGAACACGAGGTACTTCGGCCAGGCCACGCCGCCGAACGGCGCGCGCGCCGGCCCGAATGGCACGGTCAAGATCATGACCGGCACGCGCACGAGGTTTCGCCAGTCGCCGTAGCTGAACTGCTGCACCGCCGGCGCCGCCGACGCGGCCGCGGTGGCCGGCCGCGGAATCAACAGCATGGCCCCGCCGCAGAAGACGAAGACGGCCGCACCGAACAGAAACGTGCGCAGCGCCGGGACGAGCCGCACGCCGCCGCGCGCGACGCGCCAAACGGCGAGCGGCAGCAACGCCAGCAGCACGGCAGCGGTGTTGAGCTTCGTGCCGACGGCGATGACGATCGAGACGATGGCCAGTGCCAGCGGAACGTCGCCGCCGGAACGCGCCCAGCGCACGCCCCACAGCAGCGCGGTCACGGCAAAGAAGCCGGCCATGAGGTCGTTCTTGTCGGCGCCGCTGTGCAGCAGAAGCACCGGCGCGCCTGCCACCGCCACGACGACGGCGGCGACGTGCCTCCCTTTCCCCCACCACCGCTCCGCCATCCATGCCGACGCGGCGAGGAACGCGAGATAGAAGGCTGTACCGATCCATTCGGTGATCGTATCGGCGCCGCAGAGGATCAGCGTGTCGGCCAGCAGCAGCTCGTAGTTCGAGGAGAACCACGCCACGCGCATGTCGGGCGCCTGGAAAGACTCGATGCCGTGCGCGCGCAGGATCAGCACCGCCTTCGGCAGGTGGTACGCCAGGACGTCGTGATTGACCGGCGGGACGATCGCGCCGCGCCAGAGGATGAAGAGCACCCACAACGCGACCGGCACCAGCACCAGCGAAACCCTCGGCGCGTGAAGTCTGCGCACGTTGAAGAGCGCCGCGATGAGGAACGCGGCGCAGAGGCCGAGGAGCGCAGGACGCGTGAGTTGATGCGTGAGCGCGAGGAGCCACGTCGCCGCAAGCCAGAGCGCGCTGCCGGCGACGATGGCGGCGACGCTGCGCTCCCATCCTTCCAGGTGCAAGCGGTCGCTGATGGCCAGCCCCGTCACGAAGATGGCCGCGACGACGGCGGCGAAGCCGAGCATGATCACGACGCCGCCTCCCGCCAAAGCGCGAGCATCTCGCGCGCGGCCGTCTCGATGCGGAATCGCTCTTCGATCCGCCGCCGTGCCGCCGCGCCCATCGCCTCCCGCAACGCCGGCTGCCCGATCAGCCGCCGCATCGCCTCGGCCATCGCCCGCACGTCGCCGGGCGGAACGAGCAAGCCGGTCGTGCCGTCGGCGACGAGCTCCGGATTGCCGCCGAGGTTCGTCGCCACGACCGGTTTCGCGCAGGCCATCGCTTCGAGGATCGCGTTCGAGCAATGCTCGGCATCGCGCGTCGCCAACGCGGCGACGTCGAACGACTTCACGAACGCCTCCGGCGCGGCTTGATTGCCGAGAAAAGCGATGCGCTCCGTGGCGCCGAGCTGCCGCGCCAGCCGGCGCAGCCGCCGCTCGTCCGGCCCCGTGCCGATGATCGCGCAGTGAAGCCCGGGGACTTGCGCCACGGCGCGCAGGACGACGTCGACGCCTTTATAGTCGACGAGGCGCGAGACGACTCCGGCGACCGGCGCGCCCGGCTCCCAGCCGCAGAGCGGCCGCACGTCGCGCCGCTCGATGGCATCGACCTGAACGAGATCGAGCCCGTTCGGAATGACGCGGATGCGCTGCGGGTCGAAGCCGCGCTGCGCCAGCAGCCGCGCGCCGAATTGCGAGTTCGCGCAGAAAAGATCGGCCCGGCGAAAGATCAGGCGGCGGTCGAGCATCGCGTGCAGCGGCGTCTTGCGCGAGCGGTCACCGCGCTCGGAACAGATCAGCGCGAACGTCGCGCGTTTTTTCGCGGCGGCGGCGTAGACGTCGGCATTCCAGAGAAACGAGTGCACGATGTCGAAGCCGTTCTCCGCGATGACTCCGGCGAGCCAGCGCCCGATGCGCGGATCGTGATGAAAGTACTTCGGCCGGACGACGCGCACGGACGGATCGAGGAGCGCCAGCAGCGGATTCTCGTACGCGCCGAAGAGGATGACGACGGAGATCTCGACGTCCATGCCGCGCATGGCCGCGGTGAGCTTCACGATCTGCCGCTCGCTGCCGCCGGTGTCGAGGTTCGGCGTGACGACCCCGACGCGCAGCGTCACGTCCGCCGCTCCAAAACGCGCGCGACGGTGACGGCGGTCAGAAATGCCAGGAGCGGCTCGACCGGCACGAGGTATCGCCAGCCGGCCGACCACGTTGCCGCGATGACGGCCAGGTTGAATACGACGATGCCGAAGGCGGCGAGGACGGCGCTGTTCCGCCGGATGACGAACGGCGCCGCCGCCCCAAAAACATAGAGGAAGACCACCAGACCTGCGTCGTCGACGCCGCTGCGGAGCGTGTCCTGCACTTTCTTCCACCCCAGCACGATCGTGGCAACGGGGTGCGCCCGGACCCAGGCCGCCGCGCCGCGCCATCCGTAGCGGGCTAGCTCCACCTCATTGCAGTTCACGCAGGTGATGCCGAGGGGGGCGTAGGCCATGCCGACGTTCTTCAGACTCGTGCTCCAGAAGACGCCGCCGTGCTGCACGGCGCCGTCGCTGAAGCCTCCGTACATGGCGATTCCGGACTGCGTCCCGAACGGCATCGGCGCATGCAGCACGTGCATGTTGCGGATCCACCACGGGCACTGCAGCCCGATCGCCAACAGAAATGCGACCGCGGCGCTGCGGCGGCGCACGACGAAGGCAAGCGGCAGAGTGATCGCGATCGTCAGCGGGATGAACAGATTCCGGGCCAGTCCGAGCAACGCCAGGTCGATGCCGCAGAGAATCGCTCCCGCCGTCGGCCGCTCCTCCATGATGGCGATGGAAAAGAGCAGCACGCCGACGAGGCCGACGCTCAGCGGCTCGGTGAGCAATCCGAATTCGCCCGTGTAGCTGAAATACGAGCGCGTGGCGATGGAGAGCACTGCCGTCAGCGCCATCGCCGGCGTTCCGGCGACGCGTTTCGCGACGAGACAGACGAGCGCCAGGCCGAGGGCGACGATCAAGCACGAGAGGACCTGCCAGGAGACGAATTGCCGTCCGAACGCGCGATACAGACCGGCGAGAATGAACGGCAGCAACGGGGGCCGGTACGTCGTCAATTGGTAGCCGTCTCTGCGGCTGAGAATCCCGTCGTATACGTGGCTGCCGTTGTACTTCGCATACGGCACGCGCCATTCCAGATCGAGCGAGTTGGTGGCCACGCCGCGCCCGCGCGCGATCTGCAGGGCGATGTTGTCGTAGTCCTGCCCGTCGCCGGGAACCGGAGGCAGACCGAGGTAGCCGTGCAGGACCAGCGCCGAAAAGTAGAGCGCGAAGAATCCGGCCAGGAGCAGCACGAACCAGCCCGCCGTCCGATTCACGCCCGTCCTCCAAGCAGCGCCGCGTAGATGTCGAGGAGTCGCTCCACGAGCAGGCGATTGTCGCGCAAATGAACGTCCGCCCAGCGGCGCGCGGCCTGGCGATGCTGCTCGCGCGCGCGGTCATCGAGCATCGCCCGGAGATGCGCGGCGATCTGCTCCGGCGTTTCCGCGTAGAGCAGCGGCACGGTGTCGGTGTGATATTGCCGCGCCGTCGCCGGGATGTCCGCGCGCGTGATCAGCGGACAACCGAAGGCCAGGGCCTCGCGCGCGATGCCGCCGATCGTCAACGTCACGCGCGGGAACTGGTCGGCGACGACGACGTTCGGCAATCGCAGGAAGCTGTAGACGACCGCCTTCGGATGTTCGGGAATGAGCTTGACGTACGGCTCGATGCCTTCGCGGCGGATCAGCGCCCGGCTGTCCTCGACGTTCGGCCCCTTGTCGACCATGACCAGGCAGGCCTCCGACGGCGCCACGCCCGACTCCTTGACGAAGCGGCTGAAGCCGTCGATGGCGACGTAGTTGTTCTTCGCGTATAGGCCGATGTCGTGATGCGTGTCGTACGCGTGCCGCGTCGGCGAATAGACGACGAGCCGGTACGATCCATACTCCGCGGCGACGCGCTCGTCCGGCGGCAGCGCCGTCAGGTTCTCGAAGTCCGCGAGAAACGGCACATCGTCATGCACGATCCCTTCATAACGAAGGCGCCTCACGAACGGCCACTGATACGGCTGGATGATCGCGGCGTCGGCGCGCCGGATGCCGCGCCGCTGCATGAAGGCGTAAACCCGCAGTGCAACCGTGCGGCGGTTCCACGGGATCCACTGCAAGTCGCCGCCATACGAATGAAAGACGACCGGCGGGAGCTTGCCGAGGTGCGAGGCGAGGAGCGCCGGCCCGACGCCGAAGACGTGCAGGAGATCGGCGCCGCGCACGAACCGGCGCACGAAGGAGAGATTCGACGGCGTCAGCAGCCGCACCGCCGGCAAGCCCTCGATGAGATGCGCCGGCACGCCCGCTTCGCCGTACTCCCACTCCGGCGCGTCCCCGGCAATGCCTAAGCGGTCGACGGGAAGAAATACGCGGGCCTCGACGCCGGCACGCTCCAGCTCCCGCGCCAGAACCACGGCGTTATTGAGGACGTTTCCGAAGACGTGGACTCGCATTCACGGCGTCCAATACTGCGGGTGCGTCAGGATCTCGTACGGAACGCCTCGGAGCATGTCGCCATAGCGCAGGGCCGGACAGAGCGGGCGCGATTCGCTGTCCGAAAGAACGATGCGCCGGTGCGCTTCGAAAAACGCGCCATTGCGCCGCAGGTAGAGGCGATTGAAGCGCCGGCGCAGCGACGCAGTCTCGCGGCGCGGAAGAAATCCGTGGAACGTCTCGCTGCTCGGCGGCATACCGAAAATCGCGGCGAAGCGCTCGCGCTCGCGCGCGAGAGTGCTCAAGGAGTCGGGGTATGCCCACGCGATGGAGTGCAGTCCCACGCCGCCGCCGCGCGCGCGGATGCGCTCCGCGAACGAGCGGCAGTCCTCGAGGTTGTATGTGTACGCGTGCGAGGCGACGATGCCGTCCACAATGAAATACGAGCACGAATGGACGTTCAGCTCCTCTTCGATGTCGAGGAAGGGCGTCAGCCGGTCGGGACGATCGTCGAGGTCGTGGCGCAGAGCGACGGCGACGCGATCTTCAACGACGGCGGGAACCGGCGTGAACAGCACGCCGCATTGCAAACCGTCCTCGAGCAGTTTCCGATAGAGCGACGCGGGAAACGGTCCGCGCACGGACGGCACGGCCGGATCGGCATGGCTGCTCGGCACGCGCAGCGAAGCGATGCGGACCGCGATGGAGCGCGCCAGCGACCGCAGCGACGCCTTCCCCGCGCTCATCGGCGGCGCGCCAGAACCTCGAAGACGGCGTCGAGTCCATGCCATTTGCCGGGATAGAACGGCGCGGCGCCCGCTTCCGTCCCGCCAATCGCACCCTCGTCCGCGACCTGCTGCACGGCAAAGCCGTTCTCCTCGAGCAAACGCGCCAGACGGCGCCGTGAGTAGGTGCGATTCGCATCGCGCCCGGCAGCGCCGTTCGCGGTCATGCGCAGCAGCGCCAGCGCGCCCGAAAGACCGCGTTGCCGGACGCGCGACAGATAAAACCCGGCGCCGTTGGCATTGACGTACAGCAAGGCGTTCGGCCGCAGCACGCGATGGAGCTCGCGGAGCGTCTCTTTCCCGTTGCCGAACATGAACGCCCCATAACAAAATGCGGCGTCGAACGCGGCGCCGGCAAACGGCAACGCTTCCATGCGCGACCAGCGGAACTCCACGTTCGTCTTCGCGGCGGAGACGGCCAATAGGTTGGCGATGAGGAGCCGCTCCGCGGAGACGTCGATGCCGGCGACGCGGGCGTTCAATTCCGCCAGGGCGAGACTCCACTGGCCGAGGCCGCAGGCAATGTCGAGCACCGACTCGAAGCCTTCGAAGCCGAGCCGCTGCAGCCGCCGCACATAGAGCTCGCGCGGCCGGCGCTCCACCTCGATCTCATAGAAGTCGCGCTCATAGGGGCTGAGACAGTCGAGCGCCCACCGGTATTGCTCAGCCAACATGGTAATGCTTTTCGTGCGGGTTCACGGAGACGGGGATGCCGTCCTCCTCGGCCCAGCGCGCCGCTCCCTGCTTCCACACCGTGCATTTCGCGCAAATGGCGCCGAACTGCTCGTCCGTCACGGTGCTGCGGAAGCGGTGATAGTCGTCGGATTGCCAAAAGCCGTCGTCGAATTTGCCGATCGGGCGCATTCCCTCGTACGGGGAGACGTACATGAAGAGGCAGCACGGCAGGACGTCCATTTTCGGCATGACGTACATCGTGTCGAAGATGGCGCCGCACGGCGTCCGCTTCTCATCGGCAAAATTATGATCGAACTGCAGCGCGCCCGACTGGCGGTCGTACTGCGTGAGCTGATAGATCGAGACGATGTTGACGTACGGCTTCCACTGCTCCAGGAACGCGCTCTCTTCGCCGGCATTGTCGGGCTGAGCGACGAAGCAGACGCGCCGCTCGATCTCCGGGCGGTGCCGCTTCAGATACTTAAAGAAGTCGACCATGGCCGGGCGAAGCTCGTTGAAGTCGCCGCCGCGGATTTTCCGGTACGACTCCTCCGAGGCCGCGTCGAGGGAAATGGAGATCGATTGCAGATTGCGGAGCGAGGCCATGCGCCGGAAGTCGTCCTCGCCGCGAAGGAGCGTCCCGTTCGTGGTGATGGTCATGGCCGCCTTGCTGTCGCGGAAGAGCGGCCAATACCGCGGCGCCATCATGGCGATGAGCGGCTCGTCCACCTGCCCGAGTCCCACGACGGCGCCGGATCGCTCGGCGTAGTCGAGCACGCGCTTCACGTCCTCCGGATCGATCAGCTCTCCCCGCATGAAGTAGTCCGTCCCGTGCTGCGCCTTCTCGATCGGGCTGTGGTACGGGCACATGCCGCATTCGAGGTTGCAGCGATTGGTGAGGGCCAGCCCGATGTAGCGCGGCGCCGACGCGGCAGGGTCGGCGACGAGGAGGTCATGGCCGACCCACGAGAAGAGCTTGTCGTCGTCGAGGTAGAGGACGCGATGGTCGTCGTAGACCGCCACGGCGAGCTTCCGGCGCGCCGCCCAGCGATTGAGCGCGCCCACGACGCCGGCGCGAGCGAGCCACGGCTTGAGACGCCGATAGACGTTGCGCAGACGCTCGAGCTTCGCCCGCGGCGAGATCGACCGCAGCAGCGCCGGCAGCGGCCTGGCGCCGCGGATGGCGATGGGCATGACGAACTGCTGCCCGTTCGACAGCCGCAGCCGCACCATGGCCTCGGCGCGCCCGCTCATCATTTCCACCACGCGATCGCGGTAGGAATCGGGGAGCGAGCGAAGGTAATGCACGCCCTCGTGGCTCACGTACCGATCGGCAGTCATCGTGGCCGCCATCTCCGTCCTATTCCGTCGCCGCGAGCGGCGCAGGGACGCCGCGGGTTGAGATCATACGCGACACCTGCGGCCATTGCTCGCGCAGCGCCCACGCGCCGGCGCCAGCGATGATCCCGACCGCGAGCAGCGTGACGATGCAGCGCTCCGCAAGCACGTGCTCGGACCAGAGTGCCCCCGGCTGATAGACGGCCGCCAGGAGGACCGCGACGGTGAGTTGGAACAGCGCCGCGGTCCAGCCGATCCGGAGATTGCGCAGGACGAACCAGCCGACGGCGATCCAGCTCGCCAGGATGAAGAGCTCCGTGGCGAAATTGGCCCACGCCGCGCCGAGCGCGCCGCGGCTGGGCACCAGCACGAGGCATGCGGCGACGTCGATGATCAGCGCGGCGGCGTAGAGCGGGAGATGAAATCGCGGTGTGTTGCCGATCAATACGGTGGAGATGGCCACAGCCGACAACGCCGAGCACGTTGCGGCGCACAGGAGAAACGGCACGAGCTTCGCCGCCCCGAGATAGCTCGGCGGATAGAGAATTCGAATGACGACGTCCGCCCACACGACCGCCACGGCCGTGAGCGCGAACAAGACCGATGCGACCAACGGCACGGCGGCCTGCATGCGCGGCAAATAGACCGACGGCGGATCAACGGCGATCCAGTGCGCGACGTACGGGTCCCAAAAGAATGAGAACCAAGCCCGAATGATCAACGCGGCGGAGCTGAGCAGCGCCGCGATGGCGAGCGCGGACACGGACGCCGCTCCGTCAAACCACGCCAAGAGCCATCGCCCGGCGTGGAACGACGCCGCGTAGAGCAAAAAGGCCGGCACGAGGCGGAGGCCGTAGTGGAGCATCTCCTTCGCCAGCGCGCCGGAGAACGCCACCCGCCGGTACATGCGCAAATGCATGCCGGCGTACTGGCCGAGAGCCCACAATGCCGCCGCCGCTTGCGCAAGAAGAATGACGAGCAGGAACGCCATCAGCCGCTGCTCCTGCCGCACGAGCGTCATCAGCGGCACGGCGATGAGCGGCCCGCCGACCTGCGACAGCAGCGTCACGCGGACGAAGCGGCCGGTCTCGCGCAGATAACGGAAGACGTACTGGTGCCACCCCGACATGGCCATCGGAAAGAGCGCCGCGCAGAAGATCAGCATCTCCGTCGTCGAAAGCTGCGCGAGCCGTCGCAGCGGCGGCGTGACGGCGGCAACGATGCACGCGACAAGCGCGATGACGAGCGCCGACGCCGTGACGACGACCGAGGCGGTGACGACGATCCGCTCTTCGGCCTGGTGATCCGCAGCGCGGGCGCGAAAGAACGGGAAGGCCGCGTCCATCCCGCCGTACTGCACGAGCGCCAGCACCGCCGCAACGCTCAACAGGAGCGCATAGCTGCCGTACTGAGCCGGCGTGAGCAGCCGCGTCAGGAGCGGCGAGATGAGGAACAGCACCGCCCGGCCGAGGAGATCGCTGCCCGCCAAGAGCACGGCGGAGTGCGCAAAGGGACGCCGAGGAAGCCGGTCCGGACGGTCGGTCAAGGTGGTCCGCAAAACTGGCGCCGGATGGCGAAAATTCTTTTCACTCGGCGCGGTCGATGTGCAACTCGACCTCGCCGTCGCTACCGATCGAGACGCGGCCGATCACGCGGCAGGGCACGCCGGCAGCGATCGAGCGCGGCGGGATGTCGCGGTTCACGAAGGAGCAGGCGCCGACGACCGACTGCTCGCCGATCGTGACCCCCTTCGCGATCACGCTCTGGCTGCCGATGTAGCAGCGATCGCCGATCGACACCGGCGCGCGCGCGTACGGCGCCTTGCCTCCCGACAGAGCCCACTTGACCGAGTCGTGCGTGTAGATCTGCACGCCCGCGCTGATGCTGCAGAAGCCGCCGATGGTCAGGCCGCCGGAGCCGTCGAGCAGCGTGAACGGGCCGATCCACGTCCCTTCGCCGACGGCTACGTCGCCGTAGACGTAGCTGCTCGCGTAGATGCTCGCTCCTTCCCCAAAGCCTAGGCTACGGGCGCGCTCCCAGCGGTCGGAGAGGAGCTCCTCGAGCGGCAAGTCGCGGTCGAAGCGCTGCCGCATCTCCTGCCGCAGCGCCTCCAGCGTCAGGCGCGCCGCGCGCATCCACTCGGCCGCTGCCGGATCGGCGGGATCTTTCAATCGAGGAACCTTCGCAGCCACCATTCGAAGCTGAGCAGCGACCAGATCAGGAGGCGGTGATTGTGCCGTCCGCTGCCGTGCTCGTCGAGCTTGCGCGTCACGTAGCCGTACTGCAGGTAATCATACAAGCGCGCGTTCTTGTCGCGGATCAGGCGATTGACGTAGTCGATGCTCTCGCCGCGGAACCAGCTCGCGTCGGGCGCGCTGAACCCCTGCTTGGCGCGCTCGCGGACGGCCGCGGGAAGGATCGGCTCCATGGCCAGACGCAGCACCTGCTTGCCGGCAGAGGAGCGGAGGTCCCGGCGCGTTCCGGCGATCTCGTTCTCGTCGACGGCGGGCGCGGTGGGGTCGAAGTGGCCGATCTTGTATTGCGGCGCGAGGCGGCAGGCCAGCTCCGCGAGGTCGTTGTCGAGAAACGGCACGCGCGACTCGAGCGAGTGCGCCATGCTGACTTTGTCCTCGACGACCAGCAGCCCGTGCAGGAACGTCTTCAACTCGAAATAGAGCGCCGCGTTGAGGAAGTCGGTGCGGCTCTCCAGCGCCAGTTCCGCTCCGAAGACGCCGCGCATGACATCCCTCGTGGAGTGGCCGTCGAGGCGCCGGCGCACGTCGTCGCGAAACAGATCGGGCTTTTCTTCGTCGGGCACGAGCCGCTGCCAGAGGCGATAGTGGCGATCGAGGAACTCGCTCGCCGAGCCGCTTTCCATGGCGTGCTGATAGCGCCAGGGATAGCCGCCGAACAGCTCGTCGCCGCCGGTGCCGGAAAGCACGACTTTGACGAACCGCCCCGCCAGCCGCGCGACGTAGAAGTTCGGATAGCTCTGCCCGACGCGCAGGTCCTCGAGATGCCAGAGAAGATCGGGCATGACCTGCTCCATGTCGCCGGCGTGCAGCACCATCTCGTACTGCTCGGTTTTCAGCTGGTTGGAGAGGAACTCCGCCGCGGCACGCTCGTCGAAGGCGAGCTCGAGACCCGCGGCCGAGGAGAGATCGAAGCCGGCGGTGAAGGTCATGAGGCGCGGCACGCGCCGGCGAGCGACTGCGGTGATCGAGCCGGAGTCCAAGCCGCCGCTCAAATAGCTCGCCACCGGCACGTCGGAGACGAGCTGCCGCTCGACCGCTTGCACGAAGAGCCGCCGGACCTCTTCGCCGACCTCCTCCGCGGCGGCGCCGGTGATCTGATTGCGGAAGTCGTAATCCCAATAGCGCCGCACGTCGAATCGCCCGGCCTTCAGCTCCGCGTAATGACCGGCCGGCAAAATCGAAATGCCCTCGAACAACGTCCGCTCACTCAGGACGTTTTGGAAGGTGAAGTACTCGTCGAGCGCGGGAAGACAGACGGCGGCACGGATGCCCGGTTGCGCGAGGATCGCTTTGATCTCCGAGGCGAAGAGCAACTGCGCGCCATCGCGGAAGTAGTACAGCGGCTTGACGCCGAAGCGGTCGCGCGCGAGAACCAAGCGCCGCTCGATGCGGTCCCAGATGGCGAACGCGAACATGCCATTGAACCGCAAGAGACTCTCCGCGCCCCATTCCGCGAAGGCCTGCACCACGACCTCGGTGTCGCTCCGCGAGCGGAATTCATGACCGAGACGTTCGAGCTCGCGGCGCAGCTCCCGAAAGTTGTAGAGCTCGCCGTTGTAGACGATGACGAGGCGGCCGTCGCCGCTCGCCATCGGCTGGTGGCCGGCGGGCGAGAGGTCGAGAATCGACAGCCGCCGGCTGGCCAGTCCGGCACCGCCTTCGCTCCACACGCCGTCATCGTCGGGGCCGCGATGGAGGAGCGTTTCACTCATCCGCGCCAGCGCGGCGGCGGAAATCTCCTGTCCGTCGGTCCGCACCACTCCGCAGATGCCGCACATCAGCCGGCCGCCCCGATGCGCTGCCGCAGACGATCGATTACGTACTGCTGCTCCTCGTCCGTCATTTGCGCGTAGAGCGGCAGGGCGATGCTCAGCCGGTCGGCGATGCAGGCGTTCGGGAAATCGCGCGCCTCGAGCCCGTACTTCGAGCGATAGAACCGGAGCATGTGCACGGCGTGCGTTCCCGGCCGCGTGGCGATGCCGTCAGATTCGAGCGCGTCCATCAACGCGTTGCGGCGCGCGTGCAGCGCGTCGACGTTTGCCATCGACGGCGGTTCCGGGCAAAAGAGCGTCACGTACGACTGCCAGCCGTGCACGAAATCGGGCGGCGCCGACGGCAGACGCAGCGCGCCGACGTCAGCCAATGCCTCATCGTAGCGCTGCGCCACCGCAGCACGCTGCCGCAGCAGCGACTCGAGCCGCGCGATCTGCACCACGCCGACGGCTGCCTGAAGGTCGGTCATGCGGTAGTTGTAGCCGACGGCGTCGAAGGCGGGCAGCAGGTAACTCTTCGCGCCGAGGTGACGGGCTAGGTCGCTCTTCGACGCTCCGTGGTCGCGCAGCGAGCGCACTGCCGCGGCCGTCGCGGCGTCGGCGGTGATCACCATGCCGCCCTCACCGGTTGTGATCGCCTTTCGCGGATGGAAGCTGAAGCAGCCCATGTCCGCGGCGACCCCGGCGTGACGGCCGCGGATCCACGCGCCGGTCGCGCAGGCGTCGTCCTCGATCACGGCGAGGCCGTGCGCGCGGGCGAGGGCATTGACGGCGTCGATGTCGCAGGCGAGGCCGAACAGCGAGACCGGGATGATGGCGCGCGTCTTCGGCGTGATGACGCGCTCGATCTGGTCGACGTCGAGGTTGAACGTCGCCAAGTCGATGTCGACGAAAACCGGCCGCGCGCCCTGCATCTCCACGACGTTCGCCGTGGCCACCCACGTGAAGGCCGGCACGATGACCTCGTCGCCGGAGCCGATGCCCCTGACCACGAGCGCCAGGTGCAGCGCCGTCGTCGCCGACGTCGTTGCGATCGCGTGGGCCGCGCCTGTGTACGCGGCGAAGCGCGCCTCGAACTCCGCGACGCGCGGCCCCTGCGCCACCCAACCGCTGCGCAGCGGCTCGACGACGGCGCGCTCTTCCTCCTCGCCGAAAAACGGCTTTGTGATGGGGATCTTCATCGACCGTCAGCCCGCCGCGCCTCGACGGCGGCAATGTCGGCGCGCCGCCACGCCATGAGCCGCTTCATCCCCTCCTCGAGATCGATCGTCCAGCGGAACCCGAGATCGCGCGCGGCGGCATCGACGGAGCCGATGCGGTTCGTGACGAAAGTCTGCCCGGCCGGCTCGTACGCGATCGGCACGTCGCTGCCGTGCAGGCGGATCAGGAGCTCCGTCAGCTCGCGAATGGACGTGCCGATGCCGCGGCCGACGTTGTAGCAGCGGCCGCGGACGTCGGCCTGCATCGCGCAAAGGTTCGCGCGCGCCGTGTCGGCGACATCGATGAAGTCGTATTGCTGCGAGCCGTCGCCGTAGACGATCGGCGGAAGGCCGGCGTCGAGGCGGTCGAGGATCTTCATCATCACGGCGACGTACGCACCCTTGTAATCCTGCCGCGGCCCGTAGACGTTCATGTAGCGCAGGCCAACCCAGTCGAGCCCGTAGCGCGCGCCAAGGCTCTTGAACATGTGCTCGCCGGCGATTTTCGTCGCGCCATAGAAGGTGAAGTTGTTGTACGGATGCTCCTCGGTCATCGGCACTTCCACGGCGTCGCCGTACACCGACGCGGACGACGAATAGACGACGCGCTTGACCTTCCGCCGGATGGCCGCCTCGATGACGTTGAACGTGCCGCGGATGTTCACGTCGAACGCGGCGCGCGGGTATTCATGACACTGCAGCAGCCACAACGCCGCCAGGTGAAAGACGCCGTCGATGCCTTCCATGGCGCGGTCGAGGACATCGGTCTGCAGGATGTCGCCGCCGTCGGGGAAGATTGTGACGCGCGGATCGCGCATGGCCTCGCGCAAGTTGTCGGCGCGGCCGCGGCTGAAGTTGTCGTAGACGACGACTTCGCGGATATCTGTGCGCGTCAACGCCTCGACGACGTGGCTGCCGATCAGCCCTCCGCCACCGATGACCAAAATGCGCTTGTCCGTCAGGTTCATGGCAGCGGCCGATCCTCGGGCCAGTCGACGCAGAGCAGCGCGCCGTCTGTTTCTTCGTAGCGCCAGCCGCTTTGCGGACAGACATAGCGGCCCTGTTCGTCTTTCGCCCGCAGGCGATGACCGTGGCGGCTCATCCACCCTTTACGCACGGCCGGAACACCGAGCACGAGCGCGTAGTCGGGGACGTCGCTGCGCACGAGTGCGCCGGCCCCGACGAATGCGTAGCGGCCGAGGGTGACGCCGCAGACGATCGTGGCGTTGGCGCCGATGGTGGCGCCGCGGCGGACAAGCGTCCGCTTGTACTCGTCCCGCCTCACGACCTCGGCGCGCGGATTCGTCACGTTCGTGAAGACGCACGATGGGCCGCAGAAAACGTCGTCCTCGAGCTCCACGCCGGTATAGAGCGAGACGTTGTTCTGGATCTTGACGTTGTCGCCGATGACGACGCCGGCGGCGACGAAGACGTTCTGCCCGAGGTTGCAGGCGCGGCCGATGCGCGCGCCGGACATGACGTGGCAGAAATGCCAGATCTTCGTGCCGTCGCCGATGGCGGCCGGCTCGTCGACGTAGGCGCTGGGATGAACGAACGTGTCTGCCATGAGCATCAGCGGCGAAGGTACGGGTGCGCAAAGCCGTCGTCCGGCGACACGGCCAGGCTGCGAATACGCGAGACGATCTCGATCGAGGGTCTCACGTCGTCGATCCCGAATCCCCGTCCCGCCAGAATCTCTTCGTAGACGCGCGTGTGGAGGTTCGCGAACCCGTCGGTGAACTCGAGCTGCTGGCCGTCGATTGTAATGGAGCGGTATGTGGTCCGGCCGCCGGGCTGCGCGGGCGCCGGCAGATCGGAGGGCTCGATCGACAGAAACCAGCGCACGCGCGCGCGCTCGAGCTCGAGCGTACCGGCCATGCGCCGCTCCGCGGCGAGCTGCACGCGGCATTCGGCGGCCTCGCCGAAGATCCACAGCAGCAGGTCGAAGAAGTGCACGCCGATGTTCATGGCGATGCCGCCCGATTTTTCCGGCGAGCCCTTCCAGGAGACGTCGTACCACGGCCCGCGCGCGGTGACGTAGGTGAGGACGACGTCGTGCTGCGCCGTGCCGGCGCGGAGTTGCTCGCGCAGACCGATGAGCGCGTCGTGCAGGCGCAACTGCAGGACGGTCCAGATGCGCCGGCCGGTCTCGGCCTCGAGCTGCTGCAGGGCATCCAGGTTCCACGGGTTGATGACCAGCGGTTTTTCGCAAATGGCATCGGCACCGATCCGGAGGGCCAGGCGGCAATGGGCGTCATGGAGGTAGTTCGGCGAGCAGACGGAGAGGCAGTGCACGCGCTCGGTGTCGCCGAGGCGGCGGAGCTTCTCGATGTGCCGCTCGAAACGCTCGAACTCGGTGAAGAAGCGGACGTCGAACGAGTAGCGGTCGAGCGTGCCGGCGGAATCGGACGGATCGAGCGCCGCGACGACGGTGTGGCCCGTCTCGTTGATGGCCTGGAGATGGCGCGGCGCGATATAGCCGGTGGCTCCGGTGATGGCGAAGTTCTTGGCCATCGGACGAGTGCGACGGTTGTGTCACGGCGGGAGATGGAAGTCAAGGCCGCGTCACCGCCCGGGGGGAGAAGAGCGGCCAGCATCGACGCGATTCATCGTAACATCCGCCTCCCGGCATGATCGGCGTCATCCTTCCGAGCTACAACGAGGCGGAGAACATCGCGGCGCTGGTGGCGGCGATCCGTGAGGCCGTGCCGAAGGCGCTGGTCGTCGTGATCGACGACTCGCCGGACCTCTCGACCGTCGACGCGCTCGCGCCGCTGCAAGGGGAGTCGGTGCGCGTCATTCACCGGGAGGGGAAGGGCGGGCGCGGAACGGCGGTGTTGGTCGGCATCGCCGAGGCGCTCGAGGCGGGATGCGAGGTGGTCGTGGAGATGGACTCCGACTTCTCGCACGCGCCGGCACAGATTCCGGAGCTCGCCGCCGCGCTGGCCGGGGCGGACATGGTCGTGGCCAGCCGCTACGTGCCGGGGGGACGCATCGTGCGCTGGCCGTTGCGGCGGCGGATGTTCTCGCGCGCGGCCAATGCGGTGGCGCGGGTGCTCTTGGGCGTCCCGATTCGTGACTACACGACCGGATACCGCGCCTACTCGCGGCGCGCGGCGGAGCTCATTGTGGCCACGTGCGGAAAAATCGGCCGCGGGTTCATTCCGTTGAGCGAGATCACCGTCAACGTGCATTACGCGGGGATGCGGGTGATCGAGGTGCCGACGACGTTCGTCAACCGGGAGCGGGGGACGAGCAGTTTCGGGGCGGCGGAGATATGGGATGCGATGAAGGGGTTGATGCGCTTGTGGGCATTGAGGCGGCGCAAAGAAAAAGGCCCGCGGGTTTGAGCCCGCGGGCCTTCATGTTTATCCCGGCGACGTCCTACTTTCCCACGCAGTTGCCCGCGCAGTATCATTGGCGATGCGGAGCTTAACTGCCGTGTTCGGAATGGGAACGGGTGTTTCCTCCGCTCTATGATCACCGGAAACTTGTGATCTAAGAAAAGAATTGAACATGGGCTGCAGAGGATGAAAGCACGCTGCAGACAGCATCAAATCAAGGCATTTATGGTCAAGTCAAACGACCGATTAGTACTGGTCAGCTGAACGCGTCGCCGCGCTTACACTCCCAGCCTATCAACGTGGTCATCTACCACGGGTCTTCAGGGAGAACTCATCTTGTGGTTGGCTTCTCGCTTATATGCTTTCAGCGATTATCCTTTCCCGACCTAGCTACCCGGCGGTGCCGCTGGCGCGACAACCGGTACACTAGAGGTCGGTGCTTCCCGGTCCTCTCGTACTAAGGAAACCTCC
>DATDFB010000217.1:0-28169 GCA_036522835.1 Thermoanaerobaculia bacterium | reverse complement strand
GCACTCGCGCGCGCGCCGGCCGTGAACTCCTCGGTCAGATGCACGAACGGCGTCGCACCGATGAGCGCGACGCCGAGTGCGATCAGCACCGCGGCCGCGATGCGCGTGCCGCGTTTCGCGCTCGCGCACCAGGTCCGCGCGACAAGCAACGCGATCGCCGGCATGAGCGGCAGGATGTACTGCGGCCGCTTCGACTGCGACAACGAAAAGAAAAGGAACGGGATCGCGATCCACAGCAGCAGGTAGAGGTTCGGGCGGTCGCGGCGATCGATGCGTGTGCCGAGAAGCACGAACGACCACGGCAACGCGCCGCCGAGGAGATACGGGATGAAGTACCACGGCGGGCCGGTGCGCTTGAGCGCTTTCGTGGCGAGACGCTGGGCGGTCTCGGTGACGAGGACGTAGTGCAGGAAGTCGGGCACCGCGCGCGAGATCGCCCACACCCACGGCGCGATGACGAGGACGAAGACGACGATGCCGGCGATCGGAAAAATCGCCGACAGCCGTTTGCGAATGACGCCGTACGGAATGGCGACGAGCAGCGGCAGCGCGATCGCGACCGGACCTTTGGTGATGACGCCGAGGCCGATGGCGGCCCAGGCGAGGATGGCGGCGCCCCTCACCCGGCGCTGCGCGCCACCCTCTCCCCGCTTCGCGGGGCGAGGGATCTTTCGCCATGAACCTCCCTCTCACCATTGCCTGGCGCTACCTCCGGCGCCCGACCGACGCGCTCGTCTCCGCGGTCGGCATGGTCTCGGTGCTCGGACTGATCATCGGCGTGATGGCGCTCGTCATCTCCATGGCCCTGATGACCGGTTACCGGCGCGACCTGCAGCGGAAGCTCCTCGGCGGCAACGCGGAGATCTTCGTCTACTCGATCGGCGCGCCGGTGGCAGACCGCGGCACGCTGCTCGCGGTCATCCGGGCCACGCCCGGCGTGGCCGAGGCGTCGCCGGTGCTCTACCAGCACGCCCTGGTGACGACGGAGCGCAACTCCACCGGCAGCGAGGTCATGGTCAAGGGCATCGAGCCGCAACGAGCGCGCGCCACGCCGATGATCGCGCGCATCGTCGGCCCGCGCGGCCGCTTCGACACCGACGAAGGGGAGGCGGGCGTCGCCGTCGGACAGTACCTGGCGAAGAAGCTCGGCGTCGCGCGCGGCACCTCGATGGCCGTCACGGTGCCGAGCGACAACAGCGGCAGCTTCATGCCGCGCACGCAGTCGTTCGTCGTCACCAACGTCTTCGCCACCGGCTTCTACGAGTACGACGCGCGCTGGCTGTTCATCGACCTGCGCGACGCCGAGCGCCTGATGAATGCGCCGAACAGCGCGAATCTCGTCGAGGTGAAGCTGCGGGAGGGGGCGTCGCTCGACGCCACCATCGCGGCGCTCGGGCAGCGCCTCGACGCGCGCCGCTACGGTATCAGCGACTGGCGCGATCTCAACCGCCAGCTCTTCTCCATGCTGAAGCTGCAGCAGATCGTGCTCTTCATCGTCATCGGCCTGATCGTCTTCGTGTCGACGTTCAACATCGTCTCCACGCTGATCATGACGGTGCACGAGAAGCGGAAGGAGATCGGCATTCTGTCGTCGATGGGGGCGAGCCAGCAGATCGTGCGGCAGATCTTCCTCTGGTACGGGTCTCTGGTCGGCGTGGCCGGCACGGCCGCCGGCGTGCTCCTCGGCGTGGCGATCTGCTGGGTCATGACGCGCTACCAACTGCTGTCGTTCCCGCAGGAGATCGCCGAGGTCTACTACGTGTCGTCCATTCCGTTCATCACGGAGTGGCAGGTCGTGGCGCTCATCGCCGCGTTCGCCATCGCGGTCTCATTCTTCGCCACGATCATTCCGTCCATGCGCGCGGCGCGGATGAACGTGGTGGAGGCGCTGCGGCACGAGTAGCGCCGAGCGGTCACTTCCCCGCCACGATCCTCCCCTCCACCGCCGTGGTGATCATCGTGCCCGGCAGCGCCGCGATCGTCGCCTCCGTCGCCTTGCGGAAGTCGTTCTTGGCCGTGTCGAGCGGATGGAGCAGCTTCGGTTTGGACGGGTTCTTCGGATCGAACAGCGCGTAGCCGATGCTCGCGCCGCGGTCGTAGATGTAGTCGATCGTGCCGACGGTGTAGGTCGCGCCGAGGTCGAGCGGCTTCCCGTTGACGGCGACGTCCTTGGCCGCGACGGTGAACGGCGGCCCGCCGCGATAGGTGAACTTGACGCCGCTGACCTGCAGGAAGCGGCCGTCGCCGGCGTCGACGTGCGACACGCTGTTGTTGAGGATGTCGAGGAGCTGCTGCCCCGTCACCGCAAAATCGACGAGGGTGTTCGAGTAGTAGAAGATCCCCTCCATGTCGTACTTGCGCACCGGGCCGGGAGGGATGTTGTCGTTGATGCGGATGCCGCCGCCGTTCATCAGGCCAACGTCGGCGTGCATCCAGCCGCGGGCCACGTCGGCGAGGAGGTTGCCGAGCGCGGTCTCGTAGCCGCGCACGGCCGGCTCGACGCCTTCGAGCTTGTTCTTGGTGAAGCCGATGGTGTCGTTCGGCCCGAGCTTTTTCGTCAGCTCCGCCGTCCACTTTTGCACCTCGGCGTCGACGAGCGGATCCTTCGCGATCGTCTCGTCGAGGAACACGCGCTTCGTGGCGATCTTCGGCGGCCCCGCCGGCGGCACGGTCACGTCCCAGACCACGACGCTGCGCGCGTCGGCATCGCCCTTGGCGATGTGGCAGCCGTTGACGTCGCGCTCGCCGTAGAGGTGGTCGTGACCGCCGGCGATCAGCGCGAAGCCGACGCTTTTCGCGAGGAGCTCGTCGTCGGACCAATCTTCGTGCGTGAGCCCGATCAGAAGGCGGGGCGGCTTGTCGCGGCTGACGGCTTCGACGGCTTCGCGCACGTCGGCGATGCGCCGCTGCCGGTCATTGAAGTCGACTTTGAAGTAGTCGGCGGTGCCGCTGTCGGTGGTCAGGCCGATGACGGCGACGGGGACGCCGACGTCGAAGGTCATCACATCGGCGACGTTGTGGATGCGCTTCGAGAACGGCTCGCTGCACGTCCCGCCGGCGCAGTACCAGATGTTGCAGGCGAGCCAGGTGAAATCGCTCTGCGTCAGGCGTCCGAGGGTGTAGATCGGATCGGCGTTCTCGAGCTCGTGGTTGCCGATCGCTGCGGCCATCTTGCCGTCGAACGCGGCGGCGTCGCCGTCGAGGAGGTTGAGCACGCGGATCATCGGCTGCGCCGCGAGGTACTTGCTCATGACCGAGGGGAAAATGGCGTCGCCGGCGTGCAGCAGAAGCACCGGCGTGCCGTCCGCCTCGAGCTGCTTGCGCAGCGTGCGCACGCGCGCCAGACCGCCGACCGCGCCGTTCTCGAGTCCTTCGATCTTGTAGACGTCGTTGACCTGCAGGATGCGGAAGTGCTTGTCGGCCGCGAAGAGCGGCGCGCAGACGAAAAGCAGCGCGGAAAGGACGGCCCATTTTTGTCGCATGCGGCCAATATAATCCGCGCTCCATGAAGCGTGTCCTGCTGATTCTCCTTCTCGCCGCCGCGGCGCACGCCGAGGTCCCGGCGCCGTCGAAGTTCCTCGGCTTCGAGGTCGGGGCCGACCGCAAGCTCGCCGACTACCGGCAGATCGTCGCCTACTTCCGCGCCGTGGCCGCGGCGTCGCCGCGCGTGACGATCGAGTCGATGGGGAAGACGACGCTCGGCGAGAACTTCGTGATGGCCGTCGTGTCGTCCGAGGCGAACATCCGCAACCTCGACCGCATCAAGGAGATCTCCGCCAAGCTCGCCGATCCGCGCGGGCTGTCGGATGCGGAGCCGCTGATCCGCGAAGGGAAAGCCATCGCCCTCGTCACCTGCAACATCCACTCGAGCGAGATCGCCTCGTCGCAGATGGCCATGGAGTGGCTCTACGCGCTCGCCACCGCGAACGACGCGGAGACGAAGCGCCGCCTCGACAACGTCGTGCTCCTGCTCGTGCCGTCGCTCAACCCCGACGGCCAGATCATGATCACCGACTACTACCGCAAGTACCTCGGCACGCAGTACGAGGGGGGACGGCTGCCGTGGCTCTACCACCACTACGTCGGCCACGACAACAACCGCGACTGGTTCATGCTCACGCAAAAAGAGACGAAGGCGCTGAGCCGCGCCGTCTATCAGGAGTGGCATCCGCAGCTCTTCGTCGACGAGCACCAGATGGGGATGGACGGCCCGCGCATGTTCATCCCGCCGTTCGCCGATCCGCTCGACCCCGACGTCCATCCGCTGATCTGGCGCGAGGCGAACCTCATCGGGACGAACATGGCCTTCCGCCTCGAGCAGGCCAACAAGGCGGGGCTCATCTACGGCTATTCGTTCGACGCCTACTGGCTCGGCGGCACGCGCAACACCGGCTGGTGGAAGAACATCACCGGGCTGCTGCTGGAGACGGCGTCGGCGCGCATCGCTACGCCGGTGCGCATCGAGCCGACGGAGCTCCGCGGCGGCACGAAGGGGCTCATCGACTACAAGGCCACGGTGAATCATCCGCATCCATGGCCGGGCGGCGTCTGGCGGATGCGCGACATCATGGATTACGAGCGCATCGCCTCGGACGCGCTGCTCGAAACGGCGGCCGACCGGCGCGAGGATGTGCTGCGCGATCTCGTCGTCCGCGCGCGCGCCGCCGTAGCGATGGCCAAGCCCGGCGAGGCGTACCGCATTCCGCGCCGGCAGCGCGACTGGCCGACGGCGCAGTTCCTGGCGGCGCTGCTGCTCGAGCACGGCTGCGAAGTGCTGCAGGCGGACAACGGCGACTACTTCGTTCCGCTGGCGCAGCCGTATTCGAAGTTCCTCGTGGAGATGCTCGAGCCGCAGCGCTACCCCGAGGTGCGGCTGCAGGCGGGGAAGGAAATCCTGCGGCCGTACGACGTGGCCACCTGGACGCTGCCGCTGGCCATGGGCGTGACCGTCGAACGAACGACGGTCACCGGCTCGCCGCGCCGAGTCACTGCCATCACCCCGGAACCGAAGTCGTTCGTGAAAGCGCACGAGGGGCAGCCGAAGCCACGCGTCGCGATTTACAACCCGTGGGGCGGCGCGCTCGACGAAGGATGGACGCGCTGGCTGCTCGACCAGTACGGCTACGCGCCGAAGTCTCTGCACGCCGCGGAGGTGAAGGCGGGGCTGAAGGACCTCGACGTCTTCATCCTCCCCGACGTCCCCGCCGAGCAGATCGCCACCGGCCGCGGCGGCCGCGGCGGCGAAGAGGGCGCCGCCGGCATGCGCTACAACGAAGAGCTGCCGCCGGAGTACCGCGGCGCGCTGGAGAAGGAAGGCGCGCAGGCGCTGCGGACGTTCGTCGAGAACGGCGGCACGCTCCTCGCCTTCAGCAGCGCGTGCGACTACGTCATCGAGAACTTCAACGTGCCGGTGCGCAACGCGCTGGCGCGCGTGCCTTCATCCGAATTCTCCGTGCCGGGGTCGCTCGTGCGCGTGCACGTCAACGAACATCCGGTCACGGCCACGCTGCCGCCGGAGATGGCGATCTACATCGACCGCGCCATCGCCTTCGACACGACGCTGCCGGGCAACGAGATGCAGCGATGGGTGCTCATGTCGTACCCCGAGGAGGCGCGCGACATTTTGTTGTCGGGGTGGATCAACGGCGAGGAGCGCCTCGCGCGCAAGGCCGCGGCCGTGGCGATGACGTATGGCAAAGGCCGCATCGTGCTCTTCGGCTTCCGCCCGCAGCACCGCGGGCAGACGCACGCGACGTTCCCGATGGTGTTCCATGCGATTTGGTGGAAGTAGGGTTGTCCTCGCGGCGCTCGTGCTGGCCGGCTGTCGATCGATGACGCCGGCGCTCCAGCAGCAGGTGGAGTCGATCGACGCGAGGCTTCGCGCCAAGTACGGCATCGCCGCGGAGCAGACGGACGTCGGCGTGCTCGACCTGCAGCATCCGAACCGCGTGGCCATGATCCATCCCGACCACGAGGAGTACGCCGCGAGCGTGGCCAAGGTCGGCATCCTCTACGCCTGGTTCGCCCTCGGACACAATGCCGATGATCCGCAGACGCAGCACGAGCTCGGCCTGATGATCAAGGCCTCGAGCAACGAGATGGCTGCGAAGTACTCGCGCATGATGGGGCTGACCACGATCCAACAGACGCTGAACGCGGCCGGCTTTTACGACGCGTCGAAAGGCGGCGGCATCTGGGTCGGCAAGCACTACGGTGCCGGCGGCGAGCGCATCGGCGACCCGGTGGCGGATCACTCCCACGCCGTGACCGTGCGGCAACTCCTGCGGTTCTACCAGATGCTCGACCGCGGCGAGCTCGTGTCGCCCGCCGCGTCGAAGACGATGCGCGAGATCTTCCTCTCGCCCGACATCCCGCACGACGACCACAAGTTCGTCAAAGGCCTGAGCGGCCGCGGCCTGACGATTCTCCGCAAATGGGGCTCATGGGAAGACTGGCTGCACGACAGCGCCATCATCGAAGGGCCGGGGCGGCGATACGTGCTCGTAGGGCTGACGCACCACCCGAAGGGCGACGCCTACCTCGAGGAGCTGGCGGCGGAGGTCGACGACTTGATGCGCACGAGCCGTTCGAACAACCCCTGAAGCGCGGCGTCGAGGTCGTGGTGCACCCCCGAGTGCACGGGCGAGGTCTGGAGGATCGTGCTCCGCGGGGCGACGAGCCAGTGGAAGCGCTGGCGCTGCGAGAGGCTGCCGATCGGCCCGGCGTCCGCGCCGCCTTCGCAAACCTTCGGGATGATGTCGAGGTGGCCTTCGACCAGGGCGAGATCGACGTCGGGCGCCAGCGCCATCAGGCGCGCGCGATCGAGCTCGACCCGCGCGCAGAGGTACGCCGCCGTCGACGAAAAGAGGATCACGCCGGCGTTGAGGAACTCGCCGCGCTCCACGCGCGGAACGACGCGCACCACGGCGTAGTCAAACGAGTGACGCTTGCGCATCGGCAGCATTCTCCATCCACGCCCGCGGCGGTTCCAGACGCCTCCGCAGATAGTCGCGGTACGCGGCCGGCTCCTTCGCCAGCCACTCCGTGGGGACGAGCGCCAGAATGGCGTCGAGCACCGCCGGCGTCAGCGTCTCGGCGAGCTCCTCGTCGACGTCGCGGATCTTCGTCGCCCACGGCAGCAGCACGTGCTCTTTGCTCTGTGCGAACGGCTTCTTCGCGCGCTTCATCGCGTCCTCGGTCCAGTTGTGATGAAAGATCAGCGTCGCGCCGTGATCGATCATCCAGAGCTGGCGGTGCCAGACGAGGAGGTTCGTGTTCTTCGGCGTGCGGTCGACGTTCGTGACCAATGCGTCGAACCAGACGATGGCCGAGGCCAGCCGCTCCTTTCCGTGCAACCCGCGGTCGACGAGCGGATCGAAGGCGATCGATCCCGGGAGGAAGTCGAGCCCCGCGTTCAATCCTTCGCTCTTCTCCAGCAGCTCCTGGATCTCCGGATCGGGCTCGGTGCGCGCCATCCGCCCGTCGAGCTGCACGAGCACGATCTCCGGCACCGGCAGCCCTAGGCTGCGCGCGATCTCGCCGGAGATCACCTCCGCCGCGAGCGCCCGCACCCCCTGCCCCGCCCCGCGCCATTTGACGACGTACGTGCCGTCGTCGTCGGCGCCGACGATGGCGGGCAGCGAGCCCCCTTCGCGCAGCGGCGTGACGTACTCGGTGGCGGTGACGGTGCGGAGCATCGCGCCGCTATGCTAACCGCTCGATCGCCGCGACCTCCTCCTCGGTCAACTCGAAGTCGTCGATGGCCAGGTCTTCGCGCATGTGCGCCGGATCCGTCGTTCCGGTCAGCGGCACCATCCCGACTTGCCGCGCGAAGCGGAAGACGACTTGGGCGGGCGTGCGGCGGACACGCTGCACGATGGCGTGGAAGGCGCGGCTGCGCAGCTCCTTCACGTTCGCGGTGAGGAGCGAAAAGCCTTGATAGACGATGCCGCGCTCGCGGCAGAGCGCGCGCACCTCGGCGTCCCAGCCGGTCGCGGCGAAGCAGCGGTTCTGCACGAACGTCGGCTTCTTCACCGCGAGCTCGCACAGCGTATCGAGTTGCTCGAGCGCGACGTTGCTCACGCCGAGGAAGGCGACCGGGAGCGATTCCATGGCCCGCCAGACGGCGACGTCCTCCTGCGACAGCCCGCGCCGCCGCGACGGGCCGTGCAGCACGTACGAGTCGATCGTCTCGACGCGCAGATGCTCGAGCGAGCTCGCGAACGACTGCCGCACCTGCTTGGCCGGATCGGCGTGCGGATCGAAGGGCAGGCGGTGATCCTGGCCGCTCGCGTACGTGAACTTCGTCTGCAGAAAGAGCTCCTCGCGGCGCACCACGCCGTCGCGGATCGCCCCCGCCACCGCCGCCCCCACCCCCGCCTCGAAGTAGTGCCGCCGCTGATTCGCCGTGTCGATGGCGCGGAAGCCGGCCTCGATGGCCAGCCGCGTCAGGCGCTCGGTCTCCTCTTCTTTCCACGCCGTCCCATAGATGAAGGTAGGAATCATCCCTTCTCGATACGCGCAACTTCTTCCTCGGTCAACTCGAACGAGTCGATCGCCAGCGCCTCGCGCATGTGCCTCCGCTTCGTCGTCCCCACCAGCGGCACGATCCCGGCCTGCCGCGCGAAGCGGAGCACGACCTGCGCCGGCGTCCGGTCCACGCGCGCGGCGATGCGTCGGACGAGCGCGCTCTCCAGCACCTGGGAATTTGCGCGAATCAGCGAGAAACCTTGATACGCGATCCCGTGCGTGCGGCAGAAGGCGCGCACCTCGGGATCCCACTGCCTCGCGGCGAGGCAGCGGTTCTGCACGAAGGCGGGCTTCACCGTCGCTGTCGCCCAGAGCGCTTCGAGCTGGTCGAGGGCGATGTTGCTCACGCCGAGGAAGCGGACCGGGAGGGATTCGATCTCGCGCCACACGGCAACCTCGGGCGTGTGGAGGACGTAGGAATCGATCGAATCGACGCGCAGCCGCTCCAGCGACGTCGCGAACGACTGCGCCAGCGAGAGACCGACGTCCGGACTGAACTTCGTCTGCAGGAAGAGCTCGTCGCGGCGGACGATGCCGTCGCGGATCGCGCCGGCGACCGCGGCGCCGACGGCGGCCTCGGCGTAGCGGAAGTGCAGCGCGCTGTCGATGCCGCGGAAGCCGCGCTCGATGGCGAAGCGGGTCAGGCGCTCGGTGGCGGCGCCTTTGCCGGAGGTGCCGTAGAAAAGAAGCGGCCCCGGGATCCCTTGCATCCCGGGGCCATTCTCAGCGCGTTGACAGCCGCAAAGGAGCATCCGCGCTAAATTTTCGCCTCGGTGATTCATCGCCTCACCGTTGCCCGTGCTCAGCGCGTTGGCATCTGCGATGTAGCATCCACGCCGAGCTCGTTGCGGCGATGACCTATCGCGTCATCGCTGCCACGGTGCCGGCACGTTGATATCTGCGACAGAGCATTCTTGCCGGCTCCGTTGCCCCGGTGAGTCATCGCCTCACCGTTGCCCGGCGTCCGCGCGTTGACATCTGCGATGCAGCATCCGCGCTGACTCCGTTGCCTCGGCGACCTATCGCATCGCCGCGGCCACGGTTCCGGCACGTTGACATCCGCGTAAGAGCATTCGTGCCGGCTCCGTTGCCCGTCGACTCATCGCGTCTCCGAGCCCCGTTCCGTCGTGTTGGCAGCTACGATGAAGCATCCACGCCGGATCGGTTGCCTCAGCGGCCTATCGCGCCGCCGCTGCCCGGCTCCATCACGTTGACATCCGCGTAGGGCATTCGTGCGGGAGCCGGTTGCCTTGCGATTCATCGCCCCGCAAAGCGCCTTCGTTCCGTTGACATCCGCGATGTAGCGTTCGAACCGAAGTGGCAGCATGATGGGTTCGAAATGCCGCGTTTGCAAGCACTTTCCGTGTTACAAAAGCCCGGTTTTCCGAATCCCATCCGCAGCCCGCATGCACAGTGTTTTGTGCTAGTTACACGAACCGCCAATCGATTCAACGACATCGGCTGACGCGCTCCTGCGGACGCGCCGTCGATCACAACGCGCATCCCTCTCCCGTCTATCGAACAGTGCCGGTCTATTGAATTCCGTCCAAAGTCGACTGGAGGAGGTCCGCCGTGAAGAAGCTCCTGCTCTGGATCATCATCATCATCGTCATCATCGTGGCCGGGCTGGCCATCTACGCCCGATTCCGCAAGGAGTTCCCCGATCCCAACACGCAGAAAGACGAAGCGATGCTCGCCGGCCGCGACGCCAAGAGCATGCCGGGCGCGGACGAAGACTATTACGCCGACATGGACTACGGCCTCACCAAGAATCCCGAGGCCGTGCGCCAGGCGGTCGATCCGTACATCCATGGAGTCAGCGCCGCCGACGCCGTCAAGGCCGTGGCCATCGGCCGCAACAACTGGATCGTATGGACCGGCGGCAACGACCGCCTGTGGGACAAGCTCAATCGCTCCAGCGTCGGCAACCTCGACCTGCTGAAGACCATCTCCAACGTCGGCCCGTACACGCGCGACAACCGCTGGACGTGGTACGGCGTCGTCAACGAGCCGTGCTACAAGAAGAACACCCAGCCGCGCGCCGACCGCTGGGGCCTCGTGCTCGACGTCTGGGACGACGCGAACCCCGACTGCAAGAATCGCGATCCGTTCGAGAACGAGAAGAAGTATCCCGGCGTCGCCTACGGCGCGCGCGGCAAGGGGAAGAACCAGCTCGGCTCGTACTACGGCTACGGCACCGGCGTCGTCGGACTGCGGCTCTTCCCGAATCCCGACTTCGATGAGAAAGCGCAGGCTGCGTGGAACGCGGAGAAGTACTACAGCGACGCGAGCTACGCCAACCGCGCCGACCTCGTCAAGCCGTATCGCGTCGGCATGTCGTGCGGCTTCTGCCACGTCGGCCCGAACCCCTCGAACCCGCCGGCCGATCCCGAGAACCCGAAGTGGGAGAACCTGAACAGCAATCCGGGCGCGCAGTACTTCTGGATCTCGCGCATCTTCATGTCCGACTACCACAACGTGCAGCAGAGCTTCGTCTGGCAGCTCTTCAACACCTCGCGGCCGGGCGCGCTCGACACGTCGCTGGTCTCCTCCGACGAGATCAACAACCCGCGCACCATGAACGCCATCTACAACCTCAAGGCGCGCGCGGAGATCGCCACGAAGTGGGGGGCGGAAAAGCTCGCCGGCGGTGGCCTCGACAACAAGCAGTTCAACGACTACGTCCCGCCGCTCTCGAACAATACCCTCCTGACGGCGATGTGGGACCCGGCCACCAAGACCGCCCTCACCACGCACGTCCTCAAGGACGGCGCCGACTCGGTGGGCGCCTTGGGCGCGCTCAATCGCGTCTACCTCAACATCGGTCTCTTCAGCGAAGACTGGACCACGCACTTCATCCCCCTCATCGGCGGTCCGAAGACGAGCCCGATCGAGATCAAGTACTGCCGCGCGGCGTCGAACTACTGGAACGCCAACGAGCTGCAGACGCCCTACACGGGGCTCTTCTTCATGGTCACGGCAAAGCCCGACTACCTCGCCAAGGCGCCGGGCGGCGCGGCGTTCATGGCGGACTCCGCGCTCGTCCCGCAAGGGAAGCAAGTCTTCGCCGAGCGTTGCGCGCGCTGCCACTCCAGCAAGCTGCCGGACAAAGTCTTCCAGACCTACTTCAAGGCTGGCTGCATCGGCCCCGATTACCTGAAGTGCTGGAACGACTACTGGGCCTACACGAAGACGCCGGAGTTCAAGGCGGCCATGCTGGAGATCGTCAACAAGCCGGACTTCCTCGACGACAACTTCCTGTCGAACGAAGTCCGCGTCCCGGTGACGCTGTTGGAAACGAACGCCTGCAGCCCGCTGGCCACGAACGCCATCGCCGGCGACATCTGGGACAACTTCTCCTCGCAGTCGTACAAGGACCTCCCCTCGGTCGGCAACGTGACCGTGCACGATCCCTACACCTATCAGCCGAAGGAGTACACGATGCCGGCGGGCGGCCGCGGCTACACGCGGCCCGCGTCGCTCATCAGCCTCTGGTCCACCGCGCCGTTCCTGCAGAACAACAGCGTCGGCCACTTCGAGCCGAGCGGCTCGGTCAAGGACCGCATGAGCTCCTTCGACGACTCCATCCATCAGATGCTCTGGCCGGAGACGCGCCAGTCGAATCCGCAGGGGGCGATGTTCGTGACGAAGTCGGGCAAGATGGCGCCGGGCTGGATCGACACGACGACGGAGCAGAGCCGCCTCAACGTCCCACGCGGCTATCTGCCGAACGGGCTCGTCGCGATCGGCACTCCGTTCCGCGGCCTCCTCGAGAAGTTCTTCCCCAACACGTTCAACAAGGAGGGGCTGAGCATCGGCCCGATCCCCAAAGGCACGCCCGTCAACCTGCTGACGAATCTCAACGTCGGACCGGACGGCTTCGACGCCACCGTTCCCGTGGTGAAGAAGATGATCAAGGCCTTCAAGTCTCTGCCGCCGAATGCAACCGACGAGCAGGTCCGGCAGGTCTTCAAGCCGCTCGTGCCCGACATGCTCAGCGTCAGCAAGTGCACCGACTTCGTCGTCAACCGCGGCCACTACTTCGGCACCGACTTCCTCCCGGCCAGCGAAGGCGAGCCCGGCCTGACCGACGATCAGAAGAAAGCGCTCATCGCGTTCCTGAAGACGTTCTGAGGAGGCGCACGGTTGGAAGAACGGACGTACGAGTACATCGTCGTCGGATCGGGGGCGGGTGGCGGCACGGTCGCCGCCCGCCTCGCGGAGTACGGGCACACGGTGCTGCTGCTCGAAGCGGGCGGCGACCCGAAAAAGCTCAGCGGCGGCGATCCGCCCTACCCCACCGAGAACCGGCTCCCCGACGACTACGACGTCCCCTGCTTCCACGCCTTCGCCTCCGAGAACGACGCGATGAAGTGGGATTTCTTCGTCCGCCATTACAAGGACGACGCGCTGCAGCGCAAGGACAAGAAGGTCGTGGAGACGCCCGACGGTCCGCGCATCCTCTACCCGCGCGCCGGCACGCTCGGCGGCTGCACCGCGCACAACGCCCAGATCACCATCTACCCGCACAACAAGGACTGGGACGACATCGCCCAGCTCACCGGCGACCGCTCCTGGTCGGCCGGCAACATGCGCAAGTACTTCGAGCGCCTCGAGAACTGCCACCATCGTCCGTTCTGGCGCTGGATCTACAACCTCACCCGCATCAACCCGACGCGGCATGGCTTCCGCGGCTGGCTCAAGACCGAGAAAGCCATCCCGGCGGCGGCGATCGAGGATGAAGACCTCGACGATTTCCTCGTCAAGTCGCTCGCCGCGTACGAGAAGAACCTCGACACGCCCTTCATCGAGCGCCTGAAGTGGACGCTCCTCGGCAAGGGGGACGCCAACGACTGGCGCCTTGTCCGCGACAATTCCACCGGCATCCGCTACATCCCGCTGGCCACGCACAACCACGCCCGCAACAGCCCGCGCGAGCGCGTGCTCGACGTGATGAAGCGGCATCCCGACAAGCTTTTCGTCGAGCTCGACGCTCTGGCCACGCGCGTTCTCTTCGACGATACGAAAAAAGCGGTCGGCGTCGAGTTCCTCAAAGGCGCGCGCCTCTACCGCGCCGCCGCCAATCCGGGCGACGGCGGCGAGCGGATGATGGTCCGCGCCTCGCGCGAGGTCATCCTGGCCGGCGGCGTCTACAACTCCCCGCAGCTCCTCATGCTCTCGGGCATCGGTCCGCGCGAGCACCTCGAGAGCCCGGCCATCGGCATCAAGTGCCTCCACGACCTCCCCGCCGTCGGCACGAACCTCATGGACCGCTACGAGGTCGGCGTCGTCAACCGAATGAACTTCCCCGAGTGGTGGCTGCTCAAAGGCGCGCAGTTCCACGCCGGCGACCCGCAGTACAACGCGTGGAAATCGAGGCGCGACGGCGCCTACATCACCAACGGCGGGGTCATCGCCCTGATCAAGAAATCGTTCGACCAGCGGCCGCTCCCCGACCTCTTCATCTTCGCCCTCCTCGGCAAGTTCTACGGCTACTTCCCGAAGTATTCGAAAGAGTTCCTCCCGCCCAACCTCAACTACCTCACCTGGTGCATCCTCAAGGCGCACACGCAGAACTGCGCCGGCACGGTGCGGCTCAAGTCGTCCGACCCGCGCGACACGCCCGACATCGACTTCTGCTACTTCGAGGAAGGAAACGACACCGGCGGGCAGGACCTCGCCTCCGTCGTCGAAGGGGTGAAGTTCGTCCGCTCCGTCACCGCGCCGTTGCGCGCAAAGGGCCTCATCGCCGAGGAGGAGCTGCCGGGCGAAGGCGTGCAGGGTGACGCCGCCATCGCCGACTTCATCAAGTACAACGCCTGGGGCCATCACGCCTCGTGCACCTGCCCGATCGGGCAGGTCGTCGACAAAGACTTCCAAGTCTTCGGCACGCGCGGACTGCGCATCGTCGACGCCTCGGTGTTCCCGAAGATCCCCGGCTTCTTCATCGTCAGCTCCGTCTACACAATTGGAGAGAAGGCCGCCGACGTCATTCACGAGGCGGCAAAATGAGCAATTACGGCATCGAAGGCGTCGCCGACGACGACCGGCGCTACGCCGGCACGCGCTACGCCGAGGTGCGCGACGCGCTGTTCGCCAATCCATACGCGCGGCCGTATCCGATCGCGCCGCTCACGCTCGGAAGTCTGCTGCGCGGCGCGCTGCCGTTCGGATTGCCGTGGCAATTTCTGGCCGCCGCGCGCCGCACGATCGCCTCGGACGCCGATCTCCGCTGGGGACCCGACCGCAAAGGCTTTCGCCGCCTCCTCCACCCCAACGGCATCTGCATGACCGGCATCTGGGAGATCACCGAGGAGACGCCGTACAGCGGCTACTTCCGGAAAGGGAGCCGCGCGCTCGTCGTGGCGCGCTACTCGACCGCGGCGGAGACGCGGCGCGGCCACACGCGGTCGCTGGCCATGGTCGGCCGCGTCTATCCGACCACCGATCCCGACGATCCCCGTCCGCTGCGCAGCGCCAGCTTCATCACCCAGGAAGACATCGCCGGCGCCTACAGCCGGACCATCAACGAGGCCGTGCTGCGCAATGCCCCGAACGTCACCGCCTCGCGCCGCGGAGCGGCCCTGCCGGCCTTTCTCGTCACCGCGATCACCCTCGCCATCGCCGACAAACAGAACACCATCCGGCAGCTCTACGAGATCGCCGAGATGGGGAAGCCCGCCGGCGAGCCGACGCGCGCGCCCGAGTTCATGCAGCTCCTCGTCTCGGCGGAGCAGCCGGTCATACCAGGCGAGAGCCTCGACGTCCGCGACGAGATCATGGCCCAGATCTACGAGACCGCGCAGCGGAGCCTCACCTTCCGCATCGAGACCTCCGACACGGGCGTCACCCGCGGCCCCGGCTTCTATCTGCGCCGCACCATCACGAACTGGCGGCAGATCGGAACCATGACGTTCGACGCCGCCGCCGCCTCGTACAACGGCGACCACGTTTTCCATGCGAACCACCCGCCCTGGCGGCGGGACCGCAACGATCCCACGACCGCGAAGCGCCACCGGCTGGCCGGCGGCTGAAACGAATCATCCCTCGGCGTCACTAAATGTTGGAAAGGGAGGGTAGGGAATCGCCTTTCCCGCGCCACTCCTATACTGAATTCCGTCCGTAACCGGTTGAAGGAGGTCAACTTGAAGAAGCTTCACAGATGGATTGTCTTCATCGCCATCGCCATGATCGGATTCAGTTGCAAGCACGTCCCCTTCCAGCCGAAGCCCAACACCCAGACCGACGAAGCGCTCCGCGCCGGACGATCGCCCGAAAGCCTCAAAGGCGCCGACGACGATTACTTCGCCGACATGGACTACGGCCTAACCAAGGATCCGGAGGCCGCGCGCCGCGAGCTCGTCCCCTACCTCGGCCCCAACATCTCCGGCGCCGACGCCGTGCGCCACATCGCCATCGGCCGGAACAACTGGAACGTCTGGACCGGCGGCAACGATGTCCTATGGGACCGCCTCAACCGCGACAGCAAAGGCGCCCTCGACCTCCTCAAGACCATCTCGAACTACGGCTCCTCCACCCGCAGCAACCGCTGGTACTACCTCGGCCTGGTCAACGAGCCGTGCTACAAGAAGAACACCGAGCCGCGCGACGACCGCTGGGGCCTGCGCCTCGACGTCCGCGATCCGAACTGCGTGGCCGACCCGTTCGAGAACGAGACCAAGTACCCCGGCGTGAAGATCGGCGCCCGCGGGAAAGGAAACGTCGCCGTCGGCTCCTACTACGGCTACGGCACCGGCATCATGGGGCTGCGGCTCTTCCCGAATCCCGACTTCGACGAGAAGGCCCAGAAGGCGTGGGATCCGAAGCGTTATTACGAGGACAAGTCGTACTACAGCCGCTCCGATCTCATCAAGCCGTACCGCGTCGGCATGTCCTGCGGCTTCTGCCACATCGGCCCGAATCCGTCGAACCCGCCGAAGGATCCGGAGAACCCGACCTTCGCGAATCTCAACAGCAACCCCGGCGCGCAGTACTTCTGGATCCAACGCATCTTCATGTTCGACCAGGATCCGTCGAGCTTCGTCTGGCAGCTCTTCAACACCTCGCGTCCGGGCGCGCTCGACACGTCGCTCGTCTCCTCCGACGAGATCAACAACCCGCGCACCATGAACGCGATCTACAACCTCCACTCGCGCCTGATGCTCGGGTACAAGTACGGCGCGGAGAAGCTCGCCCCCGGCGGCAGCGCGGACAACAAGCAGCTCAACGACTACGCGCCGCCGTTGACCGACGTCGTCAAGTCCTTCTACGACCCGAAGACGATGACGGCGTACACCACGCACGTCCTCAAGGACGGCGCCGACTCCGTCGGAGCCTTGGGCGCGCTCAATCGCGTCTACCTCAACATCGGCCTCTTCAGCGAGGACTGGATGACGCACTTCATCCCCCTCGTCGGCGGGCCGATCACCAGCCCGATCCAGATCGCCTACTGCCGCAAGGCCTCGAATTACTGGAACGCGAACGAGATGCAGACGCCCGACGTGGCGCTCTTCTTCCTCGCCACCGCGAAGCCCGATTCCCTGGCCAGGGCGCCCGGACACGAGCAGTACCTCGCCGACGACGACCTCGTGCCGCGCGGCAAGCAGGTCTTCGCCGAGCGCTGCGCGCGCTGCCACTCCAGCAAGCTGCCGGAGAAGGCCGCGACTTACATGAAACCCGGCTGCATCGGCCCGAACTACCTCAAGTGCTGGGACGACTACTGGGCCTATACGAAGACCGCCGAGTTCAAGAACGAGATGAAGCAGATCGTCAGCCAGCCCGACTTCCTCGACGACAACTATCTGTCGACCGAGTTCCGCGTGCCGCTGACGCTCATGGAGACGAACGCCTGCAGCCCGCTGGCGACGAATGCCCTCGCCGGCGACATCTGGGACAACTTCTCCTCGCAGTCGTACAAGGAGCTCCCGGCGGTCGGCACGATCACCATCCACGACCCGTACACCTACGAGCCGAAGCCGTACACGATGCCGGGCGGCGGCCGCGGCTACACGCGTCCGGCGTCGCTGATCAGCCTCTGGTCGACCGCGCCGTTCATGCAAAACAACAGCGTCGGACCCTTCATGCCGAGCGGCTCCGTCGAGGACCGCATGACCTCGTTCGACCGCTCCATCACGCAGATGCTCTGGCCGGAGAAGCGCCTGTCGAATCCGCCGGGCGCGATGTTCGTGACCAAGTCCGGCAAGATGGCGCCCGGGTGGATCGACGTGACCACGGAGCCGAGCTACCTCCGCCTCACGCCGGGCTATCTGAACTGGGGCGAGCGCGTCCTCCTCAAGACCTTCTCCGACTACTACGACAGCGAGAACGGCCTGGTGGTCGGCCCGATCCCGAAGGGCACGCCGATCAACCTCCTGGCGAACCTCAACATCGATCCGCAGGGCTTCCACGAGACCAAGGGCGTGGTCCTGCAGATGTTGAAGGCGCTGCCGAAGCACCGGAACCCGACCGAGGATGAGATGCGCGCCGCGTTCAAGCCGCTCGTCCCCGACATGCTCCGCGTCAGCAAGTGCGCCGACTTCGTGGTCAACCGCGGCCACTACTTCGGCACCGACTTCCTCCCCTCCTCGGAAGGCGAGGCGGGGCTGAGCGACTCCGACAAGAACGCGCTCATCGCGTACCTCAAGCGGTTCTAATTCTTCGCCGGCGGGTCGTGGGTCAGAGACCCGCGACCCGCTGCAGCGTCCAGAACACTCCCGTCGCGGCGATCATCACCGAGGCCGGCACGACGAAGCGGGGGCGGTACCAGTGGCGGTGGCGGAACCACGCGGCAACGAGGAGATACGCGGTGGCAACGACGGCCAGCTGCGCGAGCTCGATGCCGGCGTTGAAGCTGACCAGCGCCGGCACGAACTGGCCGCGCGGAAGCTGCAGCTCGCGCAGCACTCCGGCGAAGCCCATGCCGTGCAGCAACCCAAACGCGAAGACGACCGCCGGACGCCACGGCTTCAATTCCGTGGTGACGACGTTCTCCACGGCGACGTAGGCGATGGAAATGGCGATCAGCGGCTCGACGATGCGCGACGGCAGCGACACCACGCCGTACATCGTCAGCCCTAGGGTGATCGAGTGCGCGATCGTGAACGCCGTGACCTGAGCGAGGATCGGCCGTAGCCGCGTGGTCAGAAGAAAAATGCCGAGGATGAAGAGGATGTGATCGAGCCCCTTCGGCAGGATGTGCTGAAACCCGAGGAGGAGGTACTGCGCGACGACTTGTGGAGTGCGGCGGCCATGCCGCCGCTCGGACAGCGCCGGCATGGCCGGCGCACTCCACATCGCGCCCCCCTCGACCCACGTCGTCTTCTCGTCGAACGTCAGCGCGTACGTCGCATAGGTCAGCCCATAGGCCCACGTGACCGTGCGCGCGTTTGCCGGTACCCTCCCCGTCGCATGCAGCACGACGTACGCCGGCCGGCTCACATCGGAAGGCACCTCCAGCGCCGCAATGGAGACCGCCGCCGGCGACGCCACCCCGTCGAATCGAACATCGATCTCCCGCGCCAGCCGCGGCAACAGCGGCACGAGCCTGGCCCGCAGCGCACCCGCATCGAGCGCTCCGCTGCGCGGCTCCCCCGCCGCCGCTTCGAGCTTGTTGAGGAGCGACAGCGGCGCCGTCGCGATCGACGCCGTCCAAGTCTGCCCGACCGACAGCCGCACCTGCGTCGTACCGATCTCGTGCGCCCGCGCGGCGCCGGCGATCAGCAATAGGAGCAGGAGTCGCTTCACGCCGAATATACGGCGGGGAGGGCGGGAACGGATTCAGATCGGGTGACAGGTCACAGGGAACAGGTCACAGGTAGCGGTTCTCGCGACGGCAAACACCCGTCACCCGTCACCTATCACCTGTCACCTGTCACCCCTGACAGCGGCAAGCAACGCCTTCACCCCAGGAACGGTCGCATACGCCTCGTTCCTACATCGACGTCAGCCGCCTCACGGCCGCGTCGATGCGCTGCGAGATCTCGAGCCACTTCTTGTTGCGCGGCTCCGGCTTCATGTCCGCAAGCGTCGGACTCGGGGGGATCATCGCCTGGACCTCGTTCAGCCAGACCGTCTCGTGATTCGACGCCTTCACCGGAATCCAGTACAGCGGCAGCCGGCGATCGGCATGCGCCTTGAGCAGCGCCGCGAGCTCCTCGTCGCGGATGAACGGCGACCCGAGATAGGCGGGAGTGACGAGGAGGACCGCCACGCCGGCACGGTCCAACGCACGGCGGATCTCCGGCCGCCACTGCTGCCCCGGCTCGATCTGCTTGTCCTCCCAAATCGAGAGTTTTCCGGAGTCGACGAGCGGCCGGAGATGGAGGAGCAGCGCGTCGAGATGGGCCCGGTCCGCGTGGCAGTAGCTGATGAAGACCTGGTCGCGCGGCGGCGCCGGCGTTTCCGGCATCTCCAGATACCGCCGCGTCAGCGCGTACGTCACCGGGCAGAGGCCGAACTTCTCCTCGGCGGCCTCGAACTTCGCCATCTCTTCCGGATGTCGGGCCGGGCGGATTTCCTCGATGAACTGCCCCTTGACGATCCCGTCGATGGCGCTGCCGTCATGGAACGGGCGCGCGTCGTAGAAGAAGAGATCGGGGATGAACGGCGGACCTTTTTGCAACGCCTCGGCGAAGCTCTCCACGGCGAAGAATCCCACCGGACTGTTCACGAGCTGTTTTCCTTCCAGCTCGCCGTCGCAGAACACCGCGTCGTCTGAGACCTTGATCTTGGCCACGCGGTCGATCTTGATTCCGAAGTCTTCGCCGTTGATGTTCAGAAAACAGCGCTTGATGCGGTTGGGGCGTTTCCCGATGGCGACGCTCAGCGAGTCCGGCCCGTCGATCCACTCGACCTCGATGACCTGTTCGTGCAGCGTCGAGAAGTCCCGCTCGCGGTGCTTCTTTCGCCAGAACGCCATGGCCACGGCGAATTCGGGGCGGTCGACCGGCTTCCCCTTGTCGCCCTGGAACACGTAGTGCGTGTCCTTGACGAAGTCGGCGATGAGTAGCTCTTCGCGCAGCTCGCGCTCCACCGCCAGGAACGGATCGAGCAGCTCGTCCCGCCGGTCGCAGGAGCCGTTGGCCAGATTCCATCCGATCGGATGAATGTCTCGGTAGAAGAACGTGAAGTAGTCACGGCCGCGGTAGTTGACGACCGGCAGCGTTCCGCCGCTGGCGTAGCGGAAGACGAAGTCCGGGTCGTTGCCGAAGTCGCAGGTCGGACCGCCCTTCCCTTCGAGAAGAAAGTCGTCGAACTTGCGCTGCCACGCCGCGCGCCTCTCCGCCGGGATGGCGTTCAGAAGATCGAGCTTGGCGTTGCTGTGCCAGATGGCCGGGGTGCGGTCGTCGAAGTAGACGCGCAGCTCCGCTCCGGCGCCGTGGCGCGTCAACGAGAATTCGCGCAGCAGGACCTGCAGGAAACGAGACTCCGCGAGGTGGAGGGGCTCGATCAACGCAGACTCGAGCGACAGCGCCATTTCGACGGAAAGATTACTGCAAAACCGATCGCATGGCGTGGCCGATGCTACATTCGATCGGGCATGGCGCAGCGCGACGTGATCGTCATCGGCGGCGGGGCCGCGGGCCTCGCTGCGACGCGCGACCTCTCCGCCGCCGGCCTCGATGTCCTCCTTCTCGAAGGCCGCAACCGCCTCGGCGGCCGCGTGCACACCCTGCACGAGGCCAATCTCGCCACACCGGTCGAGCTCGGACCGGAATTCGTGCACGGCCAAGTGGAGGAGGTCTTCCGCCTCGTGCGCGGCAGCCGCGTGCTGATCGACCGCCTTCCCGACCGGCACGAGTGGAACGGCCGCGAGCGTCCGGACTTTTGGAAACGCCTCGAGCGCATCCTGGGCCGCGCCGCAAAGACGCCGCACGACGTCTCGTTCGCCGAGTTCCTCGCCAGATCGCGTGTCACCGCCTCGGATCGCAAGCTCGCGGCGATGTTCGTCGAGGGCTACCACGCCGCCGACCTCGAAAAAGTCAGCAGCCATTCGCTCTCCTCGGGCAGCAGCGATCAGTTCCGCGTCGTCACCGGCTACGACTCGCTCCTCGATGTGATCCGCGCCGGCTTCGCGCAGGAGCGCGCCGAGGTGAGGACCTCGACGATCGTCACGCGCGTGGCCTGGCGGCGCGGCGAGGTGGAGGTGGGCGTCCGCACGCGTGCCGGCGCCGAGGAGACGCACCGCGCACGCGCCGCCGTCGTCACCCTCCCCTTGGGCGTCCTTCGCTCCGACGCCATTACCTGGGACCCGCGCCCGGGCAACCTCGCCGCGGTCGAAAAGCTGGAGATGGGCAACGTCTGCAAGATCGTCTTCGCGTTCCGCGAGTCGTTCTGGCCCGCGCAGACGAACTTCGTGCACGCCTCGGGGCCCGACTTTCCGACGTGGTGGACGCACGCGCCCGCCGTCGTGCCGCTCCTCACCGCCTGGACCGGCGGCCCGGCCGCGGCGCGGCTCCTCGACATGAGCGACGTGCAGCGCGTCGATCGCGCGCTCGCGTCGCTGGCGAAGATCTTCGCCGTCCCGCGCGCGCGGCTCGACGATCGTCTCGACAGTTGGTGGACGCACGACTGGCGCAACGACCCCTTTTCGCGCGGCGCCTACAGCTACACGCTCGCCGGCGGCATGGGCGCGCGCAAGAAGCTCGCAGCCCCCGTTCGAGGAACGATCGTCTTTGCCGGCGAAGCATGCGAAGAGGACCAGTCCGGCACGGTCGCGGGCGCCATCGCCTCGGGGCGCGCCGCTGCGTGTAAGATTGCGCAGAGATGATCCAGAGACTCGCCCTGCTCCTTCTCTTCGTCGCCGGCTCCGCCGTGGCGCAGGAATTCGGCCGCGCCGGCGGCGGTGAGCTGCAAATGCAGGCGAAGCAGCCCGGCGGCTTCTCCGGCTCGTTCGGATTCTCGATCGGCAAGGGCGACTTCGGCTCGAAGCAAATCGGCGGCGCCCTCGGCGGCGCGCTGGTTGCCGACCGCCTTTGGTTCTTCGCCACCGCTCAGCGCGACGAGCGCCGGCAATTCGTCTCCGAGCTCCCGCAACTGCCCCAGCCCACCGCGATGGCCGACGGCAAGCTCCAGGCCCAGCTCAGCGACCGCCAGCTCCTCGCCGCGGCCGCCGGCACCGGCCGAGAGCAGACCGCAACCGCGCCCGTCCTCACCCTACCGTCGTCGTTCCTCTCGATGCACTACACCGGCATGCTCTCGAGCAGCTCGTACTTCACCGCGAGCGTGACGACGCGGCGAACGACGGCCGAACCCGCCTTCACCGTTTTTCACTAGCATGCTCACCGCAGCGCGGCCGTCTTGCACGGCGACATGGCGCCGGCCGGCTTCGGCATCCCCGGCCCCTGAAGGTTCTCGTTGATCGTTTTGATCAGGAACACGATGAAGTTCGGATTGTAAATGTCGTTGTGCCCGCTGATCAGCGTCCCCGGCGCGCTCACGACGATGAACGGCGCGTGCGGATCGGGATTCGTGCCCGGCATCGGCTCGAGCTTCGCCAGCGACGTCGGCCGCATCGTTTCGATTCCTTCCTTGTAGACGGGATACGAGCACGTGCACTCCGCGCGCACGAGATCGTTCTCGATCTCCTGCCTCAGATCGCACGCGTCGATCTTCTCCTGATTCGTCAGCGCCGCCGGCGGGACCGGTGTCTCGGCGGCGCCTTTGAAGTCGAGCCTGTGCGTAGTGTACGGCGTGTAATGTCCGAGGCCGCGGATCTCGGCGCTGCCGTGCCCCCAGGCCCAGGGATGCCAGGCCAGCCAGAGCGAACGCCCGGCCGGGAAGGCCTGGCCGACCGCCTGATCCGCCTCTGACGCAACCGTCAGGAGCACCCGGCGCTGCTCGGGCGAGTACCTCCCCGGCTTGGCCAAGTCGTCGGCGAAGTAGCGGTAGCGCCGCGCTTCGAAGGCCGGATTCACCAGGACCACGAGATCGCCGATCCCCTCCCGCACCGGCTTCACGCCGTTGCACGCCGCACTCGCAGGCGACGCCACCTCGGCCGCCTTCAGCGCTTCGAACGCGGAGTAGACGAACGCTCCGCCGAAGCTGTGGCCGACGGTGACGAGGTTCACCCAGCGCTTTCCGCCCGTCGCCTGGCGCACCTCGGTGTCGAGCTCGTGCTGGACCTTGTTGAGCTCGAGCAGGAGCTCCTTTCCGCCGAGCGAGCCGACGTGTTGCGCCGTCGACTTCCGGTTGTAGAACGTCAGCGTCCCGGCCTGCCCGCGCAGCGACTCGCCGCGCCAGCCGATGTAGAGGCCGAAGACCGGCCCCGGATTGGTGCGGTCGCCCTTGCGCATCACCAGGCCTTGCATGGTCCGGCGGAAGCAGGAGAGGTTTTCGTCGCACACTTTCGCGCGGTGGTGCCAGCCGTGCACGAAGCTGACGATCACCGCCCCTTCGCCGGCGCGGGCCACTCGCTTCATTTCGTCGAAGACGGCGTCGTGCTGCTGTTGACTCTTCAGCGTTCCGTCGTCGCTCAACTCGATCACGCCGATCGTGAACTCTTCACCGTTCGGCGCGCGGAACTTCTCCACGGAGCGGTCGCGCAGCACGAGCTCGGAGCACGTCTTCGCGCCGTTGCCGTCGTCCACCGGGTTGCGCGCCTCGAGATCTTCGACCGTCATCGCCGGCGCGGGCGGCTTCGTCGCGCGGTACTGTATGGTCGACGTCGACTGGCATCCGGACAGCGCCAGAACTGCCACCGCGAGCGCACACTGCCACCGAGTCCGCATGGGGATCTCCTTCTCTCGACTCTCTTTGCTGCTTACTGAGGAGAGCCTTCAGAGACGGATTTCCCTACCTCAGAACCCGTACCGGGCCCGATCCCGCCCGATCCTCTTCAGCGCCACGATGGCCGGCACGAAGTCGCGCGTCTCGCCGGGGAGTTTCTGCCAGATGCGGTAGTAGTCGCGGTCGCGCCCTTTCTCCCGCCCGAACGTCTCCTTCATGATCCGGGCGACGCGGTTCTCGCCGGAGTTGTACGCCGCCGCGGCCAGGTACCAGCAGCCGAAGCGGTCGTAGAGGTGCTCGAGAAAGTCGAGCGCCGCCTCCGTCTCCTTCTCCAGGTTCTTCCGCTCGTCCACTTTCTTGCTCACGCGCAGGCCGTAGAGGTGCGCCGTCGCCTTCGTGAGCTGCCAGACCCCGACCGCTTCCTCCGCCGAGTGCGCCTCGCGATTGAACGCCGACTCCTCGAACGCCAGATAAATGAGATTCTGCGGCAGGCCGCGCGCCCGCAGCTTGCTCGTGATCAGCTTCTGCACATGCGGCTTCCGCTCGAAGCCGGCCGCCACCTTCTTGCGGTACTCGGGCGTGTGGCTGAACTGGTCGACCCAGTAGTCGACCCGCTCGTGCTTGAGGTCCGGCAGCACGTCGCGCTGCCCGCCCATCGCGGCCGCGGCGGCGAAAAAGAGGGCGATTGCGGCAAAACGGCGCATCGAGCTTACCGCTGGTGCAAAGCCATTGCCGCGGCCGCGCTGGCGCGTCCTCACGCTGCCAGCACTTCGGACAGCAACGTCCGGACGGAGCTCAGCTCGCCGAGATCGCCGTCGACGGTACGCAGGCTACAGAGGCTGCTGAGGACCGCCAAGGCATCGTCGCGGCGGTTGCGGGCCACGAAGAGGCGGCCCAGGCGCTCGCCGGCGCGGATCTGCAGGGCGCCGGCATTCTGTTCGCCGGCGATCCGCACCGCCTGGCGATAGGCATCGATGACATCGCAGTCGGCGGCGCGGGTGGCGGCGAGGAAGTCGCCGCGCAGGCGGTGGAGCTCGGGAAGGTAGTACCCGTCACCGAACGTGCTCGCGCCGGAGAGGCCGACGTCGATCCACTGCAGGGCGTCGCCCAGGCGGCCGGCGTCGGCGTGGAGCTGGGCGATGCGCGCGGGGATCCAGCACGTCGCGACCAGTGCGCCGGTCTCGTGCCAGCGGCGGCGGCCGTCGGCCATCAGGGCGATCCCGTCGTCCGGACGGCCCCGGGCAGCCAGGGTCCATCCCTTGAGCACGCTGCCGAGGGCTTCCCAGGCCGCGAAGCGGTTCTCGCGGGCCACCGCGAGCAGCGCCTGCGTGTGGCGCCACGCCGCCTCTGCGTCGTTCCGTTCGATCGAGGCCCAGGCCACACCGGCGAGCAGCAGGGCGCGGCTGTGCGGCTGCGACCACTGCTCGACCACTTCCAGAGCCCGCTCGATCAGCGCCGCCGATTCCCTCCTCCGCCCCGCCGCCTCCTCCCCCAGGATGCCGTAGGCGTACGCGGCCGCGGCCGGATCCTCGCCGTAGCGGAGCCAGTGAGACACGTGATGGCGGCCCGGCTCGTAAATCGTCAGGGCCCGTTGCGCCTCCTGCGCGGCGCGCCAGCAGTTGCCCTGCCAGAAGAACATCGCGCAGCGCGCTGCGTGGCTTTCGAGCAGCAGATGCGGCTCTCTCGACGCGTGGGCGATCTCGTGCAGTTCGTCGGCGACCGCGGCCGCTTCCGGGAGACGGCCGGACATCGTCTGGTTCGTGGCCACGCCGCGAAGCGCGGAGAAGAGCTGCGGCGACGGCGGCGCACGCCTGGCCAGGACGAGCGCCCGCCCGTAGCAGCGGCCGACCTCCGGGAAGGCCCAGCCGTGGAGAGCGACGAGCGGCGCCCCCTCGACGAGGCGCAGGCGCATCTCCACGTCCGCGCGGGCGGCATCGGCCGGGACCTCGGCTAACGCCTCGAAGCCGCGCCGGACGTGTTCCAGCGCTTCCCGGTTCGCGCAGCATTCGAGAGCGCGCCATGCCGCGCGGCCCCAGCAGCGCGCCGCCTTCATGCTCATTCCGGCCTGCCCGTAGTGATAGGCGATCAGCTCGGGCTGCGACCTCATCGCCTCGGCGTCGTGCTCGAGCAGCTCCGCGATCTTTTCGTGATAGCGCTTTCGTTGCCGTTTGAGCAGCGACTCCTGCAGCGCCTCCTGTGTCAGCGCGTGCTTGAAAACGTACCTGGCCTTGTTCCCGAAGCCGCGCCGGTAGAGCAGTCCGCTGGCGGTGAGGCGGTTCAGCTCCTGGAGGAGCGCCGGGCCGTCGACGCCGCTCACGGCCCGCAGCAGGTCGAAGGAGAACTCGCGTCCGATCGTCGCCGCGACCTGAGCGATCGGCTTGGCGGCGGCCAGCTTGGCAAAGCGGGCCAGGATCGTATCGTGGACCGTGGCCGGAATGGTGAGCGACTGGAACGGGCGGGTCAGATCGTAGTAATCCTCGCGCTCGACCACCATGTCGGATTCCACGACCATCCGGGTCAGATCCTCGATGAACAGCGGAATGCCCTCCGTGCGGGTCACGATCTCCTCGAGCACCGCCGCCGGCAGCGGCTTTCCGCCGGTCACGGCGAGCACCATTTCGATCGCCTCTTTCCGGTCCATGGGATCGAGCGTGACCTGGCTGACGTACTCGCGGCTCATCCACGCCGCCGGCGCCTGTTCCGGCCGCAGCGTGGCCAGGATCAGCAGCCGCGCTGAGGGCGCCTGCTCGACGAGCAGGTCGAGGAACTCCATCGTCGACGGGTCGACCCAGTGCAGGTCCTCGATGGCGAAGACGACCGGCTTCTGCAGGGCCGCCTCCACCACGAGCTGGGCCAGGACCTGCTGCGTCGTTTCGCTCTTCTCGCGCGCGTGCAGGATGTGCGACGAGTGCCGCGACTGCGGCCGTTTGGCGATGGAAAGAAGCGCTGCCACCGGTGGGATCAGATCGCCGATCACGGACTCGAAGGGAGCGAGCGTGTTCCTCACTTTCCGCAGCTTCTCCGAGTCGGGATCGGACGGCTCGATGCCCATCCAGCTTTCCAGCCATCCGATGAGGGGAAAGAACGCGCTGTTCTGATAGCGCGACGAGCAGCGGCAACTGAACCAGTGGCCGGACCCGCTCCCCACGCGCAGCTTCGCCTCCGCCACAAGCCTCGACTTGCCGATGCCGGCGTCGGCGCGGACGACCACCACCTGCCCGTTTCCGGCACGGGCGTTGTTCCATCGCCGGACCAGCAGATCGAGCTCTTTCTCCCGCCCGACAAAGCGGGTCATACCGGCCACGGTCTGCAAGCGGGTGAGGAAACCGGTGTCGCGAACGATGCGATACGCGCGTACCTCCTGCCCGGACTGCGGCCGCAGCGCCTGCGCGGCCTCGATTTCGAAGAAGCCGTCGATCACCGGATAGACCGCTTCGCTGACGACGACGGCGTCGAGGGGAGTGACCTCCTGAAGGCGGACGGCGAGCTGCGCCGTCTCCCGGCTGGCCAGCTCCGCGAGCGGCGTGCTGCCGTTCGAGTCGGCAATCACGCGGCCGGCATGGATGCTGACGCGCACGGCGATGCGGATTCCCAGCTCGCTCTCCGCGCGGGCGCTCAGCTTCGCGCCGCGCTCGACGATCGCCAGACCGGCGCGCACGGCGGAGCGGCCGTCATCCTCGTGCGCGGTGGGATAGCCGAACAGCCCGAGAACGCCGTTGCCCGCCGTTTGCCCGACCCGTCCCTTGAACGCGTCGAAGACCTCGGTGCAGGTCTTGACGAACTCCGGCATCAGGTCGTACAGCATTTCGGAGAGATCGTCGCCCGCCGCCGGCCGGCCGTCGCGCTCCAGCGGCACGATCTCGCAGCGGATGGCCGTGAGGGGGCGCCGCTCGGAGATCGACCCCGCCGTGCTT
>DATDFB010000216.1:0-22363 GCA_036522835.1 Thermoanaerobaculia bacterium | reverse complement strand
GGCTTCAACGTCATGCTCGAAACCGAGCCGTACCGCGACAAGCACCACATCCTTCCGATGCCGCGGCGCTTCGACGACCAGTTCGCGCGCGCGGCGCGCCGGCGCTACGACTCGTCTTCGCGGATCTGCGCGGCGAGGTAGTTCTGCGTCCCCACCTGGTCGATCAGCGAGAGCTGCGCCTCGATCCAGTCGATGTGCTCTTCCTCGTCCGCGAGGATCGCTTCGAGAAGGTGCCGGGTGTTGTTGTCATCGAGCTCGTTGCAGGTTTCGATGTGCTTGTTGAGGCGCGTGACGGCGTCCATCTCCAGCGCCAGGTCGAGCTTGAGCTGCTCGGGGACGTTCTCGCCGATGTTGATCTTGCCGAGGCGCTGCATGTTGGGGATGCCGTCGAGGAAGAGCACCCGCTCGATGACCTCCTCGGCGTGCTTCATCTCGCCGATGGAGTGCTTGCGGATCGCCTCGTGCAGGCGGTCAAAGCCCCAGCTCTCGCACATCTCGGAGTGAACGAAGTACTGGTTGATGGCCGTGAGCTCGCCCGTGAGCACGTCGTTGAGGACGTCAATGATCTTCTTGTCGCCCTTCACGCGGGCGAGGGTACCACGGCGGGTGTGTGGACCGGACATGCGGCAGCGACGAGAGCGTCGCGCTCCGCGCCCGCTACGGCGAGCATCTTCCGCAGCGCGTCGTGGCAGGAGCCGCACTGATCGCCGGCGCCGCAGCGCTGCAGGTCGCGCAGCGAGCGGGCGCCGCCGTCGATGGCCTGGTGGATGGTGCGGTCGGAGACGCCGCGGCAGACACAGACGATCATTTGTTGAGACTAAGTCTCAGTATCATGGAGGATATTCCGGGAGTCAAGGGGGCGGGGTAACGGGGGGCGGGTAACGGGTGACGGGTGACAGGTGACAGGTGACAGGTGGGGTTTACCTGTGACCCGTTACCTGTCACCTGTGACCCGCTACCCGTGACCTGTGACCCGTTATCCGTTACCTGTGACCCGTTATCCGTTACCCGTGACCCGCGACCCCGTGATCCCGTTACCCGTCACCCCGTCCCCTACAACCCCAAATACCAGTCGTACCCTTGCTCGGCCCAAAAATCCGCCGGCCGCACGTCCGTATACCGGATCACGCCCACCCGCTTGATGTTCTTCACCCCGTACTTCACCGGAATGGCCAGGCGCAGCGGCGCGCCGTGCTGCCACGTCAGCGGGGCGCCGTTCAGCTCGTAGGCGAGGAGCGTCTGCGGGTGCAGCACGCTCTCCATGTCCAAGCCGACGTAGTAGCCGCGGTCGGGGGTTTCCATGGCCACGTAGCGGGCCGGGTGGTTGGGGGGGAAGGCGTTGACGACGTCGGAGAGGCGCGCGCCGGCCCACTGATTGATCGTGCTCCAGCCCTCGATGCAGCGGAACTCCGTGATCATCGTCCGGCGCGGGAAGGCCTTGATCTCGTCGAGCGTCAGCACGCGCGCGCCGCCGCCCGTTCCCTGGATCGTCAGCCGCCACGCGGCCGGGTCGTTGTTCGCGGAGATGCCGAGGCCGCCGTTGACGCGGGGGCGGGTGATCTTTGCGGGCGGGTACTCGGGATTGAGGCGCGTCGGGCGGAAGTAGGCCATGGCCAGCTTGTCGTTCGCGTCGAGCGTGCGGCGGAACGGCGACGGCAGCCCCGCCAGGCGTGGCCGCGAGCGGAGGAACGCCCACGCCCCGGCCCCCACCGCCGCAGTCACGCCCATCGTCAGAAAGCTGCGGCGCGTGGCCCGCCGGAATCGTTCTTCGTCAGTCATTCGGCACCTCGTGCAGCTCGTAGCCCGTCACCATGGCCTGGAAATTGTTCCATCCCGTGCGCACCACCTGCGCGATGTGCACGGCGAAAAAGGCCACGTAGCCGACCGTCAGCCAGAAATGGACGAAGCGCGCCCCCTGGTAGCCGCCCATCAGCGCGCCGAGCCAGGAGAACTGCACCGGCTTGTAAATCGCCAGGCCGCTGACGAGCGAGCCGAAGCCCATGACGATGATGGCGGTGTAGGCGATGCGCTGCGCGCCGTTGTACTTGCGCTGCGGCGGCGGGGTCTTGCGCAGATGGAGGTCGTGCAGCGTGACCTGGATCGCTTCGATGAACGAGCGCCGGTTCGGCACCAGCTCGCGCCACTCGCCGGAAAGAAGCGTGTAGAGCACGTACAGCACGCCATTGACGGCGAAGAACCACATGACGAAGAAGTGGATGGACATGCCGTCGGCGAGGCGATAGGCCATGTGCAGCTTCTGCCATAGCGATTGCGGCGGATTGAGCGGAATGCCGAGGAAGCGGTAGACGGCGTTCGCCCAGTAGATCATCGCGCCGCTCCAGACCATCAGCGCGAGGAGAGGGAAGTTGATCCAGTGGAACCACCGGATGGCCAACCGATGCTTGCGCTCCAGCCGTTTCATGTTCTCTACAATGCCGGACAGTATGAAAAGGTTTCTCTTCGCCGTCGACGATTTTTACGCGGACCCGCTCGCCGTTCGCCGCCGCGCGCTGGAGATGCCGTACTCGCACCCGGAGAACGTCGTCGGCTGGCGGACGCGCTGTTACCAGCCGCGCGGCATCAAGGAGCGCATCGAGCGGACGTTCGCCGTGCGCATCCCCTACTGGGAAGAGGACCTCGACGCCATCGAAGCATGCAACGGCGTCTTTTTCCAGAGCTATGACCGGGGCGGCCATGCCGAGACCGTCGGCATCCACTACGACGAGCCGCTGCGCTGGGCGATGTTCCTGATCTATCTGACCCCGGATGCGCCCTACGACGCCGGCACGTCGCTCTGGCAGCACCGCAAGACGGGTCTGATGCGCAAGCCCACGCCCGCCGACGCCAAGCGCCTCGGCATGCCGCTCGAGGACCTCGCCGATCTCCTGGAGCGCGACTCGCGCACGAAGAGCCGCTGGATCGAGATCGACCGCGTCGGCAACGTCTTCAACCGTGCCGTGATGTTCCCCGGCGGCTTCTACCACTCGGCGACGCGGCATTTCGGCTCGAGCTTCCGCGATGGGCGGATCTATCAGTCGTTTCACTTCCCCGTCGAGCTGGGGCGATGAAGAAGTTCTTAGTTGTTAGTTCTTGGTTCTTGGTTCATCAAAAACTAAGAACCGAGAACTAAGAACCAAGAACTAAGAACCAACAACCCATGAAACCGCTCCGCTTTCTCCTCCGCTTCGCAATTCTGCTCGCGGTGCTCTACCTCCCGCTGACGCTGCAGTCGGTCGACGCCGCTGTCATCGTGCCGTTCAGCCGGGCCATCGCCGTCGTCTCCGCGGCCATCCTCAACGCTCTCGGGCAGCACGTCACCGTCAGCGGCGTGATCCTCGCCGCCGGCAGCCACGCGGTGTCGATCCAGAACGGCTGCAACGGCGTCGAGGCCGTCGTCTTCCTCATCGCCGCGATCCTCGCCTTTCCCGCGACGTGGCGCCAACGCGTCGTCGGCCTCGTCGCCGCGATCGCGGTCATCCAGCTCCTGAACCTCGTCCGCGTCGTGACGCTCTTCCTCATCAATCGCTACAAGCCCGACCTCTTCGAGCTCTTTCACCTGGCCATCTGGCAGACCGTCATCGGCGGCTCGGCCATCGCCCTTTTCTACGTCTGGACGACGCGCGTGCATGTGGCGAAACGCGCTTAGGTTCTCGGCCGGCGCGCTCGCCGGCGTGCTGCTCTGGTGGTACGCCGCGCCGGTCTACGACGGCATCGTGGCCGCGGCCGCGGAGCCGGTCCTCCGCCTCGACGCGCGCTTCCGCGACCTCGACACCGCCGAGCGCGGGCGCTGGGTCGCCATCCGCAGCGCCGGAGGCGCGTTCCGCTACGGAACGCTGCCCGTCGACCAGATGACCTACAACGTCATCCTCGTCGCCGCGCTGCTGGCCACCGTGCGCCGGCCGCGCTGGGGGCGCGTGGCCATCGTCGTCGCCGTCCTCTTCCTGTCACATGTGCTCACATTCGTGGTCGGCACGGAGTCTCTGTATGCAACGGGACGAGACCCATCGTCGACGGAGGCGAGTGTCTGGATGGGAGCGAATCTCTTCCTGCGCGTCGTGGGGATGCTCGGCGTCGCTTTCGGCTGCTGGTGGTGGGCGGCCATAGCGGGCTCGGCGCGATCGATGCAATCGAAAGGCGGACATGCGCTCGAGCGGCCTGGCGCTCCTGGTCGTCGCGGCTCTCGCGGCCGGCGCGCGCGCTGACGCCATCCGCATCCTCGACGATCCGCGCGAGGCCGCGCAGGCGCGCGCCGACATCATCCAGCAGGCTCGGGGCGGGATCGACGCCGTCTACTTTCTGGCCCGCAACGACCGCGTCACCTTGACCGCGCTCAAGCTTCTGCGCGACGCCCGCCGCCGCGGCGTCGGCCGCGTGCGTCTCATCGTCGACGCCAATTTCCAGCACATCCCCCGCCCCGTTCTCGGCCATCTCCGCGACGAAGGCGTGCAGGTACGCGTCTACCATCCGCTCACGCTGCGCCATCCGAGCTGGATCTTCCGGCGCATGCACGAGAAGTTCGTCGTCGTCGACGGGGAGCGCTACATCGCCGGCGGGCGCAACCTGGCCGAGTCGTATTTCGGCCTCGACGAGCGGAACTTCGTCGACCGCGACGTCTACGTCGACGGCGCGTCCGCCGCCGAGGCCGAGCGGCACTTCGAGGCGCTCTGGAACAGCAAGCACGTCGCCGACCTTTGGACGCACGTCTCCGCGGCGGAGAAGCGCAACGCCGGGCAGCACCTCGACGATGCCGCCCGCGCGCTCGTCTGCGACGGCTTCCTCGAGCTCGACACCGGCCGCGACTGGGCGGCGGAGCGGAAGGACGTCGCCGGCGTGCGCTTTCTCCACGACTCCGCCGGCGGTGGCCCGCAGGTGCGCGACGGCATCATCGACGCGCTGCGGCAGGCGAAGCAGTCGATCGTCATCGAGACGCCGTACCTCGTGCCGCAGCGCGAGCTCATCGACCTCCTGCTGGAGAAGCTGCGCGAGGGCGTCTACGTGCTGATCGTGACGAACTCGCTGCGCTCGATCGACGGCGTGCTCCCGCACGCCGGCTACATCAAGTACCGCCACCGCCTGATCCGCGCCGGCGTCGACATGCGCGAGTACAAGGGCCCCGACGCGCTGCACGCGAAGAGCGTCGTCGTCGACGGCCGCACCGCGCTCGTCGGCTCGTACAACGTCGACCCGCGCTCGGCGAACTTGAACACCGAGGTGATGGCCGTGGCCGAGGATCGGGAGGTGGCGCGCGAGGTCCTCGACGCCATCGAAGTACACGTGCAAAACGCCTGGCGCGTCGACCGCCACGGCCGCCCGCCCCGCGAGGAGCGCGCGCCGATGCGCGTGTCGATCGCCAAGGCGGTGCGGGCGTGGGCGGCGCGGCTCATCCTGCCGCTGATCGAAAATCAGTTGTAGGGGCGCACGGCGTGCGCCCCATCGGCGTCGGGCGCACGCCGTGCGCCCCTACCATTGTCCAACGCCAGTCCGCCCGGCCCGCTCGCCGCGAGGAACAGGAACAACCAGCAGTAAAGAATCGCCAGCTCGCCGCCGTTGACCGTCGGCCAGAAGCCGTTCGGCGCGTGGCCGGTGAAGTAGGCGACGGCCATCATGCCGCTGAGGACGAACGCCGTCACGCGCGTGAAGAGGCCGACGGCGATCAGGATCCCGCCGAAGAACTCCAGCGGGCCGGCCGTCCAAATCAGCGCCTTCGGCACGCCCGGCGGCATGCCGCCGAAGACGTTGAAGATCTTCTGCGCGCCGTGGCAGGCGAACATGATTCCGGCCAGGATGCGAAAGGCGCCGAGAATCCTCGGCGCCTGCGATTGGAATTTGCTGATCATGGAGTCCTCTCGAGGTAATTCTCGAGCTGGTCGAACGTCCCGCCCCAGCCCTGGTTCATGCTTGCCTTGCCTTCGGCGAACGTCTTGCGCTCCTCCTCCGAGGCATTGAGCGGGCGCCAGTCGATCGTGACCGTCGTCTTGCCGTTTTTCTCGGTGAACGTCGTCGTCGACAGCGTCTCCTGCGGCCACGTCGGCGACATCGGATGCGTGGTCACGTTCCCCTCCGCGTCGGAGAACGAGCTCACCAGCACCAACCGCTCCGGCGGCACGATCTCGCGGTAGACCCACTTGCCCCAGATCTCGGAGCCCGCGAACTGCATGGCGTAGTGGAACGTGCCGCCGGGGCGGAGATCGTTCTTCGCGTGCGTCATCGTCGAGCCCTTCGGCCCGAACCACTTCATCAGCCGATCGGTCTCCGTCCACGCCGCCCACACCATGTCGCGCGGCGCGTCGAACGTGCGGGAGATGAGGAACGTGTGCGCGACGTCGTCGGCGAGGCGCTCCAGGCTCTGCGTCCACCCCTCGCGCATACCCTCGAGCGCGAACTTCGCGTCGGCCGTGGCCTTCACCACGATCGCCTCGAGCGTCATCTTCGTCTGTTCGCCGGCCTCGGCGAACGCCACGGTCGTGAGCACCTCGAGCGCGCCGTCGACCGCACTCGACGAGAAGACCAGGCGCTCCGGCGCGACGACCTCGTGGAACTGCCCCGGCATCGGGTAGACCGTGCCGTCGGGGCCGCGCATGTCGATGTGGATCTTGCCGCCGGGGCGCGCCTCCCACTCGCAGCGCGGGTTGGTGAAGCCGCGCGGCCCCCACCACTGCGCGACGTGCGACGGATCGGTCCAGGCCCGGAAGACGAGCGCGCGCGGCGCGTCGAACGTGCGCGTCATGACCAGGCTGCGCTCGAGCATCTCCGTGAGGTGGCCGAGCGTCTGGTTGAGCCCTTCGATCGCGCCGAACTGTTCGACGACGCGGTTCCGCAGCTCGGCGGACTCGAAGACCATGCGCATGCTGACTTCGGTTTTGCCGCCAAGGTCGACGAAGTCGATGAAGGCGTCGAAGACCGGCCCGCTCACGTGCGTGTAGCTGAGGCGCGAGGGCCGGACCACTTCCTTGTAGACGACCTTGTTCTGGTAGTCGGTACCGTCGGGGCCGTGCATGACGAAACGCCACGTGCCGCCGGGGCGCACGTCCATCTCCTGGATCGTGTTCGTGAATCCGTTCGGCCCCCACCAGCGGACGACGTGCCTCGGGTCGGTCCACATCCGCCAGACGAGCTCGCGCGGCGCGTCGAAGACGCGCGTTGCGGCGATCTCATTTTGTGCTGCGTTTGCCACGGCCATGTTTCGTCTCCTTTTCTTTCTTCTTCAGCTCGCGCAGGTACTCGTCCAGGCGATCGAAGCTTTCTTCCCAGAATTTCTTGTAGTGGCCGATCCAGTCGGCTGCTTCCTTGAGCGGCGCCGGCTCGAGACGGCACGGCCGCCACTGCGCGTCGCGGCCGCGGGCGATGAGCCCCGCGCGCTCCAGGACCTTGAGATGCTTGGAGATGGCCGGGAGGCTCATGTCGAACGGCTCGGCGAGCGCGGTGACGGGAGCCTCGCCGACCGCAAGACGCGCCAGGATGGCCCGCCGGGTGGGATCGGCGAGGGCGGCGAAGGTATTGCTGAGTTGGTCGTCAGTCATTTAACTGTTCGGTTAATAAACTAGGTGGTTAAGTGGGGTTTGTCAAGAGATGACGGGTCACAGGTCACAGGTGACGGGTCACAGGTGGAGACCGTCGCGACCTGTCACCTGTCACCTGTCACCTGTCACCTGTCACCTGTCACCTGTCACCCGTTACCTGTCACCCGCCCCTTGTACGCCTCTTGCACCAGCCCGCTTGGCCCGCATGACCATCACGTGTGCCGATTGCGGCGAGATGCAGTTCATCCCGCCCGTTCCTCCGGGCGGCGCGGCGGAGTGCCACCGCTGCGACCGCGAGCTCCTGCGCCACTCGCGCGGCGGTTACGGCCTTACCCTCGCCTGCGCGGCGCTCCGGCTCTTCCTCCTCCCTCCCGCCTTTCTCCTGCCGCTCATGGACTCCACCATCAAACAGCTCGTCTTCCAGGAGAGCCGCCTCGTCTCCAGCGTCCCCGTCATCTACAGCGAAGTGTGGTTCCCCTTCGCCTTCGGCTTCTTCTTCTTCGCGTTTCTCTTCCCCGCGCTCCGCGCGCTCTTCCAGCTCGTCGTTCTCGGATCTCTGATGCTCGGCTTTCGGCTGTGGCAGCGGGGGCGGATGTTCCGCTGGAGCGAAGAGCTGCGGATGTGGAGCATGACCGACGTCGTCGTCATCGCCGGCATCGTCGCCTACCTCCGCGCCGGGATCCCGGCCGAAGTCACGGTGCGCGCCGGCGCGGTCTTCTACATCGCCGTGGCGGTGCTCGCCTTCATCGGCGACCGCGCTCTCGACCGCCGCAAAGTCTGGAACGAGATCCTCCCCGACCTCGACGAGCTCCCCGACCGCCGCCTGCCGTCGTGCGACGTCTGCGAGATGGCAGTCGACTACCGCCGCGCCGGCGATCCCTGCCCGCGATGCGGCAGCCGTCTCGACCGCAACGTCGCTCCGCGCTTCGCCCCCTCCGCCGGCGCCGTGGCCGCGGCCATCCCGCTGGCGCTCCCCGCGTACTCCGCCGCGATCATGGTCAACGACCAGATCACGGGCGTTCTCGAGCACACGGTGCTCGGCACGGTGCAACTCCTCGCCGACCGCGGGTACTGGCAATTCGGCGTCGTCGTGCTCTTCGCCGGCGTAGTCATCCCTGCGCTCGTAACCGTGGGGCTGATCTGGCTGCTGCTGCGCGTGCGCTTTCCGGCGACGCGCGGCCTGGTCACCCGCACGCGCGTCTACCGCGTCCTGCACCGCCTCGTGCGCTGGCCGATGATCCTGCCGTTCATCGCCGCGATCGCCGCGCCGATCGTGAAGTACCGCGGCATCGACGACATCGTGGCCGGCCCCGGCGCCACGCCGCTCTTTGCCATCATCGCCCTGCTGATGCTGGCCGTGCGCTTCTTCGAGCCGCGGCTGATGTGGATGAACGCCGGAGAGTTGCGGACATGAGCGAGTACGACCAGCACGAGCGCGAGCGGCGCAAGCCGGCGGCGGAGGCGAAGGTCCACATCGCCAAGTGGTCGCCGTGGGTGTGGGTTGTGCCGGCGGTGGCGGTGTTCATCGCCGGATGGCTGGTCGTCCGCTACGGCTTCTTCGGCGGCGGCGACATCACCGTCCGCTTCGCCGAGGCGCGCGGGCTCGACCGCTATAGCCCGGTGCGGTTCCGCGGCGCGAAGGTTGGAACGGTGCAGAAGATCACGATCGACGAGAACCTCGGCCAAGTCGTCGTGCGCATCGCCATGGACGCGTCGATGAACCACGCGCTGCGCAAGAACACGCGCTTCTGGATCGTCGAGCCGGGCTTGGAGAGCGGCGGCCTCGGCGGACTGCTTTCCGGGACGTACGTCGGCATCTCGCCCGGCGACGGCGACGAGACGCGCGAGTTCGTCGGTCAAGAATACGCGCCCGTGCTCGCGGCACCCGAGGCGGGAAAGACGGTGATTCTCGAAGGGCAGGGCGTCGGCTCGGTTGCGAGCGGGACGCCGGTGGAGCTCGGCGGGATGCGCGTCGGCCGCGTCCTCGGCACGCAGTACGACGAAAAGCGCGGCGTGAGCACCGTCTACGTGTTCATCGTGCAGCGCTTCGCCAATCAGGTGCGGCAGTCGACGCGCTTCTGGCGCGCGGGCGGACTGAACGTGCAGTTCTCCGGCGCGGGGTTGTCGATGGGCGGCGGGGGAGGATTGGCGTCGCTGCTGTCGGCGCCCGTGGCGTTCTCGACACCCGAGGTGCTCGGGGGGGCGCCGGTTGCGGACGGGACGCGGTTCAAGTTGTACGAATCGCAGGCGGCGGCGGAGGCGTGGAGCGACGGACCGCAGCTCACCTACGTGACGTACTTCCCCGGCCCGGTGCGCGGCCTCGTCGCCGGCACCGCGGTGCAGCTCAAAGGCGTGCAGGTCGGGCGCGTGCGCGACGTGCGCCTGCGTTACCTCCCGGCCACGGCGACGCTGGAGACGCCGGTGACGATCGAGATCGATCCGCGCAAGCTCGAGATTCCGGTGAATGACATGACCACGGCGGCCGATCTGCGCGCCACGATGAACGACGTGCTCGCGAAGCTCGTGCAGAAGGGGCTGCGCGCGACGCTGGCGACGTCGCTGGTGCTTCCGGGCGCGAGCGGCGTCGGGCTGGAGATGGCCGGCCGCCCGGGCACGGCGCGGCTCGTCGTCGAGCACGATCCGCCGATCATCCCCGCCTCGCAATCGGGCAGCGGCATCGAAGGGGCCCTCGGCGCGGTCAACGATATCGCCGCGCGCATCCGCAACCTGCCGATCGAGGAGATCGCCGGTCATCTGCGCAGCACGGCCGCGCGCATCGACACGATGGTGCACGACAAGGATCTCAGCGACAGCATCCAGCGCGTGAACCGCTCGCTCGCGGACGTGGAGCAGATCACGAAGACGGCGCGCGAGAACATCGGGCCGATCACGTCGAACATCCGCAAGGCGTCGGAGAACATCGAGCCGATCGCGCAGAGTCTCCGCAACGCCGCGGCATCGGCGGAGACGGCGGCGCAGCGCGCCACGCAGCTCCTCGGCACGGCGCCGCGGCAGAGCTACGACCTGAGCGCGCTCATCGAGGAGCTGACGAAGGCCGCGCTGGCGGTGCGGACGCTGGCGAACTACCTCGAGGAGAACCCCGACGCACTTCTGAAAGGAAGAGGGAAATGAGGCGTCTCTTCTTTGTGCTCTTCCTGACGGGCTGCGGCTTTTTCTCCAAATCGGCGCCGCCGAAGCTCTACTCGCTCGACCGCGTCGCCGGCGCCACGGTCGCGGCGGCCGGACTTCCCATCGGCATCGACAACGTGGAACTGCCGCCGGGCGTCGACCGCCGCGAGCTCGTCGTCCGCCAGCCCGACAATCGTCTCGAAGTCCGCGCCAACGAGCAGTGGTCCGCGCCCTTCCGCGATCTCGTCCTCCACACGCTCGCCTTCGACCTCGCCGCGCGCCTCCCGGTGGGCATGGTGATCGTCCCCGGCGAGCCCCGCCCCGCCACCGCCCGCGCGGTGAGCGTCTCCTTCGAGGAGCTCGCCGCGCATGCCGACCGCACCGTGGTGCTCGACGCGCGCTGGATCGTGCAGAACGTTGCGCACCACGACCGGATCGTGGTGAACGTGCCGTCGCTCGACGCCGCGGCGATCGCGGCGGGGGTGAGCCAGGCGCTGGGCGGGCTGGCGGATCGGATGGCGCAGTAAAGGGTGCAGGTGCACTCTAATTCCTCAACCCTTCCCCCTCCGAACTACCCGCCCCGGCTTCGCCCCCGTGTGCTCGCCGTCGCGCAGGATCTGCACTCCGTTCACCCACACGTGCGCCACGCCCGTCGCGTATTGCAGCGGCTTCTCGTACGTCGCGTGCGCGGCGATCGTGGCGGGGTCGAAGAGCACGATGTCGGCGAAGGCGCCGGGGCGCAACATTCCGCGATCGGCGATGCCGAGGTTCTGCGCGGGGAGGGACGTCATGCGCCGAATCGCCTCGGCGAGCGGGATCACCTTCTCCTCCCGCACGTACTTGCCGAGCAGGTTGGCGAAGTTGCCGTAGGCGCGCGGGTGGGCGCTCGCCTTCAGGAACACCCCCTCCGGCGCGGACGCCTTGGCGTCGGAGCCGAAGGAGACCCAAGGCTGCCGGATCTGCTTGCGCAGGTTGTCCGCGGTCATCAGAAAGTAAATCGTCGACACGCGGCTGCCGTCCTCGATCACGAGATCGATCGCCGCGTCCTCCGGCGACACGCCGCGCATCTGCGCCACCTCGGCCAGCGTCTTGCCGGTCAGCGGCTTCAGCGTCTCGTTCTTGAAGCCGATGAACAGCACGTTCTCCGCGCTGCCGGCGAGGCGCAGCAGGCTCTCCCACGGCACGTTCGGGTCGCGCATCTCCGCGATCACCTTCGCGCGCGTCGCCGGATCCATCAGCCGCTTGCGCCACGCTTCGTAGCCGCCGGCCTGCACCCACGGCGGCATGGCCGCGTCGAGGCCCGTCGCGCCGGCGGTGTACGTGTACATGTCGGCGGTGATGCGCAGCCCGCTGGCGCGCGCCGCGTTCACGCGCTCGATCACCGCGTCCATCTTCGGCCAGTTCGCGCGGCCTGCGGCCTTGAGGTGGTAGATCTCCGCGGGAACGCCGGCCTCGCGCGCGATCGTGATCAGCTCATCCACGCCTTCGAGCAGGCGATTCCCTTCGCTGCGCATGTGCGAGATGTACATGCCGCCGTACGGCTTCGCTGCCTTGCAGAGCTCAATGAGCTCCTCCGTCGTCGCGTAGTTGTCCGGCGCGTAGATCAGCGCCGAGGCGATGCCGAACGCGCCGTCGTCCATCGCCTGCCGCACCACCGCGCGCATCCGCTCGAGCTCTTCGGCCGTCGGCGCGCGATTCTCGCGTCCCATCACGTAGACGCGCGGCGTGGCCGCGCCGAGGAACGAGCCGACGTTCACGGAGACGCCGCGGCGCGTCAGCCATTGCAGGTACTCGCCGAGCGTCGTCCACTCCACGTCGTATTTGATGTCCGTCTGGTACTCGACCGCTTCCTTCTTCATCGCCGGCGAAAGCGGTCCGGCGGATTCGCCCTCGCCGAGGATCTCCGTCGTCACGCCCTGCTTCACGTCGGACATGCCGCGGCCGTCGGCGATGAGCGACTCCGTCGACTGGCTCATGACGTTGATGAAGCCCGGCGCGGCGGCGAGGCCGTGGCCGTCGATCTCGGTCTTGCCGCTCCCGTCGACGACGCCGACCGCCGCGATGCGGTCGCCGCTGATGGCCACGTCGCCGTGCCGCGCCGCGGCGCCGCTGCCGTCGTAGATCTCGACGTTGCGGATCACCGTGTCGTAGCGCGGCTGCGTCGTGGCGCACGCGGAGAGGAGGAGGGCGAGACAGAGAAGGCGTCGCATGGGCGCAAGTATCCGATAATCGTCCGCATCGCCGTGAACGAGCCGGTCATTGCCGTGTCGGAGCTGACGCGCCGCTTCGGTGCGACGACCGCGCTCGCCTCGGTCACGCTCCACGTGCCGCGCGGCGGCGTCTACGGCCTCGTCGGCGCGAACGGCGCCGGCAAGACCACGCTCATCCGCCACATCCTCGGCCTCTTGCGCGCGGAAAGCGGCTCGGTGCGCGTCTTCGGGCGCGACCCGGTCGCCGATCCGGTCGGCGTGCTCTCGCGCATCGGCTACCTGTCGGAGGAGAACGATCTGCCGGGATGGATGCGCGTCGACGAGCTCATTCGCTACTCGCGCGCGTTCTATCCCGGCTGGGACGACGCGTACGCGGAGGAGCTGCGGCAGACGTTCGCGCTCGACCCGGCGGCGAAGATCAAGACGCTGTCGAAGGGACAAAAAGCGCGCGCGGGACTGCTCGTGGCGCTGGCGTACCGGCCGGAGCTTCTCGTGCTCGACGAGCCGTCGTCGGGACTCGATCCGATCGTCCGCCGCGACATCCTCGGCGCGATTCTGCGCACGATCGCCGACGAAGGGCGCACCGTTCTCTTTTCGTCGCATCTGTTGGACGAAGTCGAGCAGGTCGCCGATCACGTGACGATGATCCGCCGCGGCGCGATCGCGCTCAGCGCGCCGCTGCGCGAGCTGAAGGCGTCGCACGGCGACCGTTCGCTCGACGAGATCTTCGTCGCGCACGTCGGGGCGGCCTGACCATGCGCTCGCCCGCCGCCGCCATCGCCTGGGAGTTTCGCCGGCGGCATCGCTGGGGATTGCTGGCGCTGCTCGTCTATCTGGCCGTGCTCGCGGCGGTCAAGATCGTCGTCGGCCATCCGGTCGATTTCAAAAGCGAGCAGACCTTTGCGCTCGTCGTGGTCGTCCCGCTGACGGCGACGTTCCTCTACTTCCTCGGCGTGTTCAGCTTCGGCCTCTCCGGCGACATCGCCGCGCGGCAGTCGATGTATCCGGCGCGCCTGTTCACGCTGCCGGTGACGACGGCGGCGCTCGCCGGGTGGCCGATGCTCTACGGCGCGGCGGCGATGGCGGCGCTCTGGCTGGCCACGCGATTCCTGGCCATCTGGCCCTCGGACGCGGTGGTGCCGGTCTTTTGGCCGGCGCTCCTGGCGGTGTCGCTTCTGGCGTGGACGCAGGCGCTGACGTGGATGCCGTATCCGCTGCCGGGACTGCGCGTCGCCGTGACGATGCTGTGGCTCGGAACGATCGACACGATCGTGCTCATCGCGCTCGAAAAGAAAACGCCGGAGCCCGTAATGCTGGCGTTCGTCGCGCCGCAGGTGCCGCTCGCGTATCTGATGGCCCGCTACGCGGTGGCCCGGGCGCGCCATGGTGCCGTTGTGGAGTGCGGCGGCCATGCCGCCGCTCTGACAGCGCCGGCACGGCCGGCGCACTCCACATCGCCGGCACGCGCGCAGGCGTGGCTCGAGTGGCGGCAGCACGGGCGTGCGCTGCCGGCGATGGTGGCGATCGTCCTGCCGCTCGATCTCTTGTTGCTATTCGCGTTTCACGAGGCGCCGAGCATCATCTTCGAGATCCTCGCCGCCGCCCTGCTCGCGCCGCCGGTGATGGCAACGTTCGTCGCCGCGACGGTGAGCGGCCGCGTGACGCCGTTCCTCGCCGCGCGGCCGATGACGAGCGCGGCGCTCATCGGCGCGAAGTTGAAGATCGCGTTGTGGAGCACGGTCATCGCCTGGAGTCTCGTCCTGGTCGCCATCCCGATCGCGCTCGAGCTCAGCGGCACGATGCCGATCGTCGCGGGCTGGGCGAACGACACGATCCGCATCTTCGGCCTGCCGCGTACCATCGCCCTGGCCCTTCTCGCGCTGTTGCTGCTCATGGCATCGACGTGGAAGCAGCTCGTGCAGAGCCTCTACATCGGCATGAGCGGCCGTGAATGGCTCGTGAAGACGAGCCTCTTCGCCACGCTGGCGTTGATCTCCGTGGCCCTGCCGGCCGGGCACTGGCTCATCCAGAACCGCAACGCCATGGCCACGCTGTGGAACGCCTTCCCATGGATCGCCGCGGTGATGGTCTGCGTGAAGATCGCCGCCGCGGTCTGGATCGCGGGCCGGCTGCACAGCCGCGGGCTCATGCGCCGCCGCACGCTCCTCCTAGGCGCGATCTCTTGGGACGCGCTCGTGCTCGCGTTCTCCGCGCTCCTCGCCTGGATCGTGCCGACACTGCTCTTTCGCGCGTACTTTCTCGTGCTCGTGGCCATGCTGGCGGTGCCGCTGGCGCGTCTCGTCGCTGCGCCGCTGGCGCTCGACTGGAACCGCCATCGATGAAGAGGCTGCTGGCGATGATTCTCAGCGTGCCGGCCATCGTGGCCGCGTTCGAGGCCGTCTCGTTCTACGCGCACAACCGCCCGCACGGCACGCTCGTCTCGGCGGGCGAGACGCGCAAGTACGAGCTCTACGTCCCGCGCAGCCATGACCGCACGAAGCCGGCGCCGCTCGTCATCAGCATGCACGGCGCGGGCGGCTGGCCAGTGCAGCAGATGAATCTGAGCCGCTGGAACCGCGTCGCCGACCGCGAAGGCTTCCTCGTCGTCTACCCCTCGGGGCTCGACCGCGGCGGCCCGCGCGTCTGGCGCGATGCCCGCGACGTCCGTTTCATCTCCGATTTGATCGACACGATCGCCGCGTCGTACGACGTCGACCGCAACCGCATCTACGCGAACGGTTTTTCGAACGGCGGCGGCATGGCCTTCGTGCTCTCGTGCATGCTGTCCGACCGCATCGCCGCGGTCGGCATGGTCGGCGCCGCGCAGACGCTGCCGTGGAGCTGGTGCAGCGATCGCCGCGCCGTGCCGATGATCGCCTTCCACGGCACCGAGGATCGAATGGCGCTCTACGACGGCGGCCAGTCGTGGGTCGCGCCGGCGCCGTTTCCGCCCGTGCCGAAGTGGACGGCGAATTGGGCGCGGCGAAACCGCTGCGCGCCGCAGCCGGTCGAGTCGCGGATCGCGAATGACGTCACGCGCCGCGAATACACGCGCTGCGCCGGCGGCGCCGACGTCGTGCTCTACACGATTCGTGGCGGCGGCCACACCTGGCCAGGCGGCGAGCCGCTGCCGGAATGGTTCACCGGCCCGACGGCGAGCAGCATCGACGCCTCGAGCACGATGTGGGCGTTTTTCCGCGATCATCCGAAACACCAATGAAATTCGTCAACGTCGAAGACCTCCGCCGCGCCGCCAAGCGCCGCCTCCCGCGCGCGGTCTTCGACTACATCGACGGCGGCGCCGAGGCGGAGTGGACGATGCGCGAGAACGCGCGCGTGTTCGACGACGTGCGCTTCCTTCCCCGCTCCGCCGTGGCCACGCCGCAGTGCGACCTCCGCACGACTGTGCTCGGGCAGGCCATCGAGCTGCCGTTCATCCTCGCGCCGGTCGGCAGCTCGCGCATGTTCTACCCGCGCGGCGAAGAAGCCGCGGCGCGCGCGGCGGGGGAGGCGGGGACGATCTACACGCTCTCCACGCTCTCGGGCTGCGCCGTGCGCGACGTCAAGGCGGCCACGCGCGGGCCGCTCTGGTATCAGCTCTACATCATCGGCGGCCGCGACGTCGCCACCGCCGCCATCGAGCGCGCCAAGGGCTGCGGCTGCGCCGCGCTCGTCGTCACCATCGACACGCCCGTGGCCGGCATGCGCGAGCGCGACGTCCGCAACGGCGTGAAAGAGCTCGTCTCGGGCGCCCCCTTCGCGATGTTCCCGTACGTCTGGCAGTTCCTGGCCCGCCCGCGCTGGCTCGCCGCCTACCTGCGCGACGGCGGCCTGATGAAGTTCCCGAACATCGTGCTGCAGGACGGCCCGATGCCGTACGCGGACGTCGGCGACGCGCTCGAGCAGGCCATGGTGTCGTGGGCCGACTTCGCCTGGATCCGCGAAGCGTGGCCCGGCCCGATCATCGCCAAGGGGGTGCACACCGCGGACGACGCGCGCAAGGCCGTCGACCACGGCTGCGCCGCCGTCGTCGTCTCGAATCACGGCGGCCGCCAGCTCGACGGTGTCGCGCCGACGCTGCGCGTGCTCCCCGAGGTGATCGAGGCCGTCGGCGATCGAATCGACGTGCTGCTCGACGGCGGCATCCGCCGCGGCGGCGACGTCGTCAAAGCCGTCGCCCTCGGCGCGCGCGCCGTGCTGATCGGCCGCGCCTACGCCTACGGTTTGGGCGCGGCGGGCGGGGAGGGCGTGGCCCGCGCCATCGAGATCCTGCGCACCGACGTGATCCGCACGCTGAAGCTGCTCGGATGCGCGTCGGTGCGCGAGCTCGATCGGTCCTTCGTCGAGTGGCGCTGAATCAGAAGCGCCATTGGAAGCCGGCGGCGTACGTCAGCGGATCGAGCTTCAGCCGCTGGATCGGATCGCCCGGCTCGGCGTCGACGCCCGTCGAGTACGGCATGTACTTCAACGTGAAGATGACCGATCCTTTCGGCGACACGCGCCAGTCGACGCCCGCGTCGGCGACCCACGTGACCTTGTTGTCGAACTTCACCGTCTCGTCGCTCTCGCCCGCAAATTCGGCCGGAACGCGCAGCTTCGCGCCCTGAATCGAGCCGATGCCGCCGCCGATGTACGGCCGGATGTTGCCCGAGCCGAAGTGCCAGTGCAGCGCGGCGTCGAACTGATTGAGATCGAGCGAGCCAAGGTCGGCGCCGATCGAGATGCCGCCGCCCGAGACCACGGCGCGCGCGTCGGCGCGGAGGCGCTGCCCAAGAAATTGCACGGAAAGGTTCGGCGAGAGGAAGCGGTCATAGCTGACGCCGTAGCCGGTTTTCGAATCGAACTTGATATGGATCGTGACGTCTTCGACGGGATCGGTGGCGGAGGTGGAGCTGAACGAGGTGTGGTTGCCGAAAACGGCGAAGGCGTTGGACTGCGCGAAACCAGATGCGGGCAATGCCAGGGCGACGAGGATCATGAGGACACGACGCATGGATGATTCTCCTTATGGCCTCTGAGCTCGGGCAGTCGTCTCGTGAGGCCGCCGCGCGTAATGCGAGGGCATTGCCACGATTACGGCGGTGATTTGCGGCGGTTTCGCGCGCCGAACGTCCGCACCGAGGGACAGCGCGCCATGTCACGATGACGTCACCATGAATTGACGGGAGTCCGTCGATCCCGCATTTCGAGGGATTACTTCTTCGGCGGCTCGATCCGCTTGTGCGTCTCGTTGACCACCATCATCGCCGCCGTGCCGTACCACGGCGTCAGCTCGGGAACGAAGATGCCGGCCTTCACGGCCGGATCGAGCACGACCAGTTTCTCCGCCTCTTCGACCGTGGCGACGTTGAAGATGTAGAGGCCGCGCCAGGCCTTGTCGTTCTTGCCGAACGGGCCGGCCACGGCGAGCTTCCCCTCGTCCGCGAGCCGGCCGATGTTCGCGAAGTGGCCGGCGAAGATCTCGTTGCGTTGCTCGCCTTTGATCTCGGCGTCTTTCGGGCCGGTCTTGAGGATGCAGAGGACGTACATCTTCATGCCGCGCTCGTCGGCGCCGAGCTTCTTCGCGAGCTCGGGATCGAACGCCGGCGCCGCGGCCGTCAGGATCGTAAGGACGAGCAGAATCGCTTTCATGACCGCGACTATACCGTCACCGCCTCCACCCGATCCCGACCGCCCGCCTTCGCGCGATAGAGCGCCGTATCGGCGGCGGCGACCAGCGCCGGTGGCAGAAGGGACGGGCCGCTGCTGGCGGCGACGCCGAGGCTTGCGGTGACGACGCCGGCGGGTACGCTGTCGTGGCGGATGCCGGCGCCGCGGACGCTCAGCCGGAACGACTCCGCCTCCTCCTTGGCCAGCTCCAGCGGCACGCCGGGGAGCAGCCACGCGAACTCCTCGCCGCCGAAGCGCGCCACCAGTTCGCCGCGCGCGCGGGCCCGTTCCGCGAGCAGCGCCGCCACGGCGCGCAGCGCGTCGTCGCCGTTCTGATGGCCCTGCGTGTCGTTGAGCTCCTTGAAGCGATCGAGGTCGATGAGCGCGAGCGAGAGCGGCGCGCCGCTCTGCCGCGCCGTCTTGCACGCTTCGTCGAGCGCTTCGTCGAAGCGCCGCCGGTTCGCCACGCCCGTCAATCCGTCGATGTATGACAGCGCGCGCAGGCGCTCGTTCGCCGCCGCGAGCTGCCGGTTCGCGTCTTCGAGTTGCTGGGCGAGGCGCTGGACGCGCGCGGCCACCCGCAGCCGTACGCCCGCCCACACCACGGCGGCGAACGCGGCGATGGCCAGAAGGCGCGCCCACCACGTCTCGAACCATCGCGGCGCGACGCTCAGCGCCATCCGCGCCTCGGCCACGCTCGGGACGCCGTCTTCGTTCGTGGCCATGACGTGAAACGTGTAGCGGCCCGGCGCGAGCCGCGTGTAGTGCGCGACGCGATTCGTGCCGACGTCGATCCAGCGATGGTCGAAGCCGTCGAGCCGGTAGCGGAACGTCACGCGCTCCGGCGCGCGGAGGCTCAGCGCGGTGTAGTGCACGTCGAGCCGCTGCGCGCCGGCGGGAACGCGCGGCGGGACGCCCGGCGCGAGGTTGCCGTCGATCAGCACCGACTCGATGTGCACGACGGGCGGAACCATGTTGCGCACGTTGACGCGCGGATCGGCCACGGCCACGCCGCGCGCGGTGGCGATCCAGAGCCGTCCGTCCCGCGCGCGGATGGCCGCGGGCGACGCCGCGTTGCACTCGGCCGAAGGCATGCCGTCCGACGAGCCGTAGAGCGTGCCGGAGAGATCGGCCGGCTTTCCGTGCATCGCCTCGAGAACGCGGTCGCGGCCGACGCGATAGAGGCCGCGGTTGCTCGTCATCCAGAGGTCGGTGCCGTCGTCGACCAGCGAAAAAACGACGTCGTCGTGCAGTCCGTCGCGGCGCGTCAGTGTGTGCGTCGCGCCGGAGGCGAGATCGAGATGGGTGAGACCGCCGCCCGAGGTCCCCACCCACACCGCGCCGCCGGCGGCGTCGAATGCGAGGCTGAAGACGCGGTCGCTGCGGAGGCCTTTGCCGGCCGTGGCCATCTGCGTGGCGCCGCTTCCGTCGGCCGGCACGCGCCAGAGGCCGGCGCCGTCGGTGCCGACGAGGAGAGTGCCGTCGGGCAACGCCAGCAGCGGGCGGAGCTGGCGGCCGGCGAGGCCGCTCACGTTCATCGCTTTCCCGTCGCGCACGCGCGCCAGGCCGCCGGTGGTGCTGACCCACAGCGTTCCGTCCGGTGTTTCGACGAGCGCGCGCACGCGGTCGTTCAGGAGGCCCGAATGCGCATCGATGCGTTCGGCGAACGATCCGCCGCGCAGGCGCACCACGCCGGCGCCGTCCGTGCCGATCCAGAGGCTTCCGTCGGTGCTCTCGGCGAGCGCGTAGATCACGTCGTGCGGCAGCCCATCGGCCCTGGTGACGCAGCGCACCGGCGCCGGCAGGACGCGGCAGAGTCCTCCGCCGTCGGTCCCGACCCACATCCTTGCGTCGCGGTCCTCGAGAATCGCGCGCGCGCCGTCGGCGGTCAGCCCTTCCTTGCGCGTGAAGGGAAGGAAGCGCGTGTCGTTGAGCCGCACGAGGCCGCCCGTCGTGCCGATCCACAGCGATCCCTCGCGGTCTTCGATCAGCGTCCGGACGATGGAGCTCGGCAACCCGTCCGCGGCCGTCAGCACCTCCACGCCCGCGCCGCGCCATCGCGCCAGACCGGCGTCGGTGGCGATCCAGAGGCTGCCGTCGCGGTCGCGGCGGAGCGCGCGAATCAGATTGCTCGGCAGCCCGTCCTTCGTTGTCAGGAGGCGCGCGACCGCGCCGTTGCGCCATTCGGCGAGGCCGCCGCCGTCCGTGCCGATCCAGAGCGTGCCGTCCGCATCGCGCAACAGCGCGCGCGCGTAATCATTGGGCAGCCCTTCGTGCGCGGTGATGCGCTGCTCCACGCGGCCGCCGCGCCAGCGCACCACGCCGCCGCCGTGCGTCGCCACCCAGAAGCCGTCCGCGCCGTCGCCGATCACCGTCCAGATGCGGTCGACCGGCAGCCCGTCGCGCGTCGTGAAGCGTCGCACGCGGGCGCCGTCGATGCGCAGCAATCCGCCGCCGGCCGTGGCCACGAAGAGCACGCCGTTCGCCGCGGCGTGAATCGCGCGGATGCGGTCGGATCCGAGAAGTTCGGGATGGAACGCTTCGATGTGGCCGTTGCGGAGGCGGGCCAGGCCGCCGCCGTACGTGCCGATCCAGAGCGTGCCGTCGGCGGACTCGAAGAGCGCGGAGACGAACGCGCTGCCGAGCGCCGGCGCATTCTGCCGGTCGCTGACGACGAAGCGCGTACCGTCGAAGCGCACCAGCCCCTCCTCGGTTCCCATCCAGAGGTACCCGTCGTGCGTCTGGACGATGGTCTCGATCGTGTTCTGCGGCAGGCCGGTGTCGCTGGTCCAGACCGAGAGGCGCGCCTGCGTGAGGGCGCGGTGAGGATCGAGTGCGAACGCGCCCTTGGCCAAGAGGAGACACAGCAGGAGACAGAGAAGGAACGCCGGTTTTCGGGACACGAGTGTCCGCATTTTAGTGTCATCCCGAGCGGAGCGAGGGATCCCCCGCCGGTTGGCGTACGTCGCTCCGCCGGCTGGGGGTCCTTCGCCGTCTTCGCGGCTTCAGGATGACACCGCTGCGCGGACGAGGTGAACGGTCTCTCCCACGTGGATCGTGCCCGCGCGCACGACGGTGGCGTAGACGCCGGCGTAGTTGCCGTTCATGCGCACGACGGCTTTCATCACCCGCGAGTCCCGCGCTCCCGTGTCGGGATCGATGTTGACCATCGCGCAGCGCTCGTCACGCGCGGTGACGCTGACGGCGGCGTCGCCGAAAACCAGCGTGGCGCCGACCCAGGCATCCTCGCCGAACGGCGCCAGGCCGTCGGTCTCGAGCACGACGTTCATGCGCATGCGCCGGCGATCGACGTTGACGCCCGCCTCGGCGCAGATGGCGTCGACGGTCGTCGTGCTGATGATCGAGACCGTGCCGTCGTCGAAGATGCCGTGCTTGAACATCATCAGCTCGACGTCGTGTCCGGAGCGGCGGACGATCTCGTCGCGCAATTCGTCGCTGCGAAGCTCGAGCTCGGATCCGGACGGCGTTCGCACGTGCGTCGGCAGCTCCTCGAGTCCGGCCGGCCGATATGTCACGAGCTCGGGAAAGCGGCTGGCGCTGAGGAACGGGAAACCGCTGCCGTCGCCGACGCGGCGGAACGCGAAGCGTCGGTCGCCGTCGATGCCGTGGAGCCCGAGGCGCGCGGAGTCGAGCGGCACTCCGGCCATCGACTTCACCGGATACCTGGCGATCTCGGAGACACGGCCGATCGGCGTCATTGCGTCAGCTTAACAAGCTGCGCGGCAAAGCAGCGCTCCGGCTCGCGCGGCACGAGCGCGCGGATCCGCGCGGACGCCGCGGCGCCGGCCTCGCGCCAGCGGTGCCGCTCGTTCCAGGCGCGCTCCATGGCCTCGT
>DATDFB010000215.1:0-6029 GCA_036522835.1 Thermoanaerobaculia bacterium | reverse complement strand
GGTCACGGCATATTCTAGGGGGGAGAGCGCAGGGCGCGGGGGGCAGGTGGTGTTCTGGCTGTCGCACGTGCGTCAGCGAGACAACCATCTGCGCCCCGCCCACTGCGCCCTGCGACCTAACCGTGGGCGAATTCGGCGAAGCGGCGCCGCCCCTCGGCGGGATGGATGAAAGTGGGCACGGCGTATTCTAGGGGGGAGAGCGCAGGGCGCGGGGGCCCCGCCCCCTGCGACCTGCGACCTAACCGTGCGCCCCCAAACCACCGACGCCATCGTCCTCCACACCCTCCCGGCTCGCGAGCGGGACAAGCTCGTCGTCTTTCTCACGCCGGAGCATGGCAAGCGGAAGGGGTGGGCGTACGGGGCGCGCGGGGGGCGGACGCGGTTCGGGGCCTCGCTCGAGCCGCTGGCGAAGGTGCGGATCGGGTTCGTGGAGAAAGAATCCGACGAAGTCGTGCGCATCGAGTCCGTCGACCTCATTCGCTCGCTCTTTCCGGCGCAGCAGAACCTTCTCGCCAGCGTCGCGGCGTCGTACATCGCCGAGACCGTCGACGTCTTCGCGCAGGCGAACGATCCGTCCGAGCTCGTCTATCGCCTCCTCGACAAGACCACCGAGGCGCTGCTCGACGGCGCGCCTCCGCTCGCCGTCGTCGCGTACGCAGAGATCTGGATGCTCCGCCTCGGCGGCATCCTGCCGACGCCGAAGCACTGCATCGAGTGCCACCAGCCGCTCGAGCGGCCGCTGCGCTTCGACGCGCGGGCGCAGGGCTTCGTCTGCCAGTGGTGCGCAACCTCCGAGGCCGAGATCGTGGCGAACGACGTCGCGGCGGCGCTCGATGACCTCCTGCGGCTCCCCGTCGCCGAATTTCGCGCGCCCGAACCAATTCTTTTCGAGCTCCGCGCCTTTGCCGGCTCCGTCCGCCGGCACTTTCTCGGTCACGAATTGAAATCGTTCGACGTCCTGGCCACCGTCCTGGCGCGGCGCTGAGTTACCATCAGCGCTCCCATGCTCACAGCCCTCCTCTTTGCCCTGGCGCAGCCGCAGCGTGTCTCCGTCATGATCGAGCTCCAGTCGCCGCCGGCGATCGAGAGCTATCTCAACACCGCCGTGGCCGGCAAGTCCGGCCCGAGCGCGTTGCGCGCGGCCGTCACCGCGGCGCGGAACGAGCTCGCCGTCGTCGAGGCGGAGCAGCAGAGCGTCGCCGCGCGAGTCGGCGCCATCCCCTCCGCCGTCGTCCTCTACCGCATGCAGCGGCTCTTCAACGGCATCGCCGTCGACGTCGACGCCTCGCAGCTCGACGCCATCCGCGCGCTGCCGGGCGTGAAGTCCGTCGAGCCGCTGCCGATCTACCAGATGACCAACACGTCGAGCGTGCCGCTCATCGGCGCGCCGGAGGTCTGGCGCGCGCTGGCGCCGAACGGTGCGACGGGAAAGAACATCAAAGTCGGCGTCGTCGACACGGGCCTCGACTACATTCACAAAGACTTCGGCGGCAACGGCGACTACTCGGGCAAGACCTTCACCGGCAGCTCGTTTCCGACGACCGAGAAAATCGCGGGCGGCACCGACTTCGCGGGCGACGACTACGATCCGAACTCCAGCGTCGTCGCCAACCGCACGCCGAAGCCCGACGGCGATCCGATGGACTGCGCGGGCCATGGCTCGCACGTCGCCGGCACGATCGGCGGCTTCGGCGTGAAGAAAGACGGCAACACCTACACCGGACCGTTCAACGTCGCCCTCGACCCGGCGCTTTTCTCCATCGGCCCGGGCGTCGCGCCGGAAGCGAAGCTCTTCCCGATCCGCGTCTTCGGCTGCAGCGGCGCGACGGCGCTCGTGCCGCAGGCGCTGGAGTGGGCGCTCGACCCGAACAAGGACGGCGACTTCTCCGATCACATGGACGTCGTGAACATGTCCCTCGGCGGCGGCTTCGGCACGAAGAGCAACTCGAGCATCACCGCGGCCGACAACCTGGCCAAGGCCGGCTGCATCGTCGTGGCCTCGGCGGGCAACGACGGCGACACGTACTACATCGTCGCCCAGCCCTCGACGGGCGATCACATCCTCAGCGTGGCCTCGTCGGTCGACGCACTCGAGCCGGCGGACGGGCTGGTGATCACCGCGCCGGCGTCGATCGCGAAATCGTTCGTCGCCCACCACTCGGTCAACTTCGACTGGTTCAACAAGCCGGCCGTGACCGGAACGGTGGCGCGCCCGGTGACGCAGCTCAGCGGCTGCTCGGCGTTCCCCACCTCGGACAAGAACATCATCACCGGCAAGATCGCGCTCCTCGACTGGACCGACAACGACTGCGGCTCGGCCGTCCGCGTCGGCAACGCCTTCAGCGCCGGCGCCATCGGCGTGATCCTCCGCCACACGAAGAACGAGCTCGACATCGCCATCGCCGGCGCGACGACCATCCCGTCGACGCTCGTGCCGCGCGACACCGGCGACCTGATTCTTGCGAACCTCGGCGGCCCCGCCGGCGGCGTGACGGCGGCGTTCAACGGCGACGAGATCGGATCGCAGCCGATCATCACGCAGGCGAACGTCGACACGCTGTCGACCTTCACCGCGCGCGGCCCGCGCATCGACGACAACGGCATGAAGCCGGAGATCGCCGCGCCGGGTCAGTCGATCTGGTCGGTGCGCGCGAAGAGCGGCTTCCGCGGGACGGCGATGAGCGGCACGTCGATGGCGGCGCCGCACGTCGCCGGCGCGATGGCGCTGCTCAAGCAGCTCAATCCCAGTTGGACGCCCGATCAACTCAAAGCGCTGGCCATGAGCACGGCGTCGCACGACCTCTTCACCGGCGCCAACCGCACCGGCAGCCGCTTCTCCGTGGGCCGCATCGGCGCGGGGCGAATCGACGTCGCCAGCGCGTCCCGCTCGAAGACGATCATCTCGGTCTCCGGCGAAACGGCCGGCGTGGTCGGCGCGTCGTTCGGCTCATTCGACGTCGTCGCCAAGGAGAAGGAAAAGAAGAACAAGCCGGTGGTCGTGCTGAACCAGGGCTCCGGGACGATCACGACGTACCGCGTCGCGTACGACCCGGCCGTGACGCAGCCCGGGGTCACGTTCACGGTGCCGGACTCCGTCACGGTGCCGGCGAGCGGCAGCGCCACGTTCACGCTGACGATGGACCTCGACGGCGCGGCCATGCGCCATCACCGCGACGACAGCCTCACCACGACGCAAGCCAACGTGACGCGGAGCTGGCTCGGCGAGGCCTCGGGATGGGTGACGCTGACCGCCGCCGGCCAGGAGACGCTGCGCCTGCCGGTCTTCGCCGCGCCGCGGCCCGCCTCGGCGATGAGCGCGGCCAGCACGACGTTCCCCGACGCGAACGGCAAGTTCCAGCTCGCGCTGAAGGGGACGCCGCTGTCGACCGGCAACGGCACCGACGACGAGAACGCCATCGTCGCCGCGTTCGAGCTCTCGAGCACGGCAACGGCGAACGCGGCGCTGCAACCACACCAGAACATCAAGGCCACCGGCATCTCCAGCGACGCCTCGACGATCTACTTCGCCGTGGCCACGTTCGGACCGTGGACGTCGCCGGTGCGGACGCCGATCCGCATCGACATCGATACCGGCGCCGCGCAGTTCCGCCTGACGACGACGGACCTGTCCACCTTCACGAACGTGAACAACGCGCCGAGCGACGTCTACATCGCCTCGCTCTGCACCGCGGCGGGCACGAACTGCACGTCGTCATTCCGCAACGTGCTCGACCCTGTAGTCGCCGACACGGTGATCTTCAATACGAACGTGGTGGTGCTGCCGGTGCGCAAGGCAGACATCGGCTTGAGCGCAACGCGGACGTCATTCAGCTACCGCGTCCGCATCGGCACGGGCACGACGCCGATCGACCAGACGGCGCTCTTGACGTACGACACGGCCAAGCCGGGGATGTCGTTCACGTCGGATCGGAACATGCCGTTCGGCTACGCCGACACGCCGTCGAACACGATCGCGGTCGTCTACGACAAGGCGGCGTTCACCGCCGCCGGCTCGAAGGGCATTCTGCTGCTGCACCTGCACAACGCGAACGGGAGCCACGAGGAGATCGTGACGCCGGGCGCGGTGCCGCCGCCGCGGCGGCGCACGGCGCGGCACTAGGCGGGAACGGCCTCCGCGGCTCAAACGTCGACGCCGCCGCGCCCCTCGGCGAGGAGCACGCGGTTGTGGAAGCGAAACTCGTTGTCAGTGCCGAGGGCGAGCGTGCGGCGCTCGACGCGCTCCTCGCCGGCGCGCGTGTAGACGGTGACGTCGAGCAGCGCCGTGCCGTCGTCGCGCAGCTCCGCGGAGGGGAGGAGCGGCGGCGGAATGGCGCGCACGATCTGCGGCGACTGCATGCGCCGCAGGGCGTCGTCGTACTCGCCCGGCCCGGCGATCAGCTTCGTGACGTGCCACGCCGCCGAGGCGAGGATCTCGGAGACGATCAGCCAGTATTCGAAGACGCCGGCGGCAGTGCGCTCGACGTCGAAGTACGGGAAGACCGGCTGCCCGCGCTCGACGTACGGCGTGGCCAGCCGGTCGACGACGTCGTAGCGAATCGCGCCGCGCACGCGCGTGTGCTGCGCGCACTCGACGAGCGCCGCCGCCTGGATCTCCAGATGCGCCACGGCCTCGCGCATGTCACCGGCGGCGAACGCCTCGCGGAAGCGCACCGCCGCGAGCGCATGCGCGCGGACGATGCGGCCGCGGATCTCGGTTACTTCACCTGCTGCAATCGTCTGAGGAACTCCGCCGGAGGCTCATACCCGGTCAGCCGCAGCGCCTGCGCTTCCTTGCCGTTCCCGTCGAGGAAGACAAGCGTCGGCACGCCCACGATCGCGTACTCCTTCGTGAGCTGCACCACAGTCGCGTCTTCGGCCTTCGTCAGGTTCGCCTTCACGCGCACGAAGCGGTCGAGCTCCTTCGCCACCGCCGCGTCGCTGAACGTCTTCTGGTCGAGCTCCTTACAGGGGATGCACCAGTCGGCGTAGAAGTCGATGACGACCGGCTTCTGCGCCGTGGCGATGACGTGCTTGTCATAATTGAGCCAGGCCACGTGTGCCCCTTCGTTGCGCGGCCAGGCGAACGCGGCGCCGCCGATGAGCAGCACGACGGCGAAGGCCAGGCGCAGCGCGCGCGCGCCGCCGCCGCGGATGATGAAGAGAAAGACCGCGCCGACGAGCAGGCTCGCCGCCACGCCCCAGCGGAAGACTTCCTCGCCGACGACAGCGCGGAGGAAGTAGAAGGCCATGGCCACGAGAACGAAGCCCATGGCCCGCTTGACGTGCACCATCCACTCGCCGGGACGCGGCAGCGCGTTGAGGGCGACGAGGTACGGAAACCCGAGGCCGAAGCCGAGCGTGGCGAACATGAGGAAGCCGATGGCCGGCTTGGCCAGCGAGGCAACGAGGACGAAGAGCGCCGCCACGACCGGGCCGACGCACGGCGCGGCGACGATGCCGACGAGGAGCCCCATCGCCGCGGCCCCGGCCACACCGGCCCGCCCTTGCGAACGGACGGCGATGAACTGCGGCACGCGGAACTCCCACAGGCCGAACATCGACGAGGCGAAGACGAGCATCATCACGGCGAAGCCGATCAGCACCGCCGGCGACTGCAGCCACGCGCCGAAGAGCTTCCCGGCCATCGCCGCGGCGACGCCCAAGGCCGCGTACATGATGACGATGCCGAGGACGTAGGCGGCGGAGAGCGCGAAGCGGCGCGAGCGGCGGCCGTCGCTCTGCATGGCGAAGAAGCCGAGGGTGATGGGGATGACGGGGAAGACGCACGGCGTGAGGTTCAGCGCCAGTCCGCCGACGAACAGCACGAGCAGCGTGAGCGGCAGCCCATGGGCCTCGAAGACCTCGGTGAGCTTGTTCTTCGGCAGCGTGTTCTTCGGCGCGGCGGTGAGCGGCGTGAAGCCGGCGCTCGCCTTCGGCGCGGCGACCACGTTCGTGGAAATATCGGCACCGACGCTCTTCGGCGGCAGACACACGCTGTCGTTGCACGCCTGGTAGTGCAGCGTGGCATG
>DATDFB010000214.1:0-2190 GCA_036522835.1 Thermoanaerobaculia bacterium | reverse complement strand
TGACGCTCGAGCTGCAGGTCGCCACCGACATCCGTGAAGCGATCGGTCGGTCCGGTGACGCCCGCCGGATAGAGCTGCGCCGAGAGTCCGTACGTGCCGATTTCGAGGTACTGCGAGCCGATGGGACGCTGGTAGGCGAAGCGCCAGTACGGCGTCACGCCCTTGATGATTCCTTCGGAACTGGCGTCGGGCGGATGCGCGCCACCTTGCTGCGAGGAGCGATACACCGACAGCTCACCGTAGAGATGATTGTTCCACAGACTGTAGGCGCCGAGGCCTGCGACGCTCTGCGCCAGCCCCTCGTCTATCAAGGGCGCCGCCGCCGGCGTCGGTGCCACGCCCGATGAACCGAACGGGAATCCCCACACCGGCGTCGAATTCCAAACGTCCTGGACCGTCGGGCTGTTGTTGACCGTGAAGCCGTACAGCACCGGCTTCGATGCAAACGTGCCGTGATTCGCGTACCGCAGATCGATGTTGTCGATCCCGATCGTGCCCTCGGCGCCGTCGTAGGTGATCTGAATGAACGTGCCGAGACGCGTCGAGATCGCCTCGCCGAAGAAGACGCTGAGCTCCTGCGGGAATGCGACGTTGCCGTTCTGCGTCCCCGGCTGCGCCTTGGACGTCTGGCTGATCGACGTCTGCAGCATCGTCGAAACCGGCGGAATGAGGTTGATCTTCAGGTTCGGACTGCCCTCACCTCCCGGAAGCGTCTGCAGCCCGGTCAGGGTATAGCCGTTCAGCTTGAACTGCCGCCCGAACGCCGTCAGCATCGGGAACGCCGTGTGACAGGCGCTGCAGGCGAGACCGGTTTGCCGCGAAAAACTGGGAATGGAGAGGTGCAACGTGTACGCCGCTTCATAAGCGCGCACGCGGTCCGGGACGCCGGCATGCAGAACGGCCGGCATCATCAGTCCAACGAACAGCAGCGAAAGCGAAGGCCGCATCGGGACCTCGTGAAATGGATCAGTCACGATGCGCGTTGATTCATGAAGACTTTCCTAAGACTTCATGATGGTTGTTATTATTGCCCATGCCTCCTCGTGTTCGTTTTGCCCCATCGCCCACCGGATACCTGCACGTCGGCGGCGCCCGCACGGCGCTGTTCAACTGGCTCTTCGCCCGCAAAGAGGGCGGCCAATTCCTGCTGCGCATCGAGGATACCGACAAAGCGCGTTCCACCGATGAACACACGCAGGTCATTCTCGACGGCCTGACCTGGCTCGGCCTCGATTGGGACGAGGCGCCGGTCTTCCAGGGCGCGCGCCTCGCCCGTCACCAGCAGGTCGCCGATCAGCTGCTCAAGGAGGGCAAAGCCTACATGGAGGAGGACGCGATCCGGCTGCGCGTCCCTCCCGGCGAGCTGGCCTGGGACGACGCGGTCCACGGCAGAATCAGCTTCAAGGGCGAGGACATCCGCGATTTCGTGATTCTGCGCTCGGATCGCTCGCCGCTGTACAACTTCGCCGTGGTCGTCGACGACATCGACATGCATGTGACGCACGTGATCCGTGGCGACGATCACATTTCCAACACGCCGAAGCAGCTCGCCGTGTATCGAGCACTCGGACATGTGACCCCAATTTTTGGTCACGTGCCGATGATTCACGGTCCCGACGGGAAAAAACTCTCCAAACGCCACGGCGCGACCGCCGTCGGCGACTACCAGCACCTGGGGATTCTCCCAGAAGCGATGCGCAACTTCCTCGCGCTACTTGGATGGAGTCCGGGCGGCGATCGCGAGATCTTGACCAAAGAAGAATTGCGGAACCTCTTCTCACTCGAGGGGATTCTTAAGAAGCCTTCCGTATTCGATACGACGAAACTCGAGTGGATGAACGGTCAGTACCTCTCGGCAAAATCCGCCGAAGAGTTGTATCCGCTCGTGCAACCTGAGCTGACGCAACTGGGTGTCGATGGAAAGCAGGACGCGGTCGTCAAGGCGATCGCCGTGGTGAAAACGCGCTCGCGCACTACGCTGGATGTCGCGCGGCAAGTGGCGACGCGGCTCGACCCCAAGTTCGTGCAGCTCGACGAGAAAGCGCAGAAGGAAATCGCGAAGGACAAGACGGGGTATCACGCAGCACTCGCCGCGAGCGTGACGGCCCTGAAGAACGCGGCGGAGTGGTCGCCGGAGAGTCTCGAAAAAGTCCTGCGCGCGTTGGCGGAGGAGCGCAATGTGGCGGCCGG
>DATDFB010000213.1:0-17054 GCA_036522835.1 Thermoanaerobaculia bacterium | reverse complement strand
GCCGCCGTCACGAGCAGCGTGTCCGAGGGGCGCAGGCGCGCCATCTCCGTCAGGCCGATCCACGCCGTCAGATAGCTGGCCGGAAAGGCCGCGCACTCCTCCGGCGTGAAGCCGCGCGGCGGGCGCATCGCGCGCGCTTGCGGCACGCAGATCCACTCCGCGTACGTGCCGAGTTGCGTTCCCACCACGACCGGCTGGCCATCGAGCTCGCCGAAGGCTTCCATGCCGAGGATGTAAATGCGCTACACTCACCCCCACATCATCCACGAAGCATTAGTTCTACGAACTCCAGAGAGGAGCGCGCGAATGGCATCGCTGCGGGGAACATTTTGTCTGCTTGCACTTTTTGTTCTGAGTGGTTGCGAGACGGCTTCACCACTTGCCTCCTATTTGAAACGTAACGGGTTTGAGTCCTTCACTCCGCCACGTACAAAGGATGGCGTCGGCACAATCGTCGACTTTAAGGACAAAACCGAATCCGTCGTGGTCTCACCTGACCCTCCCGATCCTCGCTGCATGACAGCCGACGTTGTCTCTCCGTCTCGACAGGTCGTGGCCCTGCCGAAGCTGGAGTACACGCTCTCACGCGACTGGGGTGTAGAACTCTCCCTGCCGAACTCTGTAATCGAGGGCATCGACCTGAGCGGAGCTTTCAGCGATCACCGTGTCAAGACCGTTCGCATTCAGATCACAGATCCCTACGACATACGGATCACTCGTGACAGTGTCATTCGCTATTTCGCTTCATTGTCGCAGGACGATAGATGTCGAACGTACCTTCTCGACCCTGAGAACTTTCTGATCAACAGAGTCCTCGGAGCGTCGGGCGTCCGCTATGAGTTCGCGGACGACTCTGGGCGGGCGCTTAAACTCGACGCAGAGTTGGGGGCAAAGCTGAAATTGTCCCCGACCGCATCGCAGAAGTACGTAGGAAAAGAAGCTCTCAACATCGAAGCCCCAATCTTGATCGGTTATCGCGCTTGGCGCGTTACGAAAGCGCAGGGGCTGGTCGGCGAGCCGATTCGACTTCAGGATCTGAGCGCTTCAGAGATTGCGAGAGGTAAGTCTCGCCAGTGAATTTAACTCGCTACGGATTCGCGGAGACCACCATGAGACGACTATCCGGCTTGGTTCTACTCGCACTTCTTGGCGGTTGTATAGACTTAGGCTTTACGAAACAACGTTTCGAACGCTTCGAAGTCGGCACCTTCGTCGCCGACTGTGCCGGGTCGAATTGCCTCGATGCGTATGACGACATGGTTGTGGCAAACTGTCGCGCCGGCCAGCGCGTGGAAGCAACATTCGCCGGATACAAGCTCAAGGTGTGTCCGACGACCGAACCATTTCTAAAGTCCGTCGATCCTGGGGCGAAATCTGGTTTCAAACTCACGCATACGACGGGTGAAAGGAGCGGACGCAGTGTTGGGATCGGCATCGGCGACCCTCATTAGGGTTGTTGCCGTCACCTCAATCGTCGCCTCCTCGTTGCTGGGATGCGTTCGCGTCCATGTTAACGCGGATGACTGTGCAGCAAAACTGGCTGCGGTCGATTCGACAAGCAACCACTGGATCACGCGACACGCTCGCAACCTCCGCGATCATCCGTCGAATCCAACACTCGCCAAGCGATTCCTAATCGGCACCTCGAAAGAGATATCCACGGCGATGGATCGAAACTGGTACCGACCGGAAGCGTATCGGCCAGCGACGATCGAAATTCAAATCGACGATGCTGCCGTCGCTTATGCCGATCAATGCAACGGCAACTCGGTCGTCTCCGTCAGCACTGGCCTTCTTCGCGGCGTCCTCGACACGGCCATTTCGTATACGGCTGGCTTGTATCCGATGGTGAAGCGTGAACGATTGCACGATCTCGTGTTTGGCCAGTCGCCGCAGGGACTAATCGAACTGGCCGCTCTCGCGACGGTCGCCCGGGAGTACAAAAAGGGTGTCGTTTGGGTTTTGGCTCACGAGCAAAGCCATATCTGGTTCGATCGTTGTGGCGATGCCGACGAAGGCCGCGCGGACAGAATAGGCGTAGAGATGGTCCAAGAGGTCTTTCTGCGAAGCTGCGATCTTCCCACCACGGAAGAGTTGGTCTCCGAGTGGATCAGGGAGCGAGGGACCGCGAGCGTGTTTCAGCAAACCAACTCGATCGGAGAAATCGGTGAGCGCGCGCTTGGCCGAAGCGGGGCCGTGGTGGCGTTGGAGTTTTATCGTATGAGCGGCTTCGAAGAACGAGGAACTCGGGATCCCATTCCGCAGCGCATCGCCGAGCTCAATAGCGGTGGCAAGAATCTCGCCTCTCAATGGTTCAGTGCCATCGATCACTACATCACCGGTCCGATGAACAACGGTAGCACCGCGAAGTTTTTCATTGTGCCCGAGACCGGATGCCCCTGTTTCCGAACATTGAATCGATTTTAGGTGGAGAGCAATTGATGCGGGAAAAGTCGGCGAGCGGAGGCGGTCGATGAAAGGGCTAGCAAGCTGCGCAGCGCTATTATTGCTGGCCAATTGTGTAACGTTCTCTGTCAGTAAGCAGAAGTACGAGCGGTACGGTGTTGGAAAGCTCATCGCCGACTGTGAGGGCAACAAGTGCCTTGACGCGTACGATAACGTGATCGTCGTTGAATGCAGTAAGAACGACTTAGTAGACGCCACTTTTGCTGGCTTTCAACTTCAAGTCTGTCGCGCCACCGCCCCTTTTCTGGCGACCGTCGATCCGGGTCCTAACTCCGGCCTGAGGCTGGTACACGTCAAAGGCGAGAGGTCTGGGCGTGCCTCAGATATTCGGATGTAAACGCCTAGTGCTGATCTCCTCGTGCATTATTTTGATGACGTGTGTGCAGGTAAGGATGAACTACGATGACTGTGCGGAACGTTTGCCGAAAAACGGAACTCTCACGCCTAGCTGGCTGCCCGCGCACGAAACGGCTTTAAGAGATGGCGAGAAATCGTATCTAACAGATTTCCTGCGGCAACGTGGCAGCGATATCGCGCGCCAGGCGAATCGGAATAAAAGACAATTGCCGGCTGCGCGTCCGTTCGAACTTCCTTTGATCGAAATCGAAGTTTCTGACGAACCGACCGCCTTCGCCGACCAATGTGCGGTGCCACCGGTGATCACAGTGACCACTGGCCTGATGATTCGCATGCTGCAGGAGGCCGTAGCGTATTCGTCGCAACTTTATCCCAGCGTCAAGGCGGAACGGCTTCGAGATCTCGTTCACGGCGGCTCAGACGTGGGAGCCATAGAGGCGGCGGCCCTCGCCACAGTCGCGCGCGAATATCGGAAGAGTATTACGTGGGTTGTCGCGCACGAACTAGGTCATATATGGTTCGACCCATGTTCTCAAGCAGACGAAGGCCGGGCCGATCGCTTCGGCGTCGTCATGGTGCAAGAAGTGTTTCTTCGGAACTGTGACTTGCCCACGATTGAGGATGGGGTGGAAGACTGGATGGTAGAACGCTTCATTCCATCGTCGGAGAGTCCTGAGATCTCCGCGATAGCCGAACGCGCTCTCGGCCGGAGTGGGGGTAACGTGGCCCTCGGAGCCTTGATCTCGAGTGGATTCCGCGAACGTGGCGCGCGCACGCCGCTGCCTCAGCGCGTCGACGACCTTGAACGCCGAAGTCGGAGCTTGACTTCAACGTGGTTCAGCGTTCTCAAACACGATATCAGTGCCTTCGGTGGAAGTACGAGATTTCTCGTCCTCCCCAGTACCGGCTGTCCGTGTTTCAGGGAATTAAAGTCTCCGTATTGATTGGAACCACGACGCAGGGGACAGCGTCGTCGACGCGGCCTTGCGCGAGTCAATATGCGGTCTCGCACATTTTGGGCGGCGGCGCAGCATCAACGGCAAATAAGTTCAGGACGGCTGACCGAACGTCATGCGGTGCTCTACCGTCTTCACCTCCCGCGAGAAGGCGAGGTCTGCGTCAGCGATCTGGTGACGATCCTCCACATGCCGCAGCCGACGATCTCGCGGCATCTCGCGTACCCTCCGCCGATCGCAACTCGTCGAGACGCGGAAGAGCGGCCTGTGGACCTACTACTCGCTTGCCGCCGCGAAGTCGGAGTCCCATCGCAAAGCTGCTCGACTGCCTCACTGCCTGCTTTGCCGACGTGCCGGAGCTAAAGAAGGACGCCACACGCGAGCAAGGAAGCTGAAGAAGGCAGCCGGATGCTGCGACTCCTGACGACCATCGCGTCACGGCTCGCCATGTTCAATATTGGACATCGCTCTACCAGTGGCGGATTCGCGATCTCTCCAGCCGGGGAGAAGCAACATAACGCCCACATCACTAAAAAGCGACCGGACCAAGAAATCGGCCGCGGCGGCCGCGAAAAACGGCTCCGGGAGACTCCGAAACACTCCCCGGGAGCTCGCGAGTGCCCGCGGCGCGTCACGCCGTTTTGCAGGCGCGCGCGAAAGGAATGCGTCAGTGCGCGCGGCAAATGTCGCGCCACGGCGTGCACGTGCTCCGAGGCTGTGGATCATTGCTCCACGCCGTGCGAGCACGTGCTCCGAGACTGTGGATCATTGCTCCGCACCGTGCGAGCACGTGCTCCGAGGCCGTGGAGCATTGCTGCACACGTGAACTACAGCGTAACGACGACCTTCCCCGTCGTCTCCCGCGACTCCAGCGCCCGGTGCGCCTCGGCGATCTGATCGAACCGGTAGACCGGGCCGACGAGCGGCCGGATCTCGTTCGTCTCCACGAAGCGGACGAGGTCCGCCCAGGCGCCGTCGACGAGCCCTGCGTCGAGCAGCCAGCCGACGTGGAAGCTCATCACGCCGTACGAGCGGCGGAGCATGTCGAAGATCGAGAGGCGGGGGATCTTCGGGATGGCGCGAAGCCGGGCCAGCCACCGCCCCCCCTTGCCGAACGCCCCGGCGGCCCCGCCGACCACGACGCGGCCCATCGGCGCGACCGCGCGCGTCGTGGCACGGAAGACGTCGCCGCCGACGAGCTCCAGGGCGACATTGAACTTCTGCTGCGCGATCTGCTCGTATCCGATCGGCTCGGCGCCGAGCTTGCGCACGACGTCGTGCTTCGACGCGGACGCCGCGCCGATCACGCGCGCGCCGAGGTGCGTCGCGATCTGAATCGCCGCGGTTCCGAGGCCCCCGGCCGCCGCCGTCACGAGCAGCGTGTCCGAGGGGCGCAGGCGCGCCATCTCCGTCAGGCCGATCCACGCCGTCAGATAGCTGGCCGGAAAGGCCGCGCACTCCTCGGCCGTGAAGCCGCGCGGCGGGCGCATCGCGCGCGCTTGCGGCACGCAGATCCACTCCGCGTACGTGCCGAATTGCGTTCCCACCACGACCGGCTGGCCATCGAGCTCGCCGAAGGCTTCCATGCCGAGGATGTAGGGCAGCGCCGGCGCCCACCCGTAGAGGCCGCGGCGCGACAGCACCTCGGCGAAGTTCAAGCCGATGGCGCGGATGCGCACGCGCACCTCGCCCGCGCGCGGCTCGGGCAGCGGCACCTCCGCGATGCGGAGGACCTCCGGACCGCCGTGACGAGTGAGGACGACTGCGCGCATTCGAAAAAGCGTAACCGCAATTCACCGAGCGTTGACGAACGTCGCCGCCGCGGCGACGTACCTCAAGAGATCATGCGAGACATCGCCATCGTCGGCTCCGGCCTGGCCGGGCTGGTCGCCGCGCACGCGCTGCAGCGCGCGCAGCAGGAAGTCACGATCTACTCCGACCGCACCGCCGAGCAGTGGCTGCACGAGAGCCGGCCCACCGGCACGGCGGCGCGCTTCGACATGGCGCTGTCGTTCGAGCGCGAGCTGGGCTTGAATCACTGGGACGACGTCGCGCCGCCGGGCGAAGGGGTCTTCCTCACCTTCTGCCCGACGCTGCACAAGCCGCTCGTCCGCCTCCTCGGCCGCTCCGCGCGGCCGTTCCAGGCCGTCGACCTCCGCCTGCAGTGCCACCGCTGGCTGAATGATTTCGAACAACGCGGCGGCCGCGTCGTCATCGAGAACGTCTCCGTGGCCCGGCTCGAGGAGATCGCGGCCAAGCACGAGCTGACCATCGTCGCCGCCGGCCGCGCGGAGCTCTCCCGCCTCTTCGACCGCAACGAGTCGCGCAGCACGTACCGCGAGCGGCAGCGCAACCTGGCCATGATCATCGCCGCCGGCGGCCCGGAGCGCCTCCCCGACCTCCCGCTCCTCCCGGTCAAGTTCGACTTCCTCGGTACCGACGGCGAGATCTTCTTCATCCCCTACTGGCACAAAGACCACGGCCGCTCGTGGAACATCCTCGTCGAGGCGAAGCCGGGCTCGCGCATCGACCGCTTCGCGAACGTGAAGTCGGGCCAGGAGGCGGTGGCGCTGGTCAAGCAGGTCATCAAAGAGCTCTTCCCGTGGGACGAGCCGTTCGTGCGCGACATGGAGCTGGCCGATCCGCTCGGATGGCTGACCGGCGCGGTCACGCCGGCGGTGCGCAACCCGGTGGCGCGGCTCGACTCCGGCCGCGTCGTGACGGCGCTCGGCGACACGGCGATCTCGTACGATCCGATCGCCGCGCAGGGGGCGAACAGCGGGATCAAGCAGGCCCGCCAACTGGTGGCCGACATCCTCGATCACGAGAAGAAGCCGTTCGGCGCGGCCTGGATGCAGTGCAGCTTCGAGGCGTTCTACCGCGAGCACGCCGCGCACGCCGTGGCGTTCAGCAATCTCTTGCTCGAGCCGATCACCGCGCCGGCGAAGGAGCTGCTGATCGCGCAGTACGGCAGCGACGGCCGCGTCGACAACTACACGGGCGCGCAGCGGATCGCCAACGCGTTTTTCGAGAACTTCAACGATCCGGCCTCGCTCACGCCGGCGTTCACCGACATGCACCTGGCCCGCGAGACGATCGCCACGCTGACGCGCCAGCCGTGGCTGTGGAACGCCATCCGCGGCCGCGCGGCCATCGCGCGCGATCAGATCATGGCGCGGGCGGCGTAACGCCGGCGTCTTCGCCGGCTGGCCCGGCGGCGTCCCGCCGCCCGAGGCGAGACGCCTCGCAGCCAGCCGTCGAGACGACGGCGTTACGAGGCGGGCGTGAAGAGGCCGGCGCGCCGGGCGCGGAAGAGATAGACGATCAGAAGCGCGCCGATGCACGTGCCGGCCGGAAAGTTCGGCAGCTCGAACAAGGCCACGACGACGCCTAGCCATAGGGCCCATCGCCGCTGCTTCCCCACACCGTGACCGGCGATCACGGCGGCGCCGGCAAGCACGAAGTCGATCACAAGTCGGCTCAGCGGCGGGGGATGATCGTTCAGAACAGCGAAGCCGAAATCCATCAGCGCGAAGATCGTGAGCAGGATGGCAAGCGCATAGAGGAATCGCGCCGCTTTCGTCAGGCCTTCATTGCCGGCGTCGGGGGTGACCGACTCGAACACGAAGAAATCATAACGCGCTCGCTTTTCTGGATTTCGGGCGACAATTCATCGCCATGCCTCGGGTCTTAATCAGTTATAGCCATGACTCCGACGAGCACGCGGAGCGCGTGCTGGCGTTGTCGGATCGCCTGCGCACGGACGGCGTCGACTGCCGCATCGATCAGTACCTCGAGGACGGACCGCCACAGGGCTGGCCGCTGTGGATGGACGAAGAGCTCGACGCCGCGGATGCAGTCCTGATCTTGTTCACGAAGCGGTACGCCGAGAAAGCGAAGGAGAAGAAGCGCTCCGGCGTGAAGTTCGAGAGCGTTCTCGTTCTTCAGGATTTGTACGAAGCGGGGATGCTGAATGAGAAATTCATCCCCGTTGTCTTCGATTCTTCCGACGCGCAGTACATCGTGAAGTGGCTGCGCCCCTACAACTATTACGCTCTCCCTGCGGGCTATGAAAAGCTGCTGCGGCGGCTCCTCAACGATCCGGAAGTGATCATGCCGCCGGTCGGCACGGCCGTGAAAAAGGGACCGAGGAACACGTCCAAGCCTGCGCCGCGGGTGAAACTCACGCACCTTCCGGCAGCAGGGCCGCTGCTGATCGGACGCGAGGCGGAGATGGCGCGGCTCGACGCGGCGTGGCACGACCCTGCTAAGCACGTGATCAGCATTGTCGCGCGCGGAGGGGAAGGAAAGACGAACCTCGTCCGCTACTGGCTGAACAAGATGTCAGCGGAGAACTGGCCGAGCGTCGAGGCCGTCTTCGCCTGGAGCTTTTTCAGCCAGGGGACACAGGACAAAGCGGCGAGCGCGGATCAATTCGTCGATCAGGCGCTGCGCTTCTTCGGCGAAACAGATCCGGAATCAATCAAGTCCCCGTATGCACGAGGCGAGCGACTGGCTGAGCTCATCGGCGCCGGGCGCAACCTGCTGATCCTCGACGGACTCGAGCCGTTGCAGTACCCGCCCAGCGGCATGATGGGTGGCCGCCTCAAAGATCCGGCCCTGCAGACACTCCTCAGCGGTTTGTCCATGCGCAACGCGGGGCTTTGCGTCATCACGACGCGGGAATCACTGCCCGAGCTTGCGGCAGGCCACGACACGATTTCGCCGGAGATCGAGTTGACCGCGCTGAGCGACAAAGCCGGCGCGGAGTTGCTGCAACGCCTCGGCGTCACCGGAACGGACGCGCAGCGCACCTACGTCTCCCGCCGGCTCGGTGGTCACGCGCTCTCGCTTCAGCTTCTCGGCAGCTATCTCGACGAGGTGTACGACGGAGACGTCACTCGCGCCGGCAAGGTCGCGCTGCTCGACCAGGATCCGCTTTCGTCCATTCTCGAGTCGTACGAGCGCTGGCTCTCGGGGCGCACGCTCGCACCAGATGACCCGGGACGGGCGGAGGTGGAACGGAGCGGTGCGCCGATGTTGTCGATCCTCCGCCTGCTCGGTCTCTTCACCGGGCCGGCGGAGATGGGGCTGATCGATGTTCTGCGCGCGGCGCCGGCAATCAACGGACTAACCGAGCCGCTGGTCGGACTTTCGCCTGTGGAGTGGAAGCGCGCGCTGGCCAGGCTCCGGAAACTGAAACTGATCGATAACGACAGAACCGCAATCGATGCACATCCTCTGATCCGTGAGCACTACGCAGCGCAACTTGCTGAGCAATTTCCTGAGGCAGCCCGCGAAGCGCATGGGCGACTTTTTGATCAACTGAAGAAATCGGCGCCGGAACTGCCCGAAACGTTGCAGGAGATGATGCCGTTATACGCGGCGGTCCGACACGGCTGTCAGGCCGACCGCTGGCAAGAAGCGTTGGATGACGTTTTCCACGAGCGGATTCGGCGCGGCCGTGAAGGCTACAGCCGGCGGAAGCTCGGCGCGTTCGGAATGGATCTCGAGGCAATGAGCGGATTCATGTCGGACGATTCATATACGCCCACAGCCCATCTGTCGGAAAGCGCGCGTGCGTGGGTTCTGGAAGTCATGGGCTTCTCCCTGAAAGCTCTGGCTCGCCTTCATGAAGCACGCCGCCTGCTGGAAGTCGGGCTGGACATGACAATCCAGCAGGAAAGCTGGCTGCGTGCTGCTGGTGACGCGTTGAATCTCAGTGGCGTGCATCTCGTGCTCGGCGAAGTTTCGACTGCCGTGAGATGGGCAGCGCAGGCTATAGAGCTTTCGGACCGGCAAGATGTCGAGAAATACGACATCGTCTTCTCCGTGGCGTGCTTGGGCAAGGCGCTTCACGCGGCCGGCGCATTCGATGCGGCGCTCGCCGCATTCGACGATCAGCTCAAAGTGCACAGGGCACGGTCCGCATACCCGATACTCTATTCTGTTCAGGGCTTCGATTACCGCGAGCTTCTTTTGGATTCTTTCCAGACACCCACTCCCGAGACAGTCCGTCAGGCCCGGGAAGAGGCTCAGGAAACCCTGAAGCTGTACGAAAAAGAACTCTCTATAGCAGGCTCATTGGACTACGCACGCGATCATGTGACTTTGGCTCGTACGTACCTTCTGGAAAATTCGGTGACTCCAGGACGATCGCTGGGAAAATCAGCATCGTTTCACGCAGAGAAAGCGATGGCACTGTTTCGGGACGCCGGAGAACAGAATTATCTGCTGTATGGGTTTCTCTGCCGGGCGGCCGTCCGGCGTACATGGCCAGACCTGGAAAGCGATTCCCTGAAGCGCGCCGATAACGATCTCGCCGAAGTCGAACAGATCGCCAATCGCAGCGGGATGATTAGCTGGCAGATCGAAGCCGGCGTCGAGCGCACTCGCCTGCACCTCGCTCGCGGCGAAAAGGACGAAGCGAAAAAGAAGCTCGAGGAAACCAAGCTCCTCATACACAAGACCATGGCACCCTTCGTCCCCTATCGTCCGCAATGGGGCGAGTGGCAGCCGCCGTCCTACGTCAACACCTTCGCGGAAGGTGAAATGGTCGGCTACAACCGCTGCAAGGCCGACATCGAGGCGCTCGAACAGCTACTTTGACGCCGCCACTTCCTCCGCCACCACCGCCCGCAGCGACGCCTCGTCGCGCACGAGGCGGCCGTTCACGAAGAACGTCGGCGTCCCCGCCACCCCCGCCCCCACTCCCTCGCGGATATCCGCCTCGACGCGCTTCCGCGCCTCGGGCGACTGGCGGCAGGCCTCGAACTTGGCGCGGTCGAGGCCGGCCATCTCCGCCCATTGCCCGTAGTTGGCGTCCTTCAATTCCTCCGCGTGCGCGAAGAGGAGATCGTGGTACGCGAGGTAGCGGCCCTGCTCCGCCGCGCAAACCGAGGCGATCGCGGAGGGCATGGCGTAGAGGTGATTCGGCAGCGGGTAATTGCGGAAGTAGAAGGCGACGCGGTTTCCGTACTGCGCCGCGATCCGCTTCAGCGTCGTCTCCGACTCCTTGCAGTACGGGCACTCGAAGTCCGTGAAGACGACGATGCGCACCGGCGCGTTGGCGGGCCCGACGGCGGGCGCGCCCTCGGTGGAGAGCGTCACGCGCGGCGGCGCGAGGTGCGACTCGATCTTCGCCTTCGCGCGCGTCTCGGCGATGAGCGCTTCCTTCGCCTGCTCGATGCGCGCGTCGCGGATCGCAGCCTCGAGGCGCGCATCGCCGGGCGGCGTCGACTCGGTCACACGCGTCTTGCTCGCTTCGTAGGCCTTGATGAAGTCGACGTCCGACTTCGTCACCGGCGGCGCGCGATCGGCGATCGAGCGGTTCAGCTCCTCGATCGTCATCCCCTTCGCGCGCGCGGCCTGCTCGAGCAGCCGCTTCTGAATCAGCTCGTCGAGCGACTGCCGCTCCGCGTCGAAGATCCGCTCGCGCTGCTGCGAGATGCGGTTGCGGAGGTTGGGATCGAAGCGGTCGTAGTCGGCGGCGAGCATGCGGTCGTAGACCGCCGCCGTCGTCGTCTTCGACTCCTTCGCCTCGCGCTCGACGGCCTGGCGGCCGGCGTAGTCGCGGACCGCGGCGTGCTCGAGGTCGCGGAGATCGTCGAGCGCGTCCTGGTACGACTGGCGCGTGCGCTCATCGAGCGACTTCACCAGATCGCTGCGATGGATGGCCGCACCGTCGACGGTGGCCAGGACCTCGTCGGGTTGCAACGAGTGCGGCGGCGTTGCCGCCGCCGCACCGAGCAAAAGGAAGAGCCAGAGCAAGGGTTACGGGGTGACGCAGCCGCGCGGCCAGCCGGCCAGCGCGTTCGAGTATTCCGGCTGCACCCAGGCGCCGCCGGTCTGCTGGTAGAGATTGTGCCACGCGCACTTGTCGTCGGCTTCGTAGCCCGAGGCCGATTCCCACCACGCGTTCACCGGGTCGGTGATCGCTTCGCGGATCTCGTGCGAGGTCACGATCGTCTCCATGTCGAGGACGGTCTTGCCCGTGAGCGAGCAGCCGGAGCAGTTGTTGTACGGGAAGACGGCGTAGATCGCGGTCTGGCCGTTGTAGGTGAAGCTGCTGTGATAGCCGCAGTAGCTGGTGCAGGAGCTCGACGAGCCGAGCGTCGACTTCGTGCCGTTCGGCAGGTAGACGCCGTAGATCGTGTGGTTGTTGAACGCCACCTGGCCGGAGCTGAACTTGGTGGCGAGGTACGACTGGATCTGCGAGTCGGAGATCCGGCGCGGCGTCGACTGGTTGTCGACGAAGCTGCCGGAGTTGACCAGCGCCGCCGAGATGGCGTTGCCGGTCTTGCTGTACTGCGTGATCACCTTCATCCCCGGATCGGAGTTGCTGAAGTTGTTCACGAAGGAGTTGATGCCCGACTGCAGCGTCGAGGCCGGCTGGCTGTTGTAGTAGATGGCGAAGAACGCCGCGTTCGAGATCACGGAGCCGCCGTGATCGTTCATCGCGCCCGGGACCGCGCCGTAGCTGGCGTTGAACACGGAGTAGCCGTTCTGCTGGGTGGGGATCTGCGTCCCCATGCCGTGGTTCTCCTGAGCCTGAACCGCAGCCGGAGGCGGAAGGACCTTGACGAGCTCACCGTTGTCACCGTTGACTCGCCAGTTGCTGCTATTGCCGTTCTGGGCAAAGACCGAGACCGAAACCAGGAACACACCGAGAGCGAAGAGCACCATCGTGCGGCGCGACATGGACATGAACTTCCTCCTTTTTATCGATTCCAACGGGCCCGCCATAGAGCAAGGCGGCTGCCGGAAGTCCGGCATTGCGCCTTAGCGACTGACACTGTTCGAGTTAGCGCCTTTTTCGCCCATCGGCGCCATCATGCAGGAGGGCAACGGTTGACCCATTTTCCCCAAAATGCATGGGAATCCACGGGTCCAATCTGATACCACTGGTCAAGAAGTTGACCCAGGTTTGGCTCTTGCTACTTCGGAATCGTGCCCCTCCGCGGCATCATCTTCGACGTCGACGGCACGCTCGTCGATTCCAACGACCTCCACGCCGACTGCTGGGTGGAGGCTTTCGCCCACTTCGGCAAGCCCGTCGACCGCGACGTCGTACGCGGCCAGATCGGCAAGGGGGGCGACCTCCTCGTCCCCGACCTCCTGAGCGCGCGCGAGATGCAGCGCTTCGGCGAGGCGCTGAAGAAATACCGCTCCCAGCTTTACAAGGAGACGTACATGCCGCGCGTGAAGCCCTTTCCGCGCGTGCGGGAGCTCTTCGAAGCGCTGCGCGGCCGCGGCATCAAGCTCGCCCTGGCCTCGTCCGCGAACCCCGGCGAGGTCGAGTACACTACGCAGCTTCTCGGCGTCGGCGAGCTCTTGGAGGGATCGACGTCGAAGCACGACGCGGAGCTCTCCAAGCCGTCGCCCGAGATCTTCCGCGCCGCGCTCGACCAGATCGGCACCGCCGTCGAGACGACGATGACCGTCGGCGACACTCCCTACGACGTTCTCGCCTCGCACCGCGCGGCGCTGCCGATCGCGGCGGTGCTGAGCGGCGGCTTCGGCCGCGAGGCGCTGGCGAAAGCGGAGTGGATCTTCGACGGCGTCGAACGACTGGGGAGAGAGATCGACGCGATCGATGACTATTTCCGTGCCTGACGTCCACCGCCGCGCCATCATCGTCGACGGCCACTGCGACGCGCCCTACCGCATGCTGCGGCACAACGTCCACATCGAGGAGCACGACCCCGAGGCGCAGGTCGACTTGCCGTCGCTCCTCGCCGGCGGAATCACGGCCAGCTTCTTCGCCGCGTACGTGCCGCCGTACTACGCGGACCGCGGTGCAGCGGCGTTCTGCAACCGCGCCATCAACTTGATCCTCAGCGAGACCGCGCGCCATCCCGACGCGCTCGTGCACTGCACCGACGCCGCCGGCATCCGCGCCGCGAAGGCGGACGGCAAGACCGCGATTCTCATCGGGGTCGAGGGCGGCCACGCCATCGAGGATTCGCTCGACACGCTGCGCGCGCTCTACGAGCGCGGCGCGCGCTACACGACGCTCACGCACGTGAACACGAACAACTGGTGCGACTCCTCGGGCGACGGCGGGCGCCACGGCGGCCTCACCGCCTTCGGCCGCGACGTCGTGCGCACGATGAACGACCTCGGCATGATCGTCGACATCTCCCACGTCAGCGACGACGCGTTTTATCAGGTGCTCGACACGACGCGCGTCCCGGTCGTGGCCACGCACTCGTCGTGCCGCGCGCTCTGCCGCCATCCGCGCAACATGACCGACGAGATGCTTCGGGCGCTGGCGAAGAACGGCGGCGTCTGCATGATCAACTTCTTCTCCGCGTTTCTGCGCGACGACGTCGCCCAGGTGATCATGGCCGCGCAGAAGCGCGTGAAGCCGCAGGGCCTCGGCGGCACCGAGGAGCTGCCGAACGATTCGACCGACTGGGACGAGTACCTGGTCTGGTTCAACAACCTCGGCTGCCCGGTCGCGGAGCTCGACGACGCCGCCGATCACATCGTGCACGCGGCCGAGGTCGCGGGCGTCGAGCACGTCGGCATCGGATCGGACTTCGACGGCGTGCCGGCGCTGCCGCGCGGGCTGCAGACGGCGGCGACGCTGCCGGCCCTCACGGCGCGGCTGCTCGAGCGCGGGATGAAAGAGGACGACGTGGAGAAGATTCTCGGCGCGAATTTCCTGCGCGTGTTCGATCGTGTCATCCTGAGCCGCGTAGACGGTGAAGGATCCCCTGCGGCGGGGGGTTCCTCGCTGCGCTCGGAATGACACATGTTTAGCCTCGAGACCGAGCGCCTCCTCATCCGCCCGTGGGTGGATCCCGACGACCGCGCCGCGTTTCGCGCGCTGACGGAAGACCCCGAGGTGATGCGCTACGTGCATCGCGGCGAGCCGTACAGCCCCGCCGAAGTCGACGAGTGGTTCGCGCGGCAGGCGCGCCAGATGCGCGAATACGACGTCTGCATGGGCGCGATGATCGAGAAGGCGACGGGGAAGCTCGTCGGCCTCGGCGGCATGCAGCCGCTCGGCACGACGGGCGACTTCGAGATCGGCTGGTGGCTGGCGCGCGAGGTGTGGGGCCGCGGCTACGCGACGGAGCTCGGCGCCGCGGCGATGAAGCACGTGCTGGAGACGCTGCGGCACCCGCGCGTCTGGGCCATCATCGATCCGCTGAACGAGCCCTCCAAGCGCGTCGCCGAACGGCTGGGGATGCACTGGGTCAAGCGCGCCACGGGCGTCGAGCTCGGGCACCGCAAGCCGGAGATTCTCGTCGACTGCTACGTCCGCGAGCGCGACTGACGGCAAGCGTTGCCGGTCGAATGAGGTGATCGTTTAGAATCCGCGCCGCATGCCGACGGAAATCGACGAGCTGCGCGAGCTCGCGCGCGCGTACTGGAGCGGACGTCCCATCCCCTGCCCGAAGCATCCCGGCGCCACGTTCTCCGGGAGCTTCGTGCAGACGACGTTCGCCGATCACATCTTCCTCACCTGTCCGAAAGGGCGCGAGACGATCACCATCCCGCAGCGCCCGCGCCAGGTGCAGTTCCAGGACCAGCAGGTCGAGGGGATGGTCGAGAACATCCAGCGCGGCGACAAGAACCTCTGCTACCGCTGCCAGTCCGACCTGCAGGTCGACGTGCGCGAGAACCCGACCACCGGCTTCGCCGAGTTCACGTTCACGTGCGTGCGCTGCTTCTCGTACGGCACGTGGGCGGGCATGCCGGCGATGGCCAAGATCGGCAAGTAGCGTCAGAACGCCGCGATCTCGCGCGCGATGGCGTCGATCACCCGCTGCGCATCGTCCGAGCCGGCGGCGTGATGGTTGAGGATGATCGAGAAGTAGCGCGTGCCGCCGCCCGTCCCCGTCACGATCGCGCTCAGGGCGTTGACGCCGGTGAGCGTGCCGGTCTTGCCGCGCAGGCGCGGGGCGAGCTCGGTGAGGCGGCGGTGCAGCGTCCCCTCCTCGCCCGGCGTGGCCAGGATGAGCCACCAGGCGCCGCGCCGCGCCGGGTGGTTCATCCAGCGCAGCAGCTTGACCGCCGCCGCCGGCGTGACGAAGTTCGTCGCCGAGACGCCCGAGCCATCGACGAAGCGGAACTCCGCCGGGTCGATGCGGACCTCCGTCGTGAGGAAGCGCCGCTCGGCCTCGCGCGCGCCGTCGTACGTGCCGCCGCCGGCGTCCTTGTAGAGCATCTCCGCGTAGAGGTTCTGCGACGGCTTCATCTCGACGGAGAGGAGCTGCCACATCGGCGGCGACGCGATCGAGGCGATGCGGTCCGTGTAACTGCGCGGCGTGGTGTTGACGCGAACCGTGCCGCGCACGTCGATCCCCGCGTGCTCGAGCGCCGAGGCGAGCGCCTGCGCGGCGTAGAGCGCGGGATTGGCGATGGAGTTGATCGAGCGGAAGCGGCTGCGCGTCGGGCCGGTGAGCGTGATCGTGTTCGCGGCATCCGAGGCGATCGACGGGCGCGCGTCGCCGCAGGCGATGTTCGCGACCGCGGGGACGAAGAGCGGATCGGTGTCGGCGACGGGGCGCGCGCAATCGTCGACGACGATGCCGACGACGTTCTCGTTGTAGGCCAGCGCGTCGACGGGTGTCGCGTACGAGCTGCCGACGTCCTCGATCTCCCACTGCGGCGGAAGGGTGATGCGGTCGAAGGCGGAGACGTCGGCGACGACGTCGCCCGCGATCGCGCCGAGGCCGCGCGCGCGCAGCGCGGCGACGACGGGGGCGAAGAGCGCGTCGCGGTCGAAGGTCCAGCGGCCGCCGAACGACGGGTCGCCGCCGCCGCGGAGCACGAGGTCGTTGCCGTCGAGGAAGACGTCCGTGGTGAGCTGCTGCTCGAAGCCGAGGCAGCTCGCGGCGGTGGCGCCGGAGAAGAGCTTGCGGTTGGAGGCGGGGATGAAGAGCGTCGACGCGTTTTTCTCGTAGAGGCGGCGGCCGGCGTCGTCCTCGACGACGATGCCCCAGAGCGCGTGCGGGACCTTGGCGGTCAAGGCGTTGATGTTCTGCACGAGCCGCGGCGGAACGGCGGTCGCGCATCCGGCGAGGAGCAGCAGCGCGGCGAGTCGTCGCAGCATCACGCGAAGGTTAGGTCATCGTAGTGGGATCGGTCGAGGTTGAGTTTTGCGGCCTGTCGCATGGCGGCGTCCGTCGTGAGAGCGCAGATTTTCAGATATCCGGCGTAGTCGCGGGAGAGTTTGTAGACCGGCGGCGAGGGAACGGGGAACAGGCGACGGGGAACAGGTGGAGGTTCGTCGCGAGTCAGAAAATCGCGGACTCTCGG
>DATDFB010000212.1:0-2947 GCA_036522835.1 Thermoanaerobaculia bacterium | reverse complement strand
AGCGGAAAGGCGATCCGCTTCCGCGACGCCAAGATCACGTGGAAGCGCTAGAACGCGGGAGCAGCGCTGGCTCGCCGTCGTTGAGCCGCGCGCAAAGCGCGTCGGCTCGAGCACGGCAAGCTGACGCGGCGCAAAGCGGCCACGTCAGCAGGCTTCGACGACGACGAACGCCGGGATTCGCTTCATGGCCCGGCGGCGCCGCGCCTCCGCTCGGGCGGCGGGACGCCGCCGTGCCAGCAGCGTTGCAACGGAATCTCTCGCCGCCCACCGGCGCTGCGGCGCGTGCAGGTCGGAAGTGCTCGGATTCAAGGTTTCCATCGCGTCCCTCCTGTACTCGAAAGAGTGCAATGGGTGCCATCATTTCTTGGCGGAGGCTGGCGGCACGCTCTTCAATTTCAATCTGTCGGCACGCAGGTAACCTCTCGCCACTTCGGCATCGCCCATCACAGCTACATCGAACAAGCAGTTGGCCCGAAGCTCGTCGTTCTTGATATCGCGACAGGCGGTTTTCGCCAGCTCAGGCTGCATGCTCTTGAGAGGCGGCCTGCTGGGCAGTGATGTCCTGCAAGGCTGACCGCTTTCCGGAGGCCAGTTCACGTCAGTGAAATTTGCCGTCGAGGTTCCGACCGCATAGTCGAAGAGACTGGTGGTGTTGCTGACGCGCCATGCGTTCGCGAATTTTTGGTTCAACACCACATGACGGTCCGGAAGCAAGACCGGCTTTGCACCGAACGACGTGCCGTCGGGCGCCCGAGGCAGCCAATCGCCGGTGAGCACCGGTCCCATCGTTCCCTCGCGCGCGGGCGTGCTGCGCACGTCGACGTCCAAATACCAATAGCCTTGGGTGGTCCAGAAGTTAGGCGTGACAGTAACGCGGGTGCCATCAGCGACCCTGACGTTCAGAATGCCGTTTGATGCGCGAGTGATGGTGTTACCGCCGCTCAGTGTGATGGGGCCGGTGGCCGTCACCAGAGAGCCGTCGACGCGAAGCTCCAGTTGGCTCGCTTCTCCCGCCGAGCCTGGGCGTGGCTGGTATGTCACGCGATGCTTGCCAATCCGCATGGCCACTGCCGTGTTGAGACTCACGCAACTTGCCAATCCCGTGTACGCATTGGCGGGAGGTGTAAAGGTAGTCTGCACCGGCGACTGCCGTGTTTGCAGCTCGAATCCTGTGTCGGAATTCTTCAGCGCGACGAACTCTCCGGCCGATTGAAAGTCATAGCGAATTCCGTTCGTAGTCCGGAGGTGCGGATCTCCTGCGTCCGCAGAGGTCGCGTCGGGCGCACCGTTGCACCATGTATCTCTGAAAGTCTGGGCCACCGCCACCTGGCTGCCCGGATTCGTGGCCGGCGGAGGCGGCGGCATGGTCTGCTGGTAGGCCTTGGTCAGGACCGTGAAGCAATATCCGGGCAGTTCATTGGACAGATGGGGAAATCGTCCGCGGAAACCTTTGACGTGACAGCCTCCACACGCGCCGGGAACCGTCGCTGCCGCCTGCGAGAGCTGGTTCTGCGGCCAAGCCGCGGCCACCAACGGGTCGTAGCGGTTGGGCGCGAAGGTCGGCAGCCCCTGCCCCGACTGAAGCGTCTCCCATAAGACGCCTCCGCCGAGATCGGCCTTGGGATGAGTGATGTACGGGTTCTCTCCCGCGTGGCAGTCCGTGCAGATTCCACCGCTACCGCCCAGCAGCTCGAATCCGCCGGCCTGATAGCGGCCCATTGAATCGACGGCCAAGTTGGGAACTCCGATCGGGATCTGCGTTCCCGCGGGGAACGAAAACCCGCTGCCCATCATCTGGTTATCCCAGAAGCAGACCTTCGATGTTTCCTCGCTGAGGCAGATGACGCCGTCCAGCCCGACGGTGCTCTTTGACAGGTCGGTATACCGGGGCAAGGCGTAGCACATGCCGCTCGGAGAGGTACTCTTGAACGTCCGCACTTCCGCCGGGCTGGGGCCCATGTTTTGACCGATGAACTGGTTGGGGATTGGAATGAAGCCTTGCGACTTCCAGCCGGCGGTGCCGGCCGGGTCGAGCACCCCGATGGACGGCGGAATCGGAACCCTCGCGGCCATGCACTCATTGATGTACGCCTGACCTGAATTGACGGTCGCCGAGAGCAGCTTGATGCCGCCGCCCGCTCTGAGTGATGCCGCGTCGAGCCGTTTCACGATCTCGGGGTCGAGCTTGAATTCCTCGCGGCGTTCGTTGACTTTCTCCCCCGCATCCGCGGGCAAGCGCCATGTCAGGGCATACGCCAGAGCGCGCAACTTGCCGAGCGTCCGATGATCGTCCCGATGCTTGGACGAGTTGGCAAACAGCCATTCGAGCTCGCGCTGCTGCACAACGAGGCGGGTCTGGCCTTCCAGCCGGATGCCCTTCTGCAGACGCTGTTCGAGCTCGGCAAACTCGCGCTTCTTGGATTCGTCGAGACCGGACATGAGATTCGCGCGGTACCATGCCTGCGCCTTGTCGACGAACGCCTGGGTGATTTGAATCTCGTTGCCCTTGAAATCGAAGAACGATCCGTGCCCAATGTACGCAATCGGCTCCTCGCCGTGGGCCAATATCGCGATGAGCGATCCCAAAACGAATACGAGTAACCGTCCGCTCTTCATCGCATATCTCCTCACTTGGTAGTGACGGAGAAATGGAAATCGTTTCGATGGCGCTGGGCGCCGCCGAGCACCTCCGACAGGAATGCCGTCGCGAATGCGCAGGCCTGCCTCGCGCTCTTGCTGGCCTGGTGTCCGTTACATCAGCCGCGGCTGGCCGTGGTACCCGAACGTGCCGTGGCCGGCGCTCACCTGCTACGTGAACGAGCGCCCGCGCGGCGTCGGCGAGATCACCGACGTGCAGATCGAGGTCGTCGACGGAAGCGGAAAGGCGATCCGCTTCCGCGACGCCAAGATCACGTGGAAGCGCTAGAACGCGGGAGCAGCGCTGGCT
>DATDFB010000211.1:0-90018 GCA_036522835.1 Thermoanaerobaculia bacterium | reverse complement strand
ACGATCTCGGGCGCACGCCGTGCGCCCCTACCGTTCCGGGGGTGCCAGCGGCTTCCGCGGCAGCAACTCCGGCCGGTTCGCCGCCTCCCACACGAACGTGGCCATCACCACCGCCGCCTGCTTCAGGTCGTCCGCCTGCAGGCGCTCGTAGGTGTCGTAGTTCGTGTGGTGCGTGCGCTGGAAGTACTCGACGTCGTCCTGGATGAACTGGAAGGCCGGAATGCCGACTTCGTCGAAGGAGATGTGGTCGGTGCTGCCGGTGTTGCGCATCGTCACCGTGGTCGCGCCGAGGTCGTGCAGCGGCGTCAGCCACGCTTCGAAGATCGGCACCACGGCGGCGTTCTCCTGCGCGTAAATGCCGCGGATCTTCCCGGTGCCGTTGTCGAGGTTGAAGTAGGCGGAGATCTTGGCCTGCTCCGGTTTCAACGCCAGCGGCCCGCGCTTCTGCATGTTGTAGGGCATGGCCGCTTCCTCTTTGTTCAACAGCGGGCGCTCGCCGAAGTGCTGGGCGACGTAGCCGCGCGAACCGAGGATGCCCTGCTCTTCGCCGCTCCAGAGGGCGATGCGGATGGTGCGGCGCGGCGCGATGCCGATGGCCTTGAGGATCCGCACCGCCTCCATCGCCGCAACCACGCCGGCGCCGTTATCCGTCGCGCCGGTGCCGCCATGCCAGGAGTCGAGGTGCGCGCCGATCATCACCACTTCGTCTTTCTTGTCCGTGCCGGGGATCTCGGCGACGGTGTTGTACTGATTCGGATCGGCGTCGTAGTACGTCGTCTTGATGTCGAGCTCGACTTCCGGCTCCTTGCCGGCGTCGATGAGGCGGACGATGCGGTCGTAGTGCTCGTCGGTCATCGACACCGAGGGGATCGGGTACTGCTCGTTCGGACGCTGCGAGCCGGCGCTCTGTACGTGGAAGTTGCCGAAGTCGCCGTTGCCGCTGACGATGACGGCGAGCGGCTTCTCCTCGGCGAAAAACTTCATGCGGTCGAGGGAAAGCTGGCGGCGTTTGGCCGCCTCTTCGCGGTTGAAGCGCGGCCGGCCGGGGATCTCGTACTGCCCGAGCTTCTGCAGTTCCGCGTCGTCGTAGCGCTCGAACTCGGCCTTCTCATGCGGCTTGAGCTCGCGCGGATCGCCGAGCATCACCACTTTGCCGGCGAGCTTCCCCTTGTATTTCTCGAGGTCGGCCGAGGTCTCGATCTTCGCCTTCACCGCCTTGCCGCGGATCGGGCCGTTCGTGCCGGGCGTCCATGCCAGCGGCAGCGCCGCGAGCTCGGCGACGTCGGGCGAGACGAGGCGGACCAGCGACGACTCATAGCTCCAGCCGCGGCCGAACGGACCCCACGACTCCAGGTGCGCGTTCGAGAGGCCGAAGTCCTGCAGGCGCTTCATCGTCCATTCGTTCGCGCGCTTCATGTTCGGCGAGCCGGTGAGGCGCGCGCCGACCTGGTCCATCAGGCCCGCAGCGGTCTCCATCACTTTCGAGTTGCGGAAGCCTTCCTGGCGGATGCGCGTCTGCATCGTCAGGTCGGGAGAGTCGGCGGCGAAAAGAGCAACGGCGAACAGCGAGGCAATCGGATAAATCGTTTTCTTCATGTCACTCCAGTTCTGACCAATCGACCATCGTCGGGATATTGGATTTGGCGAAGATCGTCGTGAGCATTTCTTCGGGGGTGTAGATGCGGACGTCGCCGAACTCGCTCGGCCTTCGCGTCTTCATGGTGAAGAGGGCGCGCTGCGACGCGTACTCGAAGTTCGCGTGGAAGTCGTCGTCCTTCTTCTGCTCGAACATCGTTTTGAGCACGTTGAGCTGATTGGCGAGGTGGTCGGCGGGGTCGAGCAGCGGCGCGGGCGCGGCGGCATCGCGTTGTTTCGGTTTGCGCGGCGGCTCGAGGCCGATGGCCAGGCGGATGTCGTCGATCGGCTTCGATTTGGTCTGCTTCTTCTCCGGCGGGAGGAGCAGCGCGGGGATCTTGTTGCAGTTGCCGCGGTGAATGGCGTCGCTGCGGGTGATCCATCCGAGGTTCGTGACGCCGCAGCGGGCGGAGACGTTGCTGGTGAGATTCTCGACGAACGGCTTCACCGCGGTGTTGAACGAGTCCTCCACGCCGTTGAAGAGATTGAGCACGTAGTGCACGCGGAACTCGTCGAGCGTCTGCTGGACCGTGCGCGTGACCGGGTGGTCGCCGAGGTTGTTGGCGAGATCGTCGGCGAAGGCGTCGAGATTCGAGACCGAGTCGTCGTAGACATCCTCGACGCGGTCGATCAGATCGTTGATGAGGCGCCAATAGTCGAGGTCATTGCCGACCGTGGTGAAGAACGGCGACTCCTTCGAGAAGATCAGGCGCAGCTTGCGGAAGAGGATGGCCTTCACGATGTCGGAGGCGGCCAGCGTGGCGCTCGGCAGGTGCGGCGTGAAGATGAGGATGCCGGAGTTCGAGAAGGGGAGGAAGTCGATGACGTTCGAGTCGAGCCCGGCCCGCATGTCGAGGATGACGTAGTCGGCGTCGAGCGTGTTGATGGCCGCGATCAGCTTGGCCTTGTGCGCGGCGCCGAAGTTCGTGATCTCGTCGATGAGGTGCAGCGGCGCGGCCACGAAGCCGAAGTTCGGGAACTGGCGGTGGCGGTCGAGCTTCTCGTCGAGGGGGGTGACGCAGTGGTTGAGGGGCTCGCCCTTGCGGAAGAAGTGGTAGAGGTCGCGCGCGATCGGCACGTCGACGGCGTTGCGGATCGCCGAGGTGCCGGTGTCGAGGTCGACCAGCACCGTACGCCCGCGCCGCGACAGGGCCAGCGCGAAGTTGATGGCGAACGTCGTCTTCCCGACGCCGCCTTTGCCCGACGAAATGGGGATGATCCGTTTGATGGGCAAGCGGGGGCGAGTGTACTCGCTTTACAATGGCTTCCGATCGTGCTGGCGCCGGCCTTTTTCAGAAAATTCGCTCTCTTCGCCGAGCTCGACGACCGCGAGCTCGCCGCGATCGCCGCGGTGGCGAAGACGCGCCGCTACGCGAAGGACGACGTCGTCTTCCACGCCGACGAGAGCGGCGACGTCTTCTGCCTGATCCGCGAAGGGCGCGTGAAGATCACCATGATCTCGCCCGAGGGGAAGGAGATCATCCTGTCGATGATCGGGCCGGGGGAGTTCTTCGGCGAGATGTCGCTGCTCGACAACGAGCCGCGCTCCGCCACGGTCGTGGCCATGGAAACGCTCGACCTGGTGACGATCTGGCGCAGCGACTTCCTGCAGATCCTGAGCGAGAACTTCGCCATCACCAAGAAGATCCTGGCGGAGCTTTCCCGGCGTCTGCGCTCGGCGTCGAACCGCATCGAGTCGCTGGCGACGATGGACGTCTACGGCCGCCTGGCCCGCTTCTTCCTCGACCTGGCGCGGCAGAGCGGCAAGGTGCTGGAGAACGGCTACGTGGCCGTGCAGCGCCCCACGCACCAGTCGATCGCCAACATGATCGGAACCTCGCGCGAGACGGTGTCACGGCTGATCCACGACCTGATGCGGCAGAACCTGCTGCTCTCGGAAGGGAAGACGATCTATTTCAAGAAGTCGGCGCTCGATCAGTTCCGAGCGGAGATGTGACGGGGGTTCTTGGTTCTTAGTTCTTAGTTTGAAAACCAAGAACTAAGAACTAAGAACTAAGAACCAAGAACCAATGTTCACCATCCCCAACGTCCTCACCATCCTCCGCCTCATCGCGGTGCCGGTCTTCATCTTCGCCTCCCTGCGCGGCGATTTTCTCCTCGCCTTCATCCTCTTCGTGAGCGCCGCGCTCACCGACATGTTCGACGGGATGATCGCGCGGCGCTTCAACCAGCGCTCGCGCCTCGGCGCGATTCTCGATCCGGCGGCGGACAAGACCATGCTCGTCTGCGGCTATCTCTTCTACACCCTCTACGACAACGTGCCGCTCGTGCGCATCCCGGAGTGGCTCACCTTCGCCGTCTTCATCCGCGACTTCCTGATCATCTTCTTCGCCTACCTGCTGTGGACGCGGGTGCAGGTGAAGCGCTTCCCGCCGTCGTGGGCGGGGAAGACCTCGACGGTACTGCAGGCGGCGGCGCTGGGGATCGTCATCGGGGTGAACGCCTTCATACCGTCGCTGCTGTGGCTGGCGGAGCTGATGTTCCGGATCGCGCTCGTCATCACCCTCTACTCCGGCTGGGACTACATGCGCCGGGCCAAGCGGATGCTCGAGGACGCGTTCGCCGCCGCGGCTTGACCGTGGCGCGCGCGCGACCGTAGAATCCGCGCCCTCCGCGAGAAATGTTTGCTCGCGGAGGCTCGTTACAGCGGGCCTTGCCTCCATAGCTCAATTGGTAGAGCAGCAGACTCTTAATCTGTTGGTTCCAGGTTCGAGTCCTGGTGGGGGCACCAACCTTTTTCGAGGACCGCCAGGGTCCTTTTTTTGTGTTGCGCGAAAGTGGCGGAATTGGCAGACGCGATGGACTTAGGATCCATTGGCCGAAAGGCCGTGGGGGTTCGAGTCCCCCCTTTCGCACCATAGAGTGAACGATGCTGCTCAACTACGAAGATCTTTCCCCCGTCAAGAAGTTGGTCGAAGTCGAGATCCCGGCGGACGTGCTGAAAAACGAGGCCAGGCTCGTGGCGACGGAGTTCGCGCGCGAAGCCACGATTCCGGGCTTCCGCCCCGGCAAGATCCCGGCCGCCGTCATCCGCAATCGCTTTGCGAAGGAAATTCAGGACGAGGTGCTCAACCGGCTTCTCTTCCGCACGTTCACCGAGGCGGTGCGGGAGAAGGGCGTCGAGCCGGTGGGGGAACCGCGGCTCGAGCACATCGACGCCTACATCGAAGGGGCGCCACTCAAGTACAAGGCCGAGTTCGAGATCAAGCCGCACATCGAGCTCGCCGACTACACCGGCATCGAGATCGACGATCCGAAGATCGAGGTCAGCGAGCACGACGTCGAGTCGATGATCGAGCGTCTCCGCGAGCAGGCCAGCGCCTACCGCGTCGAGACCGAGCGCGGTCTCGAGGACGGCGACTTCGCCATGATCGACATCACGGCCTCCGGCGAAGGGATCGAGCCCGAGCCGCGCTCGGGCCACTTCCGCCTCGGCGAGGAATCGCCGCTGCCGGAGCTGCACGACGCCCTACGGGGCAAGCGTCCCGGCGAGAAGGCGGAGTTCGACCACACCTACGGCGACGACGCGCAGAACGAGAACTACCGCGGCAAGACCGTGCACCACGAAGTCGAGCTGAAGGAGATCCGCGTCCAGGAGAAGCCCGAGGTCGACGATACCTTCGCGCAGAGCGTGGGCGGATGGGAAACGGTCGAGCAGATGCGCGAGGCCATCGCCGCCGACATCCGCAAACATCGCGAGCAAGAGGTTCTGCGCCTCAAGCGCCAGCAGATCGGCGACCGTCTGCTCGCGCTGCACCGCTTCGACGTGCCGGAGACGCTCGTCGACAAGGAGCTCGGGAAGTCGCTGCAGAACTACGCGCGCTTCCTGGTCTCACAGGGCGTCGACATCGAGAAGGCGGATGTCGACTGGAAGAAGATGAGCCAGGAGCTGCGTCCCGAGGCGGAGAAGCGCGCCCGGCGCGGTTTGATCCTGGAGGCGATCGCCAAGAAGGAGAACCTCATCGCCGCGGACCCCGAGATCGACCGCGAGGTCCGGAATGCGGCGCAGGAGAACGGGCGGGACTTCGCCGAGGTCAAGCACCGCCTCCGTCACGACGGGGGTTACGAGGCCTTGCGGCAGTCGCTCGGCCAGGAGAAAGCGCTCGACTTCGTCCTGGAACGGGCGAAGCCGCGAGAGGTCGCGTAGGAATTCGCTTTTGTTCGGTACGATTGAAGCGACCGCAAGGAGAGCTCCCGAATGATCACCATTCCCTGGGTCGTCGAGCAGACCAGCCGCGGCGAGCGGACCTACGACATCTTCTCCCGACTTCTCAAAGACAACGTCATCTTCCTCGGCCAGCCGATCGACGATACCGTCTCGAACATCATCATCGCCCAGTTCCTCTTCCTCGAGGCGGAGAACCCCGAGAAGGACATTTCGCTCTACATCAACTCGCCGGGCGGCTCGATCACCGCGGGCCTGGCCATCTACGACACGATGCAGTACGTGAAGCCGGACATCCAGACGATCTGCCTGGGGCAGGCCGCGTCGATGGCGGCGGTGCTGCTCGCGGCGGGGAAGAAGGGGAAGCGCTACGCGCTGCCGAACTCGCGCGTGCTCATTCACCAGCCGCTGATGCACGGCTTGGGCGGGCAGGCCACGGAGATCGACATCCACGCCAAGGACATCATGCGCATGAAGTCGCGCATGAATCAGATTCTGGCGAATCACACCGGGCAGCCGGTGGAGAAGATCGACCGCGACACCGACCGCGATTACATCCTGCAGGCGGCCGAGGCGGTGGAGTACGGGCTCGTCGATCAGGTCATCGCCAAGCGCGACGTGGAGCAGTTCGCGCTGGTCGGCAAGCGCGATTAGGGGAATGGCATCCTGGATGTGTCAGTTGACTTGCGCGAAACTCAGGTGAACAATTCCTGAGAGACTCCAGAAAAGGACCCGATCGGACATGTCGAAGAAGGGGAACACCGGCGACGTTTTGCGCTGCAGCTTCTGCAACAAGTCGCAGCGGGACGTGAAAAAGCTCATCGCCGGCCCCACCGTTTACATCTGCGACGAGTGCGTCGACATCTGCCTCGACATCATCGCCGAGGACCGCAAGGACGAGCCGGGCACCCTCGAGGGCGCCGGGCACCTGCCGAAGCCGAAAGAGATCAAGGAATTCCTCGACCTCTACGTCATCGGCCAGGAGCGCGCCAAGAAGAAGCTGGCCGTGGCCGTCTACAACCACTACAAGCGGATCGACTACCACTCCCGCAACACGCGGCAGGACGTCGAGCTGCAGAAGTCGAACATTCTCCTGATCGGCCCCACCGGCACCGGCAAGACGCTCCTGGCCCAGACGCTGGCGCGCATGCTCTCGGTGCCGTTCACCATCGTCGACGCCACGACGCTCACCGAGGCGGGGTACGTCGGCGAAGACGTCGAGAACATCATCCTCAAGCTCTACCAGGCCGCGGGGAACGACAAAGAGAAGACCCAGCGCGGCATCGTCTACATCGACGAGGTCGACAAGATCTGCCGCAAGGGCGACAACCCATCGATCACGCGCGACGTCTCCGGCGAGGGCGTGCAGCAGGCCCTGCTGAAGATTCTCGAAGGCACCGTGGCGAACGTTCCCCCGCAGGGCGGGCGCAAGCATCCGCACCAGGAGTTCATCCAGATCGACACGACGAACATCCTCTTCATCTGCGGCGGCGCGTTCGTCGGGCTCGACAACGTGATCGAGCGGCGGCTGTCGTCCACGTCGATGGGCTTCGGCGCGAAGATCGCCACGAAGAAAGAGAAGAAGACGGGCGAGCTCCTCGCCCAGGTGCACCCCGAGGACCTCATCAAGTTCGGACTCATCCCGGAATTCGTCGGCCGTCTGCCGGTCGTGGCGACGCTGGCCGAGCTCGACAAGGGCGCTCTCATCGAGATCCTCCGCGAGCCGAAGAACTCGCTGGTCCGTCAGTACCAGACGATCATGGGCTTCGAGAACGTGACGCTGAAGTTCACCGACGACGCGCTCGAAGCCATCGCCGAGGAGGCGCTCAAGCGCAACGTCGGCGCGCGCGGGCTCAAGATCATCATCGAAGAGCTCATGCTCGAGATCATGTACACGATCCCCTCGCAGGACGCCATCAGCGAGTGCGTCATCACCCGCGAGGTCGTGGAGAACCGGAGCCAGCCGATCACCTTGTACCGCAAAGCGGGATAACGTGGTCGCAGCGGCGCGTTAGGCCACGGAAACTTAGAAAATCAGAATGCGAATGCAGAAGGAAGAAAACGGGAGGGTGTTGGCCAACGCTCTCCGGCATTCTTCATTCTGCATTCGCATTCTAGTTTTCTGATTTTCCCTGGCCTGACGTTAGGGACTTTCTGGCGATGCAAGTGACGTTCACCAACTGACCTTATGTCCAACGACCCAAGATCCCTCCACCTGCCGCTCGTTCCGCTCCGCGACATGGTCGTCTTCCCGTCGATGATGGCGCCGTTCGTCGTCGGCCGCCGGGCCTCGATTCTGGCGCTCGAAGCGACGCTTTCCACCTCGGAGAAGAAGATCTTCCTGGCCACGCAGAAGGATCCGAAGATCGACGATCCGTCGATGGACGAGATCTACCAGATCGGCGTCGTGGCCACGGTCGTGCAGAACCTGAAGCTGCCCAACCAGAACGTGAAGGTGATGGTCGAGGGCCTGACCCGCGCCGAGATCGTCTCGTCGTCGGAAGGCAACGGCTACGTCTCCGTCACCGTGCGCGAGATCGACACCAAGGTCGCGCTCACGTCGGAAGTCTCGCAGTACATGCAGAAGCTCGTGGAGATCTTCGAGCAGTACGCGAAGATGTCCCACCACCTCGCCTTCGAAGGGGTGATGTCGACGCTCAAGCTCGACGACCCCGACCGCTTCGCCGACACCCTCGCCTCGCACATCCTCATCACCACCTCCGAGAAGCAGCAGCTCCTGGAGACGACGTCTCCCTACGAGCGCCTGCAGAGGCTGCAGGACTTCCTGGAGATCGAGATCGAGAAGATCAACATCGACAAGCGCATCAACTCCAAAGTCAAAAAGCAGATGGAGCGCGCGCAAAAAGAGTACTACCTCAACGAGAAGATCAAGGCCATCCACCATGAGCTGGGCCGCAAGGACGATCGCTCGGACGAGATCGAGGAGCTCCGCCAGAAGATCGAAGAAGCGGGGATGCCGAAGGAGACGAAGGAAAAGGCAATGCAGGAGCTCAAGCGGCTCGAGGCAATGCCGGGCGTCTCCGCGGAAGCGACCGTTTCGCGCAACTACATCGAGTGGCTCGTGTCCGTCCCCTGGAAGAAGTCGTCGAAGGAGATCAAGGACATCGAGCTGGCCGAGCAGATCCTCAACGAGGACCACTTCGGCCTGGAGAAGATCAAAGAGCGCATCCTGGAGTTCCTGGCCGTGCGCCAGCTCGTGAAGCAGCCGAAGGGGACGATCCTCTGCTTCGTCGGACCTCCGGGCGTCGGCAAGACGTCGCTGGCGAAGTCGATCGCCCGCGCCACGGGGCGTAAGTTCGTCCGCCTCTCATTGGGTGGCGTGCGCGACGAGGCCGAGATCCGCGGCCACCGCCGCACCTACATCGGCGCGTTCCCCGGCCAGATCATCCAGCGGATGAAGAAGGCCGGCACGGTGAACCCGGTGTTCCTCCTCGACGAGGTCGACAAGATGTCGATGGACTTCCGCGGCGATCCCTCCGCGGCGCTCCTCGAGGTCCTCGACCCCGAGCAGAACAACTCCTTCACCGATCACTACCTCGACGTCGAGTACGACCTCTCCAAGGTCATGTTCATCGCCACCGCGAACGTGACGCACACGATCCCGGCGCCTCTCAAGGACCGCATGGAGATCATCTCGCTCTCCGGCTACACGCACCTGGAGAAGCTGGCCATCGGGCGGCAGTTCCTGATCCCGAAGCAGAAGACGGAGCAGGGGCTGGAAGAGGCGAAGATCGTCATCGACGACAGCGCGCTCGAAGAGCTGATCGACTCCTACACGCGCGAGGCCGGCGTCCGCAACCTCGAGCGCGAGGTCGGCTCGGTGCTGCGCAAAGTGGCCCGCTCGGTGGTGCAGCACGGCCCCGATTTCGAGCTCAAGATCGACCGTCCGAAAGTCCGCGAGCTCCTCGGCAAGCCGAAGTTCCGCTCGCAGCGGCAGCACGACCGCGCCGAGATCGGCCTCGCCACCGGCCTGGCCTGGACGGAAGTCGGCGGCGAGATCCTCTCCACCGAAGTGGCCATCTCGCGCGGCAAAGGCAATCTCACCCTCACCGGCAAGCTCGGCGACGTGATGCAGGAGTCGGCGCGCGCGGCGTTGAGCTACGTCCGCTCCCGCGCGGAGCTCTTCGGACTCGATCCCGACTTCCACGCTTCACTCGACCTGCACATCCACGTGCCCGAGGGAGCGATTCCGAAGGACGGCCCGTCGGCGGGCATCACCATGGCCACGGCGCTGCTGTCCGCGGTGACGCGCATCCCCGTGCACCGCGACATCGCCATGACCGGCGAGATCACGCTGCGCGGCAAGGTCCTCCCGGTCGGCGGCGTGAAGGACAAGATCCTCGCCGCGGTCCGCGCCGGCATCACCAAGATCATCCTGCCGGCCGAGAACGAGCGCGACCTCGAGGAGATCCCCACCGACGTCCGCGAGACGATGGAGTTCCACCTGGTCGAGTCGATGGACGACGTGATCCCGCTCGCCCTCGATGGCACGATTGTTCCATTAGCGGCGAAGACGACTCCGGAACCAGCAAAGGTGATCGAAGGGCCGATGACGCACTGATTCAGGTGACAGGTCACGGGTGACGGGTCACAGTCTGTCACCGGTCATCTGTGACCCGTCACCTCCGTTGACATCTCTCAGAATATCGGCACAATCAACGCCGTTACTTTCACGACACTTCAAGTTTCTTCTGCGTAAGCACACCCGCTTCGCATCGCCGAAGCACGACAAATCACAATTGGAAATTCGATCGGTAGAGTTTTACCGGGCGGCGTACAAGGCTGAGGACTTTCCCACAGACAAGCGGCCGCAGTTCGCGATGGTCGGCCGCAGCAACGTCGGGAAGTCGAGCCTCATCAACGCCGTCCTGAATCGAAAAACAGTGGCGCGCGTGAGCCAGACCCCCGGAAAGACACAAGCCATTCACTTCTACCTGGTGAACGGCCGGTTCCACATCGTCGATCTGCCGGGTTACGGCTACGCGAAAGTTCCGAAAACGATGATGCGCTCCTGGGGCGAGCTGGTTCGCGGGTATCTCGAAAGCGCCGACGCGCTGCGGCTGATGTTTCTGCTCATCGACGCCCGCCGCGTGCCGGGCGAGCACGACCTGCAGATGCATCAGTGGACAGCCGTGGCCGCGATCGACGAGCGCGTGATCCTGACCAAGAGCGACAAGCTCTCGAACGCACAGCTCACCCGGAGCCGCGCCGGCATCGCCGCCGGTCTCCAGATCGGGGCCGAGGAGCTCATCCCGTTCTCTGCAGTGACGAAAAAAGGAGTGCATGAGGTGAGGCGCGAGATCGCCTCTCGCCTCTGAACGAGGGGACCATGGACGAAAGCAACGAAATGACAGCGACAGCGGTGGAAGAAGCCCCGGCCGAAAAGCCCGAGAAGCCGAAGCGCGCGCCGCGAGCAAAGAAAGCGAATGGAAATGCGGCCGCCGCCGCTCCACCACCTCCCGTCGAGGCCGAGGAGCCGCCCGCGCCCGTCGCGGTGCCGGTCGAGGAAGAGCACGAGCCCGTCGAGGTTCTACAAAAGACTCCGGCCGCCGAGACGCTCGACATCCGCGTCCTGAAGGAGATGAAGCTCCCCGATCTCACGCGCGTGGCGAAGGAGCTCGGCGTCGAGAACGCCACGGGCATGCGCAAGCAGGACCTGATCTTCTCGATCCTGCAGGCGCAGACGGAGAAGTCGGGTCTGATCTTCTCCGAGGGCGTCCTGGAGTGCCTGCCGGACGGCTTCGGCTTCCTCCGGGCGCCGGAGTACAACTACCTGCCCGGCCCCGACGACATCTACGTTTCGCCGTCGCAGATCCGCCGCTTCGATCTCCGCACCGGCGACACCGTCTCCGGCCAGGTCCGCCCGCCGAAAGAAGGGGAGCGCTACTTCGCCCTCATCAAAGTCGAAGCGGTCAACTTCGAGCACCCCGACGTGGCGCGCGAGAAGATCCTCTTCGACAACCTCACGCCGCTCTATCCGGAGAACCGCATCCGGCTCGAGTCGCAGAACATGTCCTCGCGCGTGCTCGACCTGATCGCGCCGGTCGGCAAGGGGCAGCGCGGCCTCATCGTCGCACCGCCGCGCACCGGCAAGACCATGCTTCTGCAGGCCATCGCCAACGCCATCACCTCGAATCACCCGGAGATCACGCTCATCGTGCTCCTCATCGACGAGCGCCCCGAGGAAGTCACCGACATGCAACGCAGCGTCAAGGGCGAGGTCATCTCCTCGACCTTCGACGAGCCGGCCTCGCGCCACGTGCAGGTCGCGGAGATGGTCATCGAGAAAGCGAAGCGCCTGGTCGAGCACAAGCGCGACGTCGTCATCCTCCTCGATTCGATCACCCGTCTGGCCCGCGCCTACAACACGGTCGTTCCGCCAAGCGGCAAGGTGCTGTCGGGCGGCGTCGACTCCAACGCGCTGCAGCGCCCGAAGCGCTTCTTCGGCTCCGCGCGCAACGTCGAGGAGGGGGGGTCGCTGACGATCGTGGCCACGGCGCTGATCGATACCGGCTCGCGCATGGACGACGTGATCTTCGAAGAGTTCAAGGGCACCGGCAACATGGAAGTGCACCTCGACCGCAAGCTCTCCGACAAGCGCGTCTTCCCGGCCATCGACATCAACAAGTCGGGCACGCGCAAGGAGGAGTTGCTCCTGGAGAAGCCGGAGCTCAACCGGGTCTGGGTTTTGCGCAAGGTCTTCTCGCCGCTGTCGACGGTGGAGTCGATGGAGCTGCTGATCGAAAAGCTGGAGAAGACGCGCAGCAACACGGACTTTTTGAACTCGATGTCGTCGATGTAGAGGGGTCTCGTCCCATGGCGGACGTCTTCCTCAGTTACGCGCGCGCCGACCGCGACCTCGCCGAGACGGTCGTGGCGGCGCTGCGCGGTGCGGGACACGATGTCTGGTTCGACCGCGACATCGATCCCGGGCAGCCCTGGAGCGCGGAGCTCGACGCCGCCATCCGCGCCGCGCGCTGCGTGGTGGTGCTCTGGTCGAAGCACTCGATCGACTCCCAGTGGGTGCGGAAGGAAGCCGCCTTCGCCGAGCGCGCGGGCATGCTCGTGCCCGCGGTCATCGATGGCGTGCAGCCTCCGCTCGAGTTCAATCATCTGCAGACGGCCGATCTGACGAGGTGGGACGGCGATGCCGCGCACGGCGAGTTCGCGGCGCTGCTGCGCGCGGTCGCGGCGGCGGTTGGGCGGGAGCGCGCGCCGGAGATGGACGGCGAGCGGCCGCTGGATCTGCTCGATCTCGCCGATGCCCCGCGCATCGCCGGCGCGCCGGCGCTCGAGGACGTGGAGCGCGAGATCCGCCGCGATCCGGAACGGCAGGCCTTTCTGCGGCGCCGCAACCTGCTCATCGCGGCGGCGGTCGTCGGCATCGCCATGGGCGGCGGGGGGATGTTCGCAGCGCATCGCGTCGCCGGGCGGCGGCTGCAGTCGATCATCGCGGCCGTCTCGATGCTCGGCGCCGCCGTCGGCCTGCTCGCAGGGGTCGTCGCGATCAGGATGGTGCTCTCGGACGTCTCGTTCCCCGGCTCGCGCGTCCGCCGCGAGGACGGCGAAGGCGAGGCCTTCGACACGGTGCCCGCGAAAGAGGCGCCGCCGCTCGTTTTCGTGACCGAGCACGTCGAGCATGCGCTCGCGCCCGACGGCGCGGCCTGGGACCTGACGATCTTTTTCTCCTTGTTCAACCGCGGCCGCGAGGAGGCGGTGATCTTCGACGGCCACGCGAACGTTTACCTGCTGCGCGGCCAGGAGATGCAGCCGGCGACGATCGGCTACCGCGAGTCGCTGGCGATTCACGAGACGAACTCCATCCTGCGCGGCGGCAAGCGGGTCACGATCGAGCCCGGCGGGTCGGAGAGCCTGCGCCTCCGCCTGCGGGTGTCGCGCAGCGTCGGCATGGCCGGCGCGGAGGTGAGCACCGCCGAGCAGATCTCGTCCCTCTTCGGCATTTTCATCGACATCCACTGGCCTCGGGGAGCGGACATCGTCGATTACCGCGTGCCCTCCGACGCGCTCTATTGGTTCAACGCCGAAACCGACTGCTTTGACTACGTCACGCAGCGCAACGCCGGAGAGTGGGTGAAGCGCGGCCGGCAACGCGCGGTATTCGGCGCGACGGTCTTTCCGCTGCTGCGCCGGCACAACGCCGCGGTGTCGCGGCTGACGCCGCACGTCGAGAGGCCGAAGTCGAAGCTCTCCGCGTGGATCGGCCGCGCCGCCGGATGGCTGGCGCTCGCGCTGTACACCGTCCAGTTCGTGGAGCTCGGCGTCATCTCGGCGGCGTTTCTCGTCTATTTCAGCTCCGGCTTCGCATTCGAGATCGGCGGCGCATCGCCGCTGCGCGTGAGCCGCTTCGGCCGCGACTCCATCGCGCCGCTCGCCGCGATCGGCGAAGGAGTGCGCCACCGCCTCGGCGACGGCGTCCCCGACACTGACATCGGACGCTTCTTCCGCGACGAGCGCTACACGAGGCCGACCGTGCCTCGGCATTGGCGGCCGGTCACCCATGCGCGCGACGACCAACTGCCGCCATGGTTCCCGCCCGCCGCCCGCGCCGCGCTTCTCCGCGCGCGGGCCGAGGCCGGCTTCACGCGCGCCAGCGAAGCGCTCGTCCTGCTGCCGGAGCCGAGGTTCGGAACCTCGGACAGCCCACAACGCGGTCCCGTTATGATCGCGGCCGGGGTGCTGGCGGGGGTGGCGATGATGGTGGTCTACGGCGCTTTCTTCGTCAGCGCGTTGCGCAGCTTCGCCGCGAACCGCGATGGCGGCAATCCCATGCTTCTCGTTTGCATCTCGCTCGTTGCCGCGCTGGTGGCGGCCGGGGTCGGCCCCGGCTACGGCGTGCTCGTGGCGACCATCGCCGCCGGCACGGCATCGCTCGCCGCGCTCATCGTCCACTTTCGATTTCGCTGAGCACGACGCGCTCGACCGCATGGCCGGCGCTCTTGACCACGACCACCCGCGCGACATCGCGGTACGGCGCGATGTGCTCGCGCAGGTTCACGAGGTTGATCGTCCGCCACACCTCTTTCGCCAGCGGCAACAGCTCGTCCTCCGTGTACGCGTGCAGGAATGAGCGCGGGTCCTCGCGCAGCGTCCGCAAACGCTCCAGGAACCAAGTCTCCAGCTCGCGCTCCGGCGCGTCGAGGTAGATCGAAAAGTCGACGCCGTCGCGGATGCTCAGCAGCCCTTCGAGGATGACGGCGTCCGGCCGATCGACGATCTGCACCTCCTCGACGACGTCGTAGCGGACGTGCGAATACAGCGGCACCCGCAGCGGTGCGATGCCCGCCTTCAGCGCGGCCACGAAGCGGTCGAGCGCCGCCTGGTCGTACGACTCGGGGAAGCCCTTCCGCTGCATGAGACCGCGCGCTTCGAGCACCTCGTTCGGGAAGAGGAAGCCGTCCGTGTTGACGACGTCGACCGTCCAGCGAGCGCGCAGCGCGGCGGCGAGCGTCGACGCCAGCGTGCTCTTCCCCACCGCCACGCTGCCGGTGATGGCCACGAGATACGGCCGCGGCGACGCCCGCAACTCGGCCTCGATCATTCGGGCCAATTCGTTCACGGAAGGAGTCTAGCGGCTCCCGATGTTGGTACCCTTCGTTCGGATGGCAAAGAAACGCTCCCGCGTCAAAGACTTTCTGTGGCGTCACTCCGCCGGCATCGCCTTCACGGTGATGGTCCTATTCGTGGCCTTCATCGGCTTCGTCGGCTACACGTACGTCATCATCACCAAGAAATTCGACTCCAGCCGCCGCTGGGACCTGCCGAGCCGCATCTACTCCGATGCCACGCCGATCGTGCCGGGGCTCGATCTGCCGCGCGCTCTGCTCGAGCCGCGCCTCAACCACGTCGGCTATCACGAGGTGCCGGCGCGCGTCACGCAGCCCGGCGACTACCGCTACGTGAACGGCAACCTCGAGATCTACCTGCAGAACTTCGAGTATCCGGACATCGAGTTCCGCGCCGTGCCGGTCGTGGTCGGCTTCGACGGCGAGACCGTGCGCGACGTCCGCCGCCTCGACGACGGGGTGGCCTTGCGCGGCGTGCGCATCGAGCCGGAGCTGATCACGTCGATCTACAACAACGAGATGGAGGACCGCCTCCCGGTCGCGCTCACCGCCGTGCCGAAGGTCGTGCAGGACGCGATCATCGCCCGCGAGGACAAGAATTTCTATTACCACGAAGGGATCTCCATCCGCGGCACGCTCGGCGCGCTGCGCACGGACCTGAAAAGCGGCAACTGGACGCACGGCGGCTCGACGCTGACGCAGCAGCTCGTCAAGAACCTCTACCTCACGCCCGAGCGCACCTGGAGCCGCAAGATCACCGAAGCGCTGATGGCCGTGCTCCTGGAGATCCGCTATCAGAAGCCGCAGATTCTCGAGTCGTATCTGAACGAGGCCTACTTCGGACAGAACGGACCGGTGCAGATCGTCGGCGTCGAGCAGGCCTCGCGGGTCTACTTCGGAAAGCACGTGACGTACTTGACGCTGCCCGAGGCGGCCACGCTCGCGGCGATGATCAAGTCGCCGAACGTGCTGAATCCGCTCAAATATCCGGAGCGGGCCAAGTCGGAGCGCGACATCGTCCTCCGGCTGATGCGCGAGCAGGGGTACATCAAGACCGATGAGGAGTACCGCGCCATGGTGGCCTCGCCGCTGACGACGGCGCGCTTCCCGAAGACGTCGCGCAGCGCGCCGTTCTTCGTCGACCTCGTGCTCAAACAGTTGCGCGAGACGTATCCGGAGACGCAGCTCAAGACCGAGGGGCTGCGCATCTTCACCACGCTCGACACCATCATGCAGCGCTCCGCGGAGCAGGCCCTCGACAGCGGCATCGACGGGCTCAATCGCAAGTACTCGTACCTCCGCAAGTCGCCGACGCCGCTCGAAGGGGTGATGCTCACGATTCAGCCGGGCACCGGCTACGTGAAGGCGCTGGTCGGCGGGCGCAACTACTCGAAGACGCAGTTCAACCGCGCCATTCAGGCGCGCCGCCAGCCGGGATCGCTCTTCAAGCCGTTCGTCTACGCGACGGCGATGGATCCGGCACGGCATCAGGAAGCGTTCACGGCGGCGACAGTGCTCGACGACTCGCCGATCAGCGTGCAGAGCGGCGCGGCGGTGTGGTCGCCGCAGAATTACGATCTCCGTTTTCATGGCCGCGTGACGGTGCGCGAGGCGCTGGCGCACTCGTACAACATCCCCGCGGTGCGCGCGGCGATCAACGCCGGCGTGCCGAACGTGATCAAGACGGCGGCGACGATCGGCATCGAGTCGCACCTGGCGCCGTATCCGTCGGTGTCGCTCGGCGCGTTCGAGGTGACGCCGCTGGAGATCGCCTACGCCTATTCCGCCTTCGCCAACCTCGGCGTGAAAGCCGAGCCGGTGTCGATCCTCGCGGTCTCCACGCGCGACGGGAAGCTGCTCGAGTCGCGCGAGGTGAAGATGAAGCGCGTCGCCTCGCCCGGCGTCTGCTATGTGATGAACAACATCCTCCAGGACGTGTTCAACTACGGCACCGCCGCGAAGGCGCGCTCGCTCGGCTTCGAGCGGCCGTACGCGGGCAAGACCGGGACGACGAGCAATTACCGCGACGCCTGGTTCATCGGCTTCTCGCCGCGCATTCTCTCGCTGGTGTGGGTCGGCTTCGACGACGGGCACTCCGTGCGCCTCGCCGGCGGCGACGCCTGCGTGCCGATCTGGACGCAGCACATGAACCGCATCGCCGGCATGGTGCCGGACGTCGAGTGGAAGCGTCCCGACGAGGTCGTGGAGCGGCAGATCGATCCCGAGTCCGGCATGCTGGCGACGCCGTACTGCCCGCAATCGAAGAGCGAGATTTTCGTGCAGGGCACCGAGCCGACGGCGGTCTGCCCGCTGCACGCCGGCTCCGGCGAGCCGTCGCCGTTCTGGGCGCCGCAGCCGCAGGCGGAGATGACGCCCGAAGGCGCGCCGGAGCGGCCGGCGGTGACGCAGCAGCAACAACAGCAGCGCGAGCAGCAGCGGCGCGACCGCACGATCCGAGGGATTCTGCGAAGGATCTTCGGCGGGAACGGGTAAGAGCCGCCGCGATCGTGCCTCTATACTAGGCACACATGCAAGAAATCACGACGCGCGCGGACCTCGTCAACGCTCTCCGTGTGGCCTCGGAGCTCGAGCACGGGCTGATGGCGCAGTATCTCTTCGCCGTCTACTCGATGAAGCGCTACACGTACGAAGAGCTCGAACCGGTGCAGCTCGAATTCGTGCGGCGCTGGTCGTCGTCGATCACGCTCATCGCCCGCCAGGAGATGGAGCACCTCGGCCTCGCGCTCAATCTCCTCTCCGCGATCGGCGGCACGCCGTCGTTCACGCGTCCGAACATGCCGCAGCGCCGCAACTACTACGGCGAGAAGGCCGGCATCAAGCTGACGCTGACGCGCGGCGATCTCACGACGATCAAGCGCTTCCAGCATTTCGAGTCGCCGGAGAAGCTGCTGCACACCGCCGAGGACGGCGTGATTCCCCAGAAGAAAGCGGTGGCGTGGTGCCGCGACGAGAAAAACATGGCCGGCAGCCGCGCCGAGGTGACGAAGATCGTCGGTGCCCACGCCGCCACGCGCGGCAAGATGCTCCTCCGCGGCGCGCCGGTGCTGACGTTCGGCTGGGACTCGGTCCAGGAGCTGTACGAGGCGATCCGCCGCGGCTTCGAATATCTCAACGGCGAGCTCGGCGAGAAGAAGCTCTTCGTCGGCCCGCCGTCGTTGCAGATCTTCGGAGGCCCGAGGAGTCCGCAGCACGGATCGATGAATGACCTGAATCAGTACGGGCTCGACATCATCGAAGTGAAGAACATCGCCACCGCCCGCCAGGCGATCACGATGATCCTCGAGCAGGGCGAAGGCATCGAAGTGAAGCCCGGCTACCTCCGCTGGACGCACTTCTGCCTCTTCACCCAGATCCGCGGCGAGATGGAGAAGCAAGGCCTCGGCGAGCTCGCCGCCCGCCCGGTGGTTCCCAACCCGATGACGATGCTTTACCCCGACGTCTGCCCCGACGACGAGGTGACGCTGCTGAAAGACCCGACGACGATCCGCGTCGCACAGCTCTTCAACGAGTCGTACGAGGTGATGCTGCTCCTGCTGCTCTATCTCTACAGCGACAACGTGAAGACGCAGGACCAGGTGAACGATCTGATGGACGCGGCGTTCTTCCCGCTGATGACGATGTTCGTCCGGCCGCTGGCCGAGGTGCTGACGGAGATGCCGGCGGGCGTGACGACGGACGAGGGCATGACGAACGCCGGCCCCGGCTTCGAGCTGAACGGCGACGTGCTGCTCTTCCCGTCGATCCCCGCGGCGTGGGACCTCTTCCAGGAGCGCTTCGACACGATGGTGCGCGGCTTCGACGAGGTGCTCTCCAACGGCGATCCGTGGATCCAGCAGCCGGGACAGCGCGAGGAGGGCTTCAAGACGTCGCGCATCTGGCGGCGCATGGAGTGGATGAGGATGAACATGCGGCGCCTCGCGGAAGACTGGCGAGAGAAGTGGAAGAACATCGGAAGGACGAGCTGATGCTGATCGTCGACTTCGAGGGCTACTTCCAGGATCGGATGACCACCGATCCCGATCCGACCGACGAGAAACGCGGCGTGAGCGGCTACACGTTCGCGTTCGCCGGCGAGCCAGACCTCGACAACATCGTCCATTTCCAGCCGGACGAGCCGGGCGTGGTGGAGCGCGACTTCGGGCCGTTCGGCGGCCCGAAGGTCGGCGTGACGGTGCGCCGCGCCACGCGCGACGGCGCGGAGGTGCCGGAGCTCGTCGGCGCGCGCGTGGCGTTCATCGACGACTGCCAGATCCGCGAGGAGAACGGCATTCTGATCCGCGATGACTTCTTCGTCATCGATCCGCTGCACGTGACGATCGCCAAGGACGGCAAGACGCTGCTCGACCGCGTCGATGATCTCGATCCGAGCGATCCGAAAAAGCCGATCGAGCGGTGCACCGGCGCGGAGCTCCAGCGCCGCCAGCCGCTCGGCTTCGTGTCGATGTCGCAGGTGGTCGCGAACGCCACCGGCATCGGCATGGCCACGCCGGAGAATCTCAAGGCGAACCGTCTCCGCCGCCGCGAGAGCCTGGAGATTCTCCTCAGCAAGACGAAAGACGCGACGCAGCGCGCCGCGCTCGAGTCGCGCATCTTTCAGCTCGCCATCGTCGATCAGTGGTGGAACCTGAGCGTGACCCCGCGGCCGATCGACCGCCGCGCCGCCCAGCTCGCCCTGCAAGCCTACGGCTGGAACGTCGACATGAACGGCAAGGTGTACGCGAACAAGCTCGGCGCCGACGAGTCGAAGCCGTGGGTCCTCGACTTCTGGATGGGCGGCTGGGACGGCGATGCGCTCTGCGGCTACGTCAGCGGGACGTGGACGATTCCTACTCGATGAGCGCGAGGATCTCTCGGGCCATGTAGGCGCGGTTGCGCGCCTCGGACAGCGGCTCGAGGATGCGCGCGGCGACGAGCTTTTCGACGTTTTGCTTGGCGGAGGCGTAGGTGACGTCGAGGTCACGCGCGGCGCCGGCAATGGTGACGGCAGGCGAGAGGAAAAGGTGGTCGATCATCGCCAGCAGCAGCGCCGATTGCCGAGCCGCAGTCATGCGCGTGCGGTACTCGTCGCGCAATGACAACAAGCGGTTCGCCCGCTCGACCGCGTCGAGCGCCTGCTCGTGGACCGCGCGCAGGAAGAACTCCACCCACTCGCTCCACGCTCCGCGTTGGCTGACGCCGAGGAGGTGCGCGTAATACGCGTCGCGGTGCTGTTCGAAAAACGCGCTGAGATAGAGCAGCGGCTGCTCGAGCAGCCGTTCCGTGTGCAGCAAAAGCGTGATCAGCAGCCGTCCCATGCGGCCGTTGCCGTCGAGGAAAGGATGAATCGCTTCAAATTGATAGTGCACGAGCGCCAGACGAATCAGCGCCGGTAGGTGCGAGTCGGCGTGGAGGAACTTTTCGAATGCGTCCAGTGCAATGTCCATTTCGGCCACGGGCGGCGGCACGTACGTGGCGTCCTCAATCTTCGTTCCCGGCTTGCCGATCCAGTTCTGCGCGCTCCGAAACTCGCCCGGATCGCTGCTCTCACCCCGAACGCCGCTGAGAAGCTTTGCGTGCATCTCCCGAATGAGCCGCAGACTGACGGGCAGCTCCTGCAGCCGCGCGAAACCGTGATCGAGCGCGGCGACGTAGTTCGACACCTCGCGCACGTCGCTTCGTTCGGATACCGGGTTTCCGATCTCGAAAAGATAGAGATCGCCGACCGAGGCCTGCGTTCCCTCGATGCGGCTCGACAGCACGGCTTCGCGCCGCGCGAAGGGTTGGATGAGTAGGTGAGGGTTCGGCAGGACTCGGCCGATGCCGCGCAGATGGCCGACCGAGCCTTGTGCCCGGGCCAACGCATTGGAAAGCCGCCAGGAGTGCTCCAGCTCCGGCGGCAGCGGACTCGGCACGAATGCTGCGGCGCCCCCCACGGTTGTGACGAGGCGTCCCGCGGCCGGTGCGACGAAGGTCGATGGATCCATGAGTTGCAGTTAGCTATAAGATCTCAGCTCGACGTTATACTTTTCGCTAAAAAGTATAATAGCTAGCGTTCGAATAAACTTAACTTCAATTCGAATGACCACCCTGAACCTCCAGCAGACTCCCGAGACCCTCGAAGCGCCGCCGGCACCAGGGGTTTTCGATCGGATCTGGCACCGCGTCGAGCGCGCTCTCCTCTACGTCGGGGGGATCACCGATCTGGCGGTTCAGACCGTCAGGCAGGTCTTCCGCGGTCCGATGGAGCGGTCGTTGCTCGTCGCGCAGCTCGATCAGGTCGGCGTCCGCTCGCTCTCCATCGTCGCCATCACCTCGCTCTTCATCGGCATGGTGCTGGCGCTGCAGACCGCGTATTCGCTGGAAGAGTTCGGCGGCAAGCTCTTCATCGGCAAGGTCGTCTCCCTCTCGCTCATCCGCGAGCTCGCGCCCGTTCTGATGTCGCTCATGGTGGGCGGGCGCGTGGGGGCGGGCATCACGGCGGAGCTCGGCACGATGAAAGTCACCGAGCAGATCGACGCCCTGCGCGCGCTGGCCACGAACCCCGTGCGCAAGCTCGTCGTGCCGCGCGTCCTCGCCACCACGCTGATGTTCCCGCTGCTCACCATCGTCTCGAACGCCGTCGGCATCCTCGGCGGGCTGCTCATCGCGGTCGGCAACCTCCACCTCACTGCGAACTTCTACCTTCGCAGCGTCATCGAGACCGTCAAGTACAACGACCTCGCCTCGGGCATCGGCAAGACCTTTTTCTTCGGCTTCGGCATCGGCCTCATCGCCTGCTTCAACGGTCTCCGCACCAGCGGCGGCGCCGACGGCGTCGGCCGCTCCACCACGATGACCGTCGTCACCGGCGCGATCACCGTTTTGATCATGGACTTCTTCCTCACCAAGCTGTTTCTGCTCGTGTTCTGATGACGACCACTCCGCCGATCGAACGCCGTCGTGTGCCGCGCGAGCCTTTCGTCGAGTTTCACGACGTCTACAAAGCGTATGGCCCGAAGCAGGTGCTGCGCGGCGCGAGCCTCACCGTCTTCCGCGGCGAAGTCCTCGTCATCCTCGGCGGCTCCGGTTCCGGCAAATCCGTCACCCTGCGGCACATGCTCGGCCTGGAGGCGCCCGACTCGGGGCGCATCGTCGTCGAGGAAGAGGACGTCACCGATCTCTCCGAGGAAGAGCTGTATCGCGTGCGAAAAAAGTTCGGAATGCTCTTCCAGAGCGGCGCGCTCTTCGACTCCATGACCGTCTTCGAGAACGTGGCCTTTCCGCTGCGCGAGCACACGGAGATGTCGGAGGGGGAGATCGGGCGCGCCGTGCGCGAGAAGCTCGAGCTCGTCAACCTGCCGAACACCGAGCACTTGATGCCGGTCGACCTTTCCGGCGGCATGAAGAAGCGCGTCGGCCTGGCCCGCTCCATCGTCCTCGAGCCGAAGATGATCCTCTACGACGAGCCGACCACCGGCCTCGACCCCATCACCTCGCAGAAGATCAACGAGATGATCATCGACCTGCAGTCGAAGCTGAACGTGACCTCCGTCGTCGTTACGCACGACATCCAGTCGGCCTTCTCCGTCGGCGACCGCATCGCGTTCCTCAACGGCGGAGTCTTCGAATGGGTCGGCAGCGCCGACGCGGCGCGCAACGCCGATCATCCGATGATGCGCGAATTCTTCCGCGCCTCCGCTGTTACAGCTGCACAGCCCGCGACGTAAACCTCTCAGGACAAACTATGGCACCGCAGAAAAAAGAGAAAACGGTTCGCGTCGGCCTGCTCGTAGCCGCCTCGGCGCTCGTGTTGATGGTCTTCCTCTTCTTCATCGGCAGCGAACAGAAGATCTTCTCGCGCAAGAACGAATACCGGGTGCGGCTCGACAGCGTCACCGGCCTCGCCGAAGGCAATCCCGTGAAGATCTCCGGCGTCACCGTCGGCGTCATCAAGGACATCAACCTCCCGCGCGACCCCAAACAGAAAGACGTCGACATCCAGCTCATGGTCGACCGCAAGTTCCAGGAGCGCATCCGCAGCGACTCGCGCGCGCGCCTGAAAAAGCTCGGCCTCCTCGCCGGCGACAGCTACATCGACATCTCTCCCGGCAGCCCGCGCTTCGACATGCTCGAGCCGGGCGCGCTGATCCCGGCCGCGCGGCAGACGAACGTCGACCAGCTCATCTCCTCGGGCGAGGACCTCGTCGACAACTTCGTGCAGATCTCGTATTCGCTCAAAAACATCTTGAGCCGCGTCGACCGCGGCGAAGGTCTCCTCGGCGAGCTGACCACGCAGCCGGAGACGAAGCAGCGCCTGACCGACACGGTGATGACGACGCTGAACAGGACCAACGCCATCCTCGCGCACGTCGAGAGCGGCCGCGGCGTCCTCGGCAAGTTGATCTACGACGACAAGTACGCCGAGGATCTCACCGGATCGCTGAAGTCGACCGCGGGGTCATTGCAGACCCTCGTCGTCAACCTCAACGACTCGTTCAAGAACGGGCAGGGACCGCTGCCGGCGCTGCTGAACGATGCCGAGGGGAAGAAGAAGGTCTACGACCTCATCAACAACCTCAACACGACGTCGGCGAACCTCGCGGCGTTCAGCGACTCGCTGAAGACCGGACAGGGCCTCCTGCCGCGGCTGATGAACGACAAAGCCTACGCCGACCAGTCGCTCGCCGAGTTCACGGGACTCGTGCATCAGCTCAGCGACGCCGTGGCGAAAATCAACAACGGCCAGGGCACCGCAGGGAAGATCATCAACGATCCCTCGGTGTACGAGTCGATCAACGACATCCTCATCGGCATCAACGAGTCGAAGCTGCTGCGCTGGCTGATCCGCAACCGGCAGGAGAAGGGGATCGAGAAGCGCTACGAGATCGAACAGAAACGCCCGCCCGCGCCGCCGGCGCCCAGCACCAGCACGGCGCCGCCGCCGTCGACGACGACCGCTGCTGCCGTCACGACGACGAGCGGCCCGCCGCCGCAATGATGTGGAGCGCGCCGGCCATGCCGGCGCTCTGACAGCGGCGGCATGGCCGCACTCCACAGTACGATCTGATAGCATGCGCCGCTTGTAATTCGACCGGGAGGGAACCCTCGTGGACATTGCCGTAATCGGAACGGGCTACGTCGGCCTGGTAACCGGCGCGGGCTTGGCCGACTTCGGAAACGACGTCATCTGCTGTGACATCGACGAGCGGAAGATCGCCGCGCTGAACCAGGGCGAGATCCCGATCTACGAGCCCGGTCTCGACACCATCGTCAGCCGCAACGTGGCCGAGGGGCGGCTGCGCTTCACCACCGACCTCCCGGACGCCATTCGCTCCAGCCGCGCGATCTTCATCGCCGTCGGCACGCCCCCGAAAGCCGGCGGCGCCGCCGACCTCCAGTACGTCGAGAGCGCCGCCCGCGCCATCGCCGAGCACATGAACGGGCCGAAGCTCGTCATCACCAAGTCCACCGTGCCGATCGGCACCGGAAGGATGATCGAGCGCATCCTCGAGGAAGCGGGCAACGGCCACCGCGCCTCCGTCGTGTCGAACCCCGAGTTCCTCCGGGAAGGCTCCGCCATCGAAGATTTCATGCGCCCCGACCGCATCGTCATCGGCGCGTCGGATCCCGAGTCGATCGAATTGATGAAGGAGATCTATGCGCCGCTGCACTCGCTGGAGATCCCGTTCGTCATCACCAACGTCGAGTCGTCGGAGCTGATCAAGTACGCGGCGAACGGCTTCCTGGCCACGAAGATCTCGTTCATCAACGAAGTGGCGGTGTTGTGCGAGCTCGTCGGCGGCGACGTGCAGGATGTTGCCCGGGGCATCGGCCTCGACGGCCGCATCGGCTCGAAATTCCTGCAGGCCGGTCCCGGCTTCGGCGGCTCCTGCTTCCCGAAAGACACCTCCGCGCTCGCCGACATCGCCAAGGGACACGAGTACGAGTTCCAGCTCATCGAGGCAGTGCTGCGCGTCAATCAGGCCATCAAGGAGCGGATGGTGGTCAAGGTTGCCGACGCCCTCGACGGCGAGCTCCGCGGCAAGACGATCGCCATCCTCGGCCTGGCCTTCAAACCCGAGACCGACGACATGCGCGACTCGCCGACGATCACGCTGATCCAGGGTCTGCAGAAGCAGGGCGCGCTGGTCCGCGCCTACGATCCGCAGGCGATGGAGAACGCCAGGACGATGTTCGACAACGTGACGTTCTGCCACGACGCCTACGAGACCGCCACCGGCGCCGACGCGCTCGTCATCGCCACGGAGTGGAACGAATTCCGCGCCCTGAATCTCGACCGCGTCAAGAAGCTGCTGCGCCGCCCGGTCATCGTCGATCTGCGCAACGTCTACGACCCGCAGCGCATGAAGAGCGAAGGCTTTCACTACCACTCCGTCGGCCGCGCCGAAGACGTCCGGGTGCGGGAGCGGGTCTGATGGGCCGTGCGCTCATCACCGGCGGCGCGGGGTTTCTCGGCTCGCACCTCTGCGAGCTCTTTCTCGCGCGCGGCCATGAAGTGATCTGCATCGACAACTTCATCACCGGCAGCCCCACCAACGTCGCGCACCTCTTCGGCCGCGACGGCTTTTCGTTCATCAAGCACGACGTGACGAACTACATTCACGTCGAGGGGCCGCTCGACTACGTGCTGCACTTCGCCTCGCCGGCCAGTCCGATCGACTATCTCGAGAAGCCGATCCAGACGCTCAAAGTCGGGTCGCTGGGCACGCACAAGACGCTCGGCGTGGCGAAGGACAAGAACGCGCGCTATCTCCTGGCGTCGACGTCCGAGGTCTACGGCGACCCGCTCGTGCACCCGCAGAAAGAGGACTACTGGGGCAACGTGAACCCGGTCGGCCCGCGCGGCGTGTACGACGAAGCGAAGCGTTTCGCCGAGGCCATGACCATGGCGTATCAACGCTTCCACGGCGTGGAGACGCGCATCGTGCGCATCTTCAACACCTACGGAGAACGGATGCGCGTCAACGACGGCCGCGTCGTGCCGGCCTTCATCGCCCAGGCGCTGCGCAACGAGCCGCTGACGGTGTTCGGCGACGGCTCGCAGACGCGCTCGTTCTGCTACGTCTCGGACCTCGTCGAAGGGATCTACCGGCTGCTGATGTCGAACGAGCCGCTGCCGACGAACATCGGCAATCCGTCGGAGATGACGGTGCTGCAGTTCGCCGAGGAGATCAAGCGCCTGACCGGCACGAGCGCCCCGATCGAGTTCCGCCCCCTTCCGGAAGACGACCCGAAGATCCGCCGCCCCGACATCACCAAGGCGCGAACGTTGCTTGAGTGGGAACCGGTCGTGCCGCTCGAGACGGGGCTCGCGCGCACGATCGAGTACTTCCGAAAGGTGCTGTTATGACCCGTCGCATTCTCCTCGGCTTCGTCGCCGGCTTCGTGGCCACGCTCGTTTTCCATCAGATCGCGCTCTGGATCCTGCACTACTTCCACTACATCGACCGCGCTCCGTGGTCGATGACGCCCGTGAAGCCGTGGGGCGTGCCGGCCGTGATCTCGCTCGCGTTCTGGGGCGGCGTGTGGGGCGCGATCATGATCGCCATCCTGGCGAAGTCGCGGAACCTGCTCCTGGCCTCGACGATCTTCGGCGCCGTCCTGCCGACGCTCGCCGCCGCCTTCATCGTCGCGCCGCTGAAGCACCAGCCGATCCCGCACTCGGGGAAGCTGCTCGTGGTCGGGTTGATCGTGAATGGGGCGTGGGGCTTGGGGACGGCGTTGATTTACCGGCTGTTCGGGCGCTGAATCGTCTCTTCCCGCCGCGGTCCCGTGGAGATGATCGTCGCGGGGCACTCCGTCTCGTCCTCGATGAACTTGATGTAGTCCTTCGCCGCCGAAGGCAGCTCGTCATACGAGGTGATTCCCGCCGTCGACGTCTTCCACCCCTTCATCACCCGGTACTCCGGCTTGTAATCGCGATGCGCGACCGCGAACGCCGGGAACGTCCGCCAGCGCTCGCCGCGCACGTTGTAGCCGGTGCAGACGGGGATCTCGTCGAACTCGTCGAGCACGTCGAGCTTCGTCAACGCAATCGTGTCGAGTCCGTTCAGCATCGCCGAGGTGCGCACTACGGGCAGGTCGAGCCAGCCGGTGCGGCGCGGGCGCCCCGTCACCGTGCCGAACTCATTGCCGCGCCGGCGCAGGTGCTCGCCGTGCGCGTCGTCGCGCTCCGTCGGGAACGCGCCGCCGCCCACCCGCGTCGTGTACGCCTTCACGACCCCCATCACGCGGTGGATGTGCTTCGGGGCCACGCCAAGGCCGGTGCAGATGCCGCCGGCGACGGTGTTCGACGACGTCACGAACGGGTACGTCCCGTGGTCGATGTCGAGCATCGTTCCCTGCGCTCCCTCGAACATGACCCGCTTCCCGGCGCGGATCTGCTCGTTGATCAGCACCGTGCCGTTCGTGATGCGCCGCGCCAGCACCTCGCCGTAGCGCGTGTAGTCGTCGAAGAGCTTCTTCGGGTCGTGCGCCGGCTTCTTGTACAGATTCGACAGCACGGGATTCTTCTCCGCGCAGGCGAACTCGATCCGTTCGCGGAGCATGTCGGGGTCGAGCAAATCGGCCACGCGGATGCCGTAGCGGCTCGCCTTCGTCTCGTACGCCGGGCCGATGCCCCGCCCGGTCGTGCCGATCTTCGTCTTCCCGGCGGCCTCTTCGCGCGCCAGGTCGATGGCCTTGTGGTACGGCAGGATGACGTGCGCGGAGTCGCTGATCTTGAGGTTGTCCTCGATCGTCACACCGAGCCCGCGCAGGCTCTCGATCTCGTCGAGCAGCGCCTCGGGATCGATGACCATCCCGTTGCCGAGGATGCAGAGCTTCGACGGATGCAGAATGCCCGAGGGGATCAGCCGCAGCGCGAAGTGCGCGTCGCCGAATTTGACCGTGTGACCGGCGTTGTGGCCCCCCTGATAGCGGGCCACAACGTCGTAGTCCTCACAGAGCAGATCGACGATTTTGCCTTTGCCTTCGTCGCCCCACTGCGTGCCGAGCACGGCCAGATTGCGCATCGCGCGCGGAGACTAGCACAGTGTCATTTGGCCGCGGTCTTCATGGGCGGCGCCGGGTACGACAGATCCGGCCGGTACCACCCCTCGCGCGTCTCGAACTTGCGGGTGATGGCCAGCGCGCGCGCCTGCAGGGCGCGCAGATCGTTGCCGAGCGCCGCGGTGTTCTTCTCGTCGGTCATCGCGAAATCGGCGGCGCTCTTCGCCGTGATCGCCGCCACGAGGAGCGGCAGGTCGTTGCCGTTCATGGCCATGTAGATCGTGAAGCCGTCGCCGATGTTCTTCGACTTGAAGAGCGCCGCGTAGTCCTTGGCGATCGCTTCCGCCTCCGATTCCTTCCCCGGCACGAGGTAATAGAACTGCCAGCGCGCGTACATCTGTTCTTCCGGTTTGACGCGCGGCGTGGCCGGCATGTACGAGAGATCGTCGCGGCGCATGGCCATGATCTCGTTGTACGACGACGTCGTGCCGACCGAGCGCGTCATCAGGTCCTGCCACTTGTCCTTGCCGACCTTGTCGGGCAGCGACATCCAGGCGTTGAACATCGTCTCGTAGCCGGCCAGCCCGCCCTGCAGGCGCGAGACGTAGAGGTAGTGGAAATCGGGGGTCATGAAGGTGGTGAAGGCGACGTTCGGGTCGTTGACGTTCTTCGCGGCCAGCGTGGCCAGGAACTCCTTCGTCAGCGCCTCGTAGCGCATCATCATCGCCGGCGGGACGATCTCCTCGTGGACGGTGATGAAGCTCGGCTTGGGCTGCGCGAAGAGGGCGGCGGGGAGTAAAAACAGAGCCAGGGCAAGAGCGGTTCGTTTCATGGATCAATCCTCCTGATTACGCACGAAAATTGCTGATGTAGACTTCTCATCATGAGCAGCATCGCTGTGTACTCCCCTACGGCCGTCCCGGCCGAACGGTTCATTGACGGTATCCGCGAGCTATCGCAGGGCCTCATCACCAAGCAGGCGATCTACGATTACCTGGTGGCGTGGGAGATCCGCCGCGACGATCTCGAGCGCTACAAGCAGTGGCTGCCCGACCGCCACACGCGCAACAAGATCTTTCGCAACGACCTCATCGAGGTGATGCTGATCTGCTGGCCGGTCGGCGCGGTCACGCCGCTGCACACGCACAACGGCCAGCTCGGCTGGATGACGATGATCGAGGGGAAGCTCCTCGTCGACAACTTCCGCAAGGTCGACTGCAACCGCCCCGAGAACCAGCAGGTGGTCGGCATGGACTGTCTCGCCGGGGCCACGCGCATCGAGATGAAGCACCTCGGCACGGAGCTCTGCGTCCCCGGCGGCCCGCTCAACACCGTCGACAAGACGCAGACGATTCACCGCATCAAGAACCTCGGCGAGTGGAACGAGCCTGCCGTCAGCATGCACATCTACTCGCGCCCGATCGACTCCTGCGTCGTGTTCGATCTCGAAGCGGGGCGATGTTTCCGCCGGGATCTCAAATACGATAACGAATAGTCCTGAGTCCTGGGTCCTGAGTCCTGCGTCCTGAGTTTGGCGCGAGCGACTCAGGACTCAGCACTCAGGACTCAGCACTTCGCCCATGTCACTTCTAAACACACTCTCCGCAGAGCTCGAATCGATGGCCGCGGCAGGCACTCTGAAACGCGAGTTGCCTCTGAAGTCGCCGCAAGGCCCGGTCGTCCAAATCGAAGGCCGCGGCGACGTGATCATGCTCACCTCCAACAACTACCTCGGCTTGGCCGATCACCCGGCCATCGTCGAGGCGGCGGAGAAGGCCGAGCGCGACTACGGCTACGGCCTCGCCTCCGTGCGCTTCATCTGCGGTACGCAGACGATCCACCGCGAGCTCGAGCAGCGCATCGCGCAGTTCTTTGGAACCGAGGACTCGATCCTGTACGGGTCGTGCTGGAACGCGAACGAAGGATTGTTCCAGACCATCGCCCAGGAGCAGGACGCGATCATCTCCGACGAGCTCAATCACGCCTCCATCATCGATGGCGTGCGCCTGGCCAAGGCGCGCAAGGAACGCTACGCGAATCGCGACGTCAACGACCTCCACGCCAAGCTCCACGCCACGAAAGACGCGCGCAACCGCGTCGTGATGACCGACGGCGTCTTCTCGATGGAGGGCTCGCTCGCGCCGCTGCCGGAGCTGGTCGACCTCTGCCGCGAGCATGACGCCTTCCTCGTCGTCGACGACTCGCACGGCACCGGCGTTCTCGGCGCGACCGGCCGCGGTACGGGCGAAGAGCTCGGCGTCTTCGGCAAGATCGACGCCTACACCTCCACGCTCGGCAAGGCCTTGGGCGGCTCGCACGGCGGCTTCACCACCGGGCCGAAGACGCTGATCGATTACCTGCGGCAGAAATCGCGGCCGTATCTCTTTTCGAACACGCTGCCGCCCGCCGTCGTCATGGGCTCGCTGGCCGCGCTCGATCTCCTGGAGAAGGACACGAGCTTCGTCACCCGCCTGCGCGAGAACACACAGTACTTCCGCGCGCAGCTCACGCAGCGCGGCGTGAAGGTGCGCGAAGGGATTCATCCGATCGTGCCGATTCTCATCGGCGACACGGCGAAGGCGATCACGATGTCGGCCGAGCTCCTCGACAGCGGCGTCTACGTCTCCGGCTTCGGCTATCCGGTCGTGCCGCAGGGCGCCGCGCGCCTGCGCTGCCAGATCAGCGCAGCGCACACGCGCGAGCACCTCGACACGGCCATCGAAGCCATCGTCGGGCTGGCCGAAAAGTACGGCGTCGTTTCGTAGGGGCGCACGGCGTGCGCCCGGTCATGCGCGTCCTGGTCTTCGGCGGCACGCAGTTCATGGGCCCGCACGTGGTGCGCCGGCTCCTCGGCCTCGGGCACGACGTCACGCTCTTCCATCGCGGCGAGCACGAAGCGCTCCCCGAGGTGCGGCACGTACACGGCGACCGCGCGCGCATCCCGCACGATCTCGAGCCGGAGCTCGTCATCGACATGTGGTGCATGACCGAGGCGCATGCGGCGGCGGCGAAGGAGCGCTTCGGCGGCGTGCGCTACGTCGTGCTGAGCAGCGGCGACGTCTACCGCAACTACGACGGCCTGCAGCGCCACTACGACGGCGATCCCGATCCCGCACCGCTCAGCGAAGACGCGCCGCTGCGCGAGCGGCTCTACCCGTACCGGCACAAAGAGTCGCAGCTCGGCGACTGGGTGCGCGACTACGACAAAATCCTCGTCGAGCGGACGCTCGCCGGCCCGCGCACGACGATCCTGCGCATGCCCGCGGTCTACGGCGCGAACGATGCGCAGCAGCGCTTCTACGACTGGATCGACGCCATGCACCGCGGCGACGACGTCATCGCCATCGACGAGGCCATGGCGGAGTGGCGCTGGACGCGCGGCTATGCCGTGAACTGCGCCGACGCCATCGTCCACGCCGCCCTCGACGAGCGCGCGGCGGGACGCACCTACAACGTCGGCGAGATCGATGCGCCGTCCGAGGAGGAGTGGCTGCGGCTCCTCGCCGGCATCGCCGGATGGAACGGCCGCATCGAGCGCCGCGCCGGTATCGGCCCGCCGCTCGACTTCCGCTTCCACCTCCACACCGACACGCGCCGCATCCGCGGCGAGCTCGGATGGCGCGAGCACGTCAGCCGCGGCGAGGGCCTCACGGCCCTGCTTTCTCGAACTTCGAGAGAAACTTAGTCACTGCGTCGAACGCCGCGGGACCGAGCGCCAACCGGATCAAGCCGACCGGCGCGATCACGGTGATGACGAAGCAGACGATCCAGAACCATTTCAGCTCAGGCAAGAAGTGAAAGAGCAGCCCGAAGAACAGCGTGATCACCAGGAGTCCGGCGACATACCAGATCCATACCTTCTGCACTTTCGACCACTCGTCGGGCTCTGGCGGCACAACCGGCGACGTGACGTCGACCGGTTGTGGCTCGTTGACCGGATGCGGCGTCGCCGGAGCCGGCGGGCTGATGACCCTCAGCCAAATGTTGCCCTCGGTAATGTGCGTGCGCGGGTTCCCCTCTTCGTTCTCGCATTCGATTGTCGCCGGGATGTCGCCGGTCCGTTCGAAGAGTATCTCGCGTCCGCCCTGCCTCACCGGCGCGGCGGTTACGGGGCACATCACGTAGAGCATCGCGCCAAGGTAATTCACGCCGATCTTCTGCAGCGCGGTGCGCAGACGGTCGTGGTCGAACAGCAAGTCGTGTGGTGCATTCGACGGGAGCATCTCGAGCGACATGTCCGATGCGCCAATCCGCTGCTGATAGGCGATGAGCTTTTCCACCGCGTCGCGGAGCTCGGCGATCTCCGCGATCTGCTCCGCTGTCGGCGCAGCAGGGGGAGCGGCCAACTCGGCTTCGGCCGTGGCGGCCGCTGCGTGGGTCTCCGATGTCAGATCGGCGAACGTCACGATTTCGGGCACCGGTGCGGCTGCGTGAAGCTCTCGAATCGCGGTGCTGAGCGATTGTGCGGACGCGACCGGACATTGCTGCGGAATCGTGATGGCGTCCGTCCGCGCGTCGAGGTACACCTCCACAGGGAGGCCGTCACCGTGCCATTCGCCTCTCAGTTCCAGCGCATAAAAACGATCGAGGCCGGACCTCAGCCGTCCGAAGAGTGCTGAGTCGTCGTGCTTGACCCCTGCTTCGGTCTTGTTCGGGAGCCGGACTCGCCAGACGTCGAGACGAAGCCGCGGGTCGTTCATCAAGCCGCGCATCGGCGTTTCGAGATGCACGAGCTCCGGCATGACGCCGAAGTACTCCGTCAACGCGGTCAGGTAGCGGGTTCGCTCTTCCCTTAGCCCCTTCATGCCTCCGCTGTCCATCCGCTCGAGCTGCAGCTCCATCGCTCCACTCTCGAGGTCGACGCGGACGTACGCGGCGCGGCGCTCGTCAGTACGAAGGGCGATCCATCGCATTTGCAGTACGCCGGAATCGTCGACCATGGCTTGCGCCAACGCGGGCTTGAGCGGCCGTTCGCGGTGCGTCCACGTTACCGCCGTTGCCGCAACTGGCGTCGGCAGCCGGTAGAGGAAGATGTGGCGCGGCCGCAACGCACGCTGGGTATCGAGAAAATTGATCCATGCCTCGCGTTGAAGCTCGCCTCTCCAGATTTTCGCCCGGAGATACGCCGCGACTTTGTTGAGCGTGCTTTCCGGAAGCGACGGATCGTGCTCGCTTCGATAGACATCGAGCACGGCGCCTTTGTCGGTGAAATCGTTGATGCCGCCGACGAGCTCGAATGCTTCGGTGATTTCCGCCCGCCACGCCGCCAGGTCCTCAGTCTTCAGCCGTTGTTCCGCGAGCGCCCTGCCGACGTTCTCGACCCGCTCGGACAGCAGCTTGGCGTCATCGATGTTGTGCCGGATGAGGAGAAGGCGCAATGCCTCCTCATCGACGTTGTAGAGCGCCTGCAGCCACTGCTCCGAGGCTACGACAGCGTCGAGGTTGTGTAGCCACGGCGGACGAGTACTGACATTCCGCATGGCAATTGGGCCTGCTGTAATTATCCTCTTTTTTTCGCCGTGGCGAAGCGCTGGCCTCACTTCTTCGCCGGCGGCGCCGTCTCGATCACAATCTGCTTGATCGCCGCCTCGCGTGATTCCTTCCCATCGAGATACGCCTGCCAATGCGTCTCCAGCGACTGGCGGAAGTCGCGAAAGCCGCGGTCGTACATCTGCAGGATGATCGGCTTGTAGTCGTGGATGCCGCGGCGGTCGAGCGCGCGCCGCGTCAGCTCGCCCGTCGTGTAGAACAGGATGGCGTGCCAGAGGTACGAGTACGGGCGGATGCCCGTCTCCTTCGTCACGCGCGCGATGTCGTCGCCGATCGCGCCGGAGCGGTCGCCGACGATCGCGTGCGACGGCTCGTGCAGCAGCGACTCGAGCGCGTAGAAGCCTTCGCCGCCGGGATTGTCCTGGCTCTGCATCACCACGTGCGCGCCGTCCGTGCCCACCGGCACCGTGTACGCGCCGAACTCCCAGCCGTACGACGCGACGTCGACCAAAATCCGCTTCGGGAACGCGCGGCCGTAAGCCTTCTCGTGCGCGGCGACGAGCTCTTCGCCGGCCGAGGCGAGCAGCGGCTCCGCGACCGAGATCCAGAAGCGGTTGATGCGGTCGTCCTCCGGCCACTGCTGCGCGCGGTACAGCGGCATCGCCGATTCCAGCACCGCCGCGGCCGCGCGCGGAATCGAATCGGGCAGCTTCGCCCCTTTCGTCGCGGAGAGTGCCTCGTTCATGTCGAGGAGCTCTTTGTCGTAGAACGGGTGGCGCTTGCCGAGGAACGCGCGGTACTTCTCGATCGCGCCCTTCCACTGCTCGTTGTCGGCGAGCGGTTTCACCGGGCCGAAGCGCGCCTCGTACATCAGCCGCTGATGCAAGTTGACCCAAACGTTGCTTTGCAGTTGCCAGCGAGCCTGTGCGCTCGCGAGCACCGCGAGCAGCGTGATCCATTTCCGCATGGATGACATGATGCCTCCAAACCGTTAAAGTCGAGTGAGGTTCAGCGATTGCGTCCAGCACCAACGACTACCAGCGCCGCGGCCACGCGGAGCTTCGTCCATCTGCGCGAAGGGATCGAAACGTTCCTCCGCTATGGGCGCGGCAGCTCGTGGAAAGAAGCGTCGATGCGGGAAAAGCTGCAGGCGCTCTCCGTGGCCGTGCGGCGGCCGGCGCTCGACGCCATGCGCGAGAGCGAGCGCCGCTATCGGGAGCAGGACGCCAAGCGGCTCTACTACCTCTCCATGGAGTTCCTCATGGGCCGCGCGCTCGGCAACAACCTCACGAACCTCGGCCTCTACGACGACGCCAAGTCGGTGATTGCGGAGCTCGGCGCCGACCTCGAAGAAATTGCCGCCGAGGAGCCTGACGCCGCCCTCGGCAACGGCGGCTTGGGACGTCTCGCCGCCTGCTTCCTCGACTCGCTGGCCACCATGGACATGCCCGGCTTCGGCTACGGCATCAACTACGAGTTCGGACTCTTCCGGCAGACCTTCGTGAACGGCTTCCAGCACGAGAAGCCCGACCACTGGCTCGACAGCGGCGGCTCGCCGTGGCTCATCGAGCGCACCGACGACATCGTCCGCGTGCCCGTCTACGGCTCCATCGCCCACACCAACGCCGGCGGCGTCTACCAGCCGGCGTGGGTCGAGTACAAAGAGATCATCGGCGTGCCGCACGACATGCCCATCGTCGGCTACGGCGGCGAGACCGTGAACGTCCTTCGCCTCTTCAGCGCGCGCTCCTCCGACGACTTCGACATCGGCATCTTCAACGCCGGCGACTACATCTCCGCCGTGCAGCACAAGATCAACACCGAGGCCATCACCAAGATCTTGTATCCATCCGACTCCGTCGAGCGCGGGCGCGAGCTGCGCCTCTTGCAGGAGTACTTCCTCGTGGCCTGCTCCGTGCGCGACATCGTCCGCCGCTACCGGCAGACGCACGACTCCTTCGACGACTTCCCCGACAAGATCGCCATCCAGATGAACGACACCCATCCCGCGCTCACCGTCGTGGAGCTGATGCGGACGTTCATCGACGACGCCGGCCTGCCGTGGGAGCAGGCCTGGAACCTGGTCGTGAAGACGTGCGGCTACACGAACCACACGCTGCTTCCCGAGGCGCTGGAGAAATGGCCGGTCGAGCTGATGGAGCGCCTCCTGCCGCGGCACCTGCAGATCATCGGCGAGATCAACCGGCGGCTTCTGCTCGAAGTCGAGCGGCGCTTTCCCGGAGACATCGCCGTGTCGCACCGCGTCGCCATCCTCGAAGAAGGCGAGCGCCGCAACGTGCGCATGGCCAACCTGGCCATGGCCGGAAGCCACTCCGTCAACGGCGTGGCCGCGCTGCACTCGGAGCTCGTGAAGACGACGCTCGCGCCCGACTTCTACAAGCTCTGGCCGGAGCGCTTCAACAACAAGACCAACGGCGTCACGCCGCGGCGCTGGCTCCTGCACGCCAACCGGCCGCTGGCATCGCTGATCACCAAGGCCATCGGCGACGGCTGGATCCGCGACCTCGGCGAGCTGCGCAAGCTCGAGCTCTTCGCCGACGATGCCGGGCTGCTCGAACGCCTCGACGCGGTGAAGAGCCGCAACAAGCTCGCCTTGGCGAAGTTCACGCGCGACCTCACCGGCATCGTCCTCGATCCGGAGTCGATGTTCGACGTGCAGGTCAAGCGCATGCACGAGTACAAGCGGCAACTGCTCAACATCCTCCACGTCGTCGACCGCTACTGGCGCATCGTCGAGGATGGGGAGACGCCGCTCGTGCCGCGCACCTTCGTCTTCGCCGGCAAGGCCGCCCCGGGCTATTTCATGGCCAAGCTGATCATCAAGTTGATCCACTCGGTCGGCGAAGTGGTGAACGCCGAGCCGCGCACGCGCGACTGGCTGCGCGTCGTCTTTCTTCCCGACTATCGCGTCAGCCTTGCCGAGGTCATCATCCCGGCGGCGGAGCTGAGCGAGCAGATCTCGACGGCGGGGAAGGAAGCGTCGGGCACCGGCAACATGAAGCTGGCGCTCAACGGCGCGCTGACCATCGGCACGCTCGACGGCGCGAACATCGAGATCCGCGACGAAGTCGGCGACGCCAACATCTTCATCTTCGGCCTGCGCGCCGACGAAGTCGCGGCGTGCCTCGCCGACTATCGCCCCGAGGAGTACCTGGCGAAGAGCGCCATCCGGCGCGTCGTCGACACCATCGCCGCGGGGCACTTCTCGCGCGGCGACAAAGACATCTTCCGCCCCATCGTGGCCAAGCTCACCAGCGCGCGCGACGAGTACGTCCACCTCGCCGACCTCGAGCCGTACGTCGAGACACAGGCGCGCGTCGACGAGGTCTACCTCGACCGCCCCGCATGGCAGCGCAAGTCGCTCCTCAACATCGCCCGGATGGGGAAGTTCTCCTCAGACCGAACCATCGCCGAATATGCGCGCGAGATCTGGGGCATCCGTCCGGCCGTGATCGGAAACTTCGCGCACGCGGGGATCTGATGTGGAGTGCGCCGGCCATGCCGGCGCTCTGACAGCGGCGGCATGGCCGCCGCACTCCAGATCAGATCTTGACCCTTTGGGCGGGTCAAAATCGATCCGTGACCCACCTCTGCGTCGCCTAACTCGCTGATTTCATTAGCGCCACTCATGGCAGCCGCCTTGCCCTTCCGCCGCCCGCCCGGACGAAAGAAAGGTAGGTTTGTTTGAAGCGTCTCGTCCTCCCCCTCGTCCTCCTCCTGCTGTCCACCCCGCTCTTTGCGGCCAACCCGCACAAGCGCAACGTCGACGACAACGACACCGTCGTCATTCACGGCAACGTTCATCCATTGGCCACTCCGCAGAACGACCGGGGACCGGCTGATTCGAATCAGAAGCTCGAACGGATGATCCTCGTCCTCAAGCCGCGCGCCGGGGCGAAGGACTCGATCGACCGCCTTCTCGCGCAGCTTCACGATCCCAGCTCGCCGCAGTACCACCAGTGGCTCACCCCGGCGCAGTTCGGCGCGCGCTTCGGCATCGCGGACGATGATCTGTCCGAGGTGCAGGCGTGGCTCGCGCGCGGCGGGTTCACCATCGATGAAGTGGGCGCGGGCCGCGGCTGGATCAACTTCAGCGGATCCGTCGGCCAGGTGGAGCGCACCTTCAAGACTCAGATCCACAAATTCGACGTCGACGGGAAGCTCCACACCGCCAACGCCAAGGACCCGCAGATCCCGCGCGCGCTCGCCGACGTCGTCGGCGGCGTCGTCACGCTGCACGACTTCGGCCGCCATCCGATGAACCACGGCTTCAAGCCGGTTCCGGACTACACCAGCGGCACGAGCCACTACGTCGCGCCGGCCGACTTCGCGAAGATCTACAACGTCAATCCGCTCTACACCGCCGGCATCAACGGCAGCGGCCAGACTATCGCCATCGTCGGCCGCACCGACATCGCCCTAGGCGACGTGCAGTATTTCCGCAGCTTCTTCGGCCTGCCGGCGAACGACCCCGTCTTCGTCCACAACGGCACCGACCCCGGCAACCTCGGCGGAGGCGAAGAGGGCGAAGCGGACCTCGACGTGCAGTGGTCGGGCGCCGTCGCCCCGAACGCCACGATCAAGTTCGTCATCTCCAAGTCGACCGCGACCACCGACGGCGTCGACCTCTCCGCGCAGTACATCGTCAACAACAACGTCGCCAAAGTGATGAGCACCAGCTTCGGCCAGTGCGAGTCATCGATGGGAACGACGGAGAACAACTTCTACAACAACCTCTGGTCGCAGGCGGCCACGCAGGGCATCACCTCCTTCGTCTCCTCCGGCGACAGCGGCGCGGCCGGCTGCAACGGCGGCAACGACACCACCGGCAGCGGCGCGGCGGTGAGCGGCCTGGCCTCGACGCCGTACAACGTCGGCGTCGGCGGCACGCAGTTCAACGACACCGCCAACCCCTCGGCGTACTGGTCGTCGACGAACAACGCCACCGACAAGAGCTCCGCGCTGTCGTACATCCCGGAGATGGCCTGGAACGAGTCGGGCAACGTCAGCGGCGGCTCGGGCCTGTGGGCCTCGAGCGGCGGACAGTCGTCGATCTACGCGAAGCCGTCGTGGCAGGTCTGCGTCGGCGTTCCGGCGACGAACGCACGTTTCGTTCCCGACGTCTCTCTCACCGCGGCCGGGCACGACGGCTACCTCGTCGTGCAGGGCCACACCGCGACCGTCTCTGGCCTCGGAGCCGTCGGCGGCACCTCGGCGTCGTCGCCGTCGTTCGCCGGTCTCATGGCGCTCGTGAATCAGAAGACCGCGACGTCGTGGGGCAACGCGAACACGAAGTTCTACACGCTCGCCAACGCCCAGTACACCGGCTCGGGCACGACGATGTTCCACGACGTCACCTCCGGCAACAACAGCGTGCCGGGCGTGACCGGCTTCAGTTGCGGCACCGGCTACGACGCGGTCACCGGCGTCGGCACCGTCGACGCGAACGCCATGGTCAACAACTGGAACGGCGCGGCCACGCCGGACTTCGGCATCAGCGCGTCGCCGACGTCCGTGTCCGTCGCGCAGGGCGGCAACGGCACGTCGACGATCACGACCTCGGTCAGCGGCGGCTTCAATGCCGCCATCGCGCTCAGCGCCAGCGGCGCGCCGGCGGGGACGACCGTCAGCTTCAGCCCGGCCTCGATCGCGGCGCCCGGCAGCGGCTCCTCGACGATGACGATGGCGGTCGGCGCGTCGACCGCGGCCGGCACGTACACCATCACCGTCACCGGCACGGGCGGCTCGAAGACGCACACGACCTCCGTGTCGCTCACCGTCACCGCGGCGGGCGGCGCGCTGACGAACGGCGGCTTCGAGACCGGCACCTTCAGCGGCTGGACGACCACCGGCACGGCCGCAGTCAACACCGCGTCGAAGCACAGCGGCACGTACGGCGCGCAGCTCGGCTCGACCGCGCCGTCGCTCGACAGCACCGCGGCGCAGACGTTCACGCTGCCGTCGAACGCGTCGACGCTCTCGTTCTGGTATTCGAACACCTGCCCCGACACCGTCACGTACGACTGGGCCACGGCGACGCTCAAGGACAACGTCACCGGCACGACCTCGACGATCCTGGCGAAGGTCTGCACGACCACGCCGGTGTGGACGCAGGTGAACGCGAACGTGGCCTCGAGTGCCGGCCACAGCGTCACGCTCACGCTGACGAGCCACGATGACAACTACGCCGGCGACGCCAGCTACACCTACTTCGACGACGTGGTCGTCAACACGTCGACACCCGACACCACGGCGCCGACGACGTCGATCACCGCGCCGGCGAACGGCGCCACGGTCAGCGGCACCGCCGTCAGCGTGACCGCCAGCGCCTCCGACAACGTCGGCGTCACGAAGGTCGAGTTCTACCTCGACGGCACGCTCAAGTCGACCGACACGACCTCGCCGTATGCCTGGACGTGGGACTCGACGACCGCCGCGAACGGCTCGCACTCGCTCGTGTCGAAGGCCTATGACGCCGCCGGCAACGTCGGCACGTCGGCCACGATCACGGTGACGGTCAGCAACAACACGTCCTCGCAGCTCCTCGGCAACCCCGGCTTCGAGAACGGCAACGTCACCTGGACCGCCAGCACCGGCGTGATCGACAGCTCGACCGGCGAAGCGGCGCACAGCGGCTCCTGGAAGGCGTGGATGGACGGCTACGGCAGCGCGCACACCGACACGCTGCTGCAGCAGGTGGCGATCCCCTCCGGCAAGACCTCGGCGACGCTGACGTTCTGGCTGCACATCGACACCGCGGAGACGACGACCGTCACGGCGTACGACACGCTGAAGGTGCAGATCCGCAACAGCAGCGGAACCGTGCTGGCGACGCTGGCGACGTACTCGAACCTCGACAAGAACACCGGCTACGCCCAGAAATCGTTCAACCTCAACGCCTATATCGGCCAAACGATCCAGGTCTACCTCGTCGGCGTCGAAGACGCCTCGGCGCAGACCAGCTTCGTCGTCGACGACTTCGCTCTAACCGTGCAGTAGTAGGAAAGGGGTCAGGTCTTCAGTTTCCAGTTTCTTATTTGTGTACAAATAAGAAACTGGAAACTGAAGACCTGACCCCCAACAAGGAGGAACTCTTTGAAACGAGCCGCAATCGTGCTCGCTCTCTGGTTGCTCGCTCTCACTCCCGCGTATGCCCAACAAAAATCGATTCTCTTCGACGCCAAACATGCACAGACCGCCGGAAACGCCGATTGGACACTCGATGAAGACAGTTGCGGAGTCGCCCAACGCTATCCAACGCCCGATCAAGCCGGCATCACCGCGTCGACCGCCGAAACCTATTGGAGCGGAGCGTTCTCCGCGATGGGCGTCGACCTGGTCAAGAAAGGCTTCCATGTCGAAAGCCTTCCCACGTCGGCGCGCATCAGCTACGGCGACGGCACGAACGCGCAGGACCTGACGAACTACAACGTCTTCGTCATTCCCGAGCCGAACGTCGCCTTCACCTCGGCGGAGATCACGGCCATCCGCAGCTTCGTGCAGAACGGCGGCGGCCTCTTCATGATCGCCGACCACGCCGGCTCCGACCGCAACAACGACGGCATCGACTCCGCCGGCGTCTTCAATCAACTGATGGGCAGCCCGAGCGTCTTCGGCATCGTCTACAACGACAACTCCGCCGACCGGACCTTCGGCTGGTTCGACAACCACCCCGACGACAATTTCACGAGCGACGCCGCGTCGCCGATCATCCACGGCACGTTCGGCGTCCCCTCCGCCGGCCGCGGCCTCGGCCTCTTCGGCTCGACGACGATGACGCTGAGCGGCGCGGCGAAGGGCCACGTCTGGAAGACCGGCGTGTCGAATACGTCGACGACGGGCGTGACGTTCGCGACGTCGACGTACGGCACCGGCCGCGTCGCCGCGGTCGGCGACTCCTCGACCGGCGAGGACGCCACGAACTCCTGCGGCCACTCCACGTTCCTCGGCTACAACGATCCGAGCTACGACAACGGCTTGATCTACGCGAACGCCGTGGCCTGGCTCGCGAACGGCAGCGGCGGTGGCGGCGGCGACACGACCGCGCCGACGACGTCGATCACCGCGCCGGCGAACGGCGCGACCGTCAGCGGCACGGTGAGCGTGACCGCCAGCGCCTCCGACAACGTCGGCGTCACGAAGGTCGAGTTCTGGCTCGACGGTGCGCTGCGCACGACCGACACCGCCTCGCCGTACTCGTGGAGCTGGGACACGACGGCGTTCGCGAATAGCGCGCATTCGTTGGTGACGAAGGCGTACGACGCCGCCGGCAACGCCGGCACGTCGTCGACCGTGACGGTGACGGTGAGCAACTCGAGCGGCTCAACGCAGCTCCTCGGCAATCCCGGCTTCGAGAGCGGCGCGGTGACGTGGACCGCGAGCTCCGGCGTGATCGACAACTCGACCGGCGAGGCCGCGCACAGCGGCTCGTGGAAGGCGTGGATGGACGGCTACGGCTCCGCGCACACCGACACGCTGCTGCAGCAGGTGGCAATCCCCTCCGGCAAGACCTCGGCCACGCTAACGTTCTGGCTGCACATCGACACTGCGGAGACGACGACCACGACGGCGTACGACACGCTGAAAGTGCAGATCCGCAATAGCAGCGGCACCGTGCTGGCGACGCTGGCGACGTACTCGAACCTCAACAAGAACACCGGCTACGCGCAGAAGTCGTTCAGCCTCAACTCGTACATCGGGCAGACGGTTCAGGTGTATCTGGTGGGGACGGAGGATGCGTCGTTGCAGACGAGCTTTGTGGTGGATGATTTCGCACTGAACGTTCAATAGGTCACGGGTCACAGGTCACGGGTCACAGGTGGTGTTCTCGCGAGGAACACCACCTGTCCCCTGTTCCCTGTGACCTGTCCCCTAAATTACGCCGAGGTCGATTGCCTTCAGCACCGCCCTCGTCCGATCCCGCACGCCCAACTTCGCGAGCAAATTCGAGATGTGATTCTTCACCGTGCCGTCGCTGATGTTCAGGAGCTCCGAGATCTCCTTGTTGCTATAGCCGCCTGCGAGCAGCCGCAAAATAGTCTTCTCGCGGTCCGTCAGCGGCTCGGGCAGCTCCGCGGAATCGAAGGCCACGTTCGACTCGCCTAAGGCGCGGACGATGCGCTCCGTGATCACCGGCTCGATGCACGTCCCTCCCTCGGCCAGCGTACGGATCGCGCCGGTCAGGCGCTCCAGCGACACGTCTTTCAGAAGCCACCCCTTCGCGCCGGCGCGCACGGCATCGAAGAGATTCGCGTCGTCGTCGAACGTCGTCAGGATCAGCGTCGGGAAGCGGCCGCGGAAGTGCTTCAGCACCCCGACGCCGTCGAGCTTCGGCATGCGCAGGTCGAGCAGCACGACGTCGGGCTTCGCCGATTCGATGACATCGAGCGCTTCCTCGCCGTCGGCCGCTTCGCCGGCGATCTCGATGTCGCCGGACAGCCCGAGGAGCGAGCGAAGGCCCTGGCGGACGATCGTCTGGTCTTCGACGATGACGACGCGAATCATGCTGGCAGCGAAATATGCACCGAAAAGCCGCGGCCGCGCATCGAAGAAACTTCGAGGCGGCCTTTCACCTGCTCCACGCGCTCGCGGATCCCGCGCAGGCCGTTGCCGAACTCGACGCGATCCGTGCCGGCGCCGTCGTCGCGCGCATCGACGTCGAGCGTGTGATCGGACGTCGACAACCGCAGCCAGAGATTACGCGCGCCGGAGTGGCGCACGGCGTTCGTGACGATCTCCTGCACCGCGCGCAGCGCCACCTGCGCGACGGCCGGGTCGCTGATGGCCACGTTCTCGAAGTCGACGTGCAGCGCCGGCGTGGTGATGACGTCGCTCAGCGCGTTGATGGCGGTGGCGAGGTCGACCGGCTCGTCCTCGCGCAGGCGGCTGACGACCGTGCGCACGTCGGCGAGCAAATCCTTCGTGATGGCCTGGCTCTTCTCGACCGACGCCTTCGCCTCGCCGCTGGCCAGGTGGCTGGCCACTTCGAGGTTCAGGCTCAGCGCGGTGAGGTGATGGCCGAGGAGGTCGTGCAGGTCGCGCGCGATCCGCAACCGCTCCTCGGTGCGGCTGCTCAGGTCGAGCAGGCCCGACGTCACCTTCAGCTCCGCGTTCGCTTCGGCCAGCGCCTGCCGCGCCATCGCCTCGCGGTGAGCGATGCGCACGGCGAAGTAGGCGAAGAGCTGGAAGGCGATGTAGGGAAGGAGAATGCTGTTTTCGAGTCCGCCGGCGATGACGGCGAGCCCCGCGGTCTGCGCGAAGATCCAGGCCAGGGCAGGCAGCGTCTCCAGGCCGCCGAGCTCCCCGGCGATGATGACGAGGAGCACCGGCTCCATCTTCAAGTGCGGCACCAGCGCCATCGCGCCGAGGGCGGCGAGCGCCTGCAGAGCGTTGAGCAGGCGCCGGGGCGTGGGCGGGCATTGGCGGTACGTCGCCGCGACAAAGCCGGCCACGAAGACGAACATCAGGACGTACCAGAACGGCCCGCCGGAGCCGCCGCTGGTGAAGAGGATGACGCCCCACGTCAGAATGCCGACGAGCCTGAGATTGCGGCCGTCCATGATCGCTAAAAGTACACCCTCGCTCCGAATGTCGTCAGCCGCTTGACCTGGATGTACGACATCTCCCCGCTGCCGAGAAACTCCGTCTCGATCACGTACGCGGAGAGATTCGGGAGGAGCTTGCGCGAGAGCGTCAGGCGCGCGATCGACGAGCCGTCGCGCAGATTCGTGATGGCGATGATCTCGACGTCGTTCTTTCCGAACGGCGCGGCGGCACGGACGAACCCGTAGTTGCGGGCCATCTGCAGCGGCGCGTAATGGCGGTTGGCGTCATAGAGCGACGCCGGCGCGATGCTGTCTTGGAACGCGTGCCACTGCGACTCGGTGAGGCCGTCACCCGACCGATAGACCTCGGCGATGACGTTGACGTTCTTCGGAAACGTGTACTGCCCGCCCAGAAGGAGGTGGCGGCGCGTGGCCTCGCCGTGGAGCTCGAGCGACTCGCCGAAGACGCGGGCCAGGCTCAGGCCCTGTTGCGTGCCGTTCGCGTCATGGCTGACGTGCAGCGACACGTCGGTGCCGCCGACGAGACGATAGACGCGCGCGGCGGCCGTGCGATCGCGCAGCGCGTAGACCGAAATGTTCGTCCCGCGCATGAACGCGTCGGCGCGGAGCATGTCGACGCCGCGGTAGGCGCTGCGGCGGTCGCTCGGATCGGTCGGATTCTTTTGCGGACTCACGAACGCCACCGGATTCCAGGCGTAGCCCGTGCCCCACCTCTCGATCACGCGCCCGGCTGTGACGTCGAGCCACGGCCGGAGGTTCGCCTGCACGAACGCCTCGCCGAGCTGGAGATGATCGGCGGCGCGGTCGCTCGCGTCGGCGCGCAGCTTCACGTGCGCCTTGAAGCGCTCCGACTTCGCGTCCGCGTACAGCGCCGCGTCGGCGACGTTCGTCGTGTACGGCAGCCCGGCGACGTTGTGCGGGTTCAGCGGCGACTCCGCGTTCGCCGGCGAGAGCTGCGACTCCGCTCCGAGCGAGCCGAAGAATCGGAAGGTTTCGGCGTGCGCGGCGGCGGCGAGCAACGCCACCGCCATGAAGATCCCTCGCCCCGCGTAGCGGGGAGAGGGTGGCCGAAGGCCGGGTGAGGGGCGATTCGGGAAGCATGCGCCCCTCATCCGCCGCTTCGCGGCACCTTCTCCCCGCGAGCGGGGCGAAGGAACTGATTGCGCGTTCTTCACCACTTGCCCAACGCATCCTTCGTGAACATCCGCTCCGGGTTTTCCTTCGCCGTCAGATTCGCGTAGCGCATGACGGTTCTATTGCCCGGCCGCAGCAGATCGTCGATCTCGATCGCCGTCACCACCCGCCGCCCCGCCATCGTGCCGAGCTCGCGGTAGAGCGCGCGCTTGATCAGCTTCCCGCTGACGACGTAGAAGTCGGCGCGCAGCGGCGCGTAGGTGGTCTTGTCGATCCAGAGCTGCACGCGGCTGTAGGCGATGTCGTTGTCTTTCGCGGCGAGGTCGAGGACGAACGCTTTCTCCTCCTCGGTGACCGACTTGGCCACGTAGTCGACCGTGAAGCTCGTGCGGGCCACGTCGCCGTTCGAGGCTTGTCCCATCAGCCGCTGCAGCGGCGAGATGCGGATCGGGCGGCTCGCCGTCGGCATGTAGAACCACATCGCGTCGCGCAGCATCAAGAGGAGCTTTCCCTTCTCCGTCGCCGGCGCGAGGAATTCGACCACGCTCCGGTCGCTGCCTTTGCCGTAGACGCGGAACTTCGACGACTCCGCTTTGTCGTGCGGCGTGTAGGCGGTGAGCTCGACGTCGATGGCGAAGCTCTCCAGCGGCGCTCGGTACGCGTCGACTTTCGCGAGGATCGCCGCCGCATCCTCGGCGCGCAGCGGCGCCGAGGCGAGAAGTGCGATTGCAAGAAATAACGTTTTCATCAGATGTGCCCCAGTGCGTCGACGACCTTCATGCGCGACGCTTTCAGCGCCGGGACGATCGAGGAGATCGTCGCGGTGACGACGGAGATGAACGCGGCCGTGACGAGGATCGACGGCGTCAGCAGCATGCGCAGCGGATAGCCGACGGTGTAGCCGGGCGGCGGCGGGAGCATGAAGTGGCCGCGGTTGATGAGGTTCGCCAGGATCACGCCGCCCACGACACCGGCGATGGCGCCGAGCACGCCGATGACGACACCCTCGGCCAGGAACATCCGCGCCACGCGGGACCGCGTCGTGCCCATGGCCATCAGCGTGCCGATCTCGCGCGTCCGCTCGAAGATCGACATCAGGATCGTGTTGGCGACGCTGAAGACGACGATGGCGCTGACGATCAATCCGAGGAAGCCGAAGATGCCGTTGTAGAGCAGCACGACCTGGTGGTAGAAGGTCGCCAGCTCCGACCAGCTCTTCATCTCGATCTGCGGCAGCGTCCGCCCCAGGTCGGCGCGCACGGCGGCGGTGTCGTCGGTGTCGTTGAGCGTCACGATCAGCCGCTCGACTTTCTTCGTCTGCAGCAGTTGCTGCGCGCCGGCGATCGGCATCTTCACCGCGCGGTCGTCGAACTCCTTGACGCCGCTCATGAAGATGCCGGCCACGCGGACGTCCGTGGCGTTGAGCGAGCCGGTCGTGGTGGTGGTCATGAGCGTGAGGTAGTCGCCCGGCTTGACGCGCATGGCCGTGGCCAGTCCGCGGCCGACGAGCACGGCGTCGGTCTCGTTGGCCGGCAGATCGCTGCCGCCGACGAGGCGGTAGCCGTTCATCTGCTTTTCCTTGAGCGGCTCGACGGCGGTGGCGATGAAGGTCTCGGACTTGTCGCCGTTGCTGACGAGGCCCATGAGCGTGATCTGCGCGGCCGTCATCTTGACGCGCCGGTCGCTCTCGACGGCGCGGCGCAACGCGGCGACGTCGTCTAGACCGTACTCGAGCGGCTTCTTCGACTCGTTCGAGGCGAAGCCGCGCTTGTAGATCTGCAGGTGGCCCAAGCGGCTGCGGATGGTCGACTCGCGGAGGGCGCGGAAGGTTTGCTGTTTGTAGCCGCCGAAGAGAATCAGGCCGACCGCGCCGAAGACGATGACGAGCAGCGTGATGGCGGAGCGGCGGCGGTTGCGGAAGACGTTGCGAAACGCGATTCTTGCAGTCATTGTCGTTCTCCTCACGCGAAAACTGGTGTCATTCCGAGCCGCGCAGCAGGCGAGGAACCCCCTGCGGCGGGGGCTTCCTCGCTGCGCTCGGAATGACACGCGATCCGTCCGTCGCGCAGCCGCACGAGGCGCTGCGCGCGCGACATGACGGCGGGATCGTGCGTGGCGAAGACGAACGTCGTCCCCGTCTCCGCGTTCAATTTGGCCAGGAGGTCGAGGATGCGCGCGGCGGTGTCCTGGTCGAGGTTCGCGGTCGGCTCGTCGGCGAGGACGAGCTTCGGCTCCGCGACCATGGCGCGTGCAATGGCCACGCGCTGCCGCTGTCCGCCCGAAAGCTGATCGGGCCGCTGCTTCGCCTGCGCGGCGAGGCCGACCTGGTCGAGCCAGCGGCGCACGCGCGCGTCGCGCTCGCGGCGGCCGACGTTCTGCAGCAGGAGCGGGTATTCGACGTTCTCGTACGCGGTGAGGACGGGGATGAGGTTGAAGGTCTGGAAGATGTAGCCGAGCGCGTCGCGGCGCGTGGCGGCGAGGCGGTGCAGCGGGACGGCGGTGACGTCGACGCCGTCGAGGACGATGCGTCCGCCGCTCGGCTTGTCGATGCAGCCGATGAGGTTGAGGAGCGTGGTCTTACCGCTGCCCGAGGGGCCGGCGAGGGCGAGGAAGTCGCCGCGGCCGATGTCGAGGTCGACGCCCTCGAGCGCGCGCACGTCGACGCGGCCGAGGCGGTAGGACTTGTTGATGTTGGTGAGGCGAATGAGCATGTGCGTTCCTTTCGTGAGCCCAATGTAGGGCGGCCACGGAAAGAGCACATGTGCCGGTGGGAGGGTTTTTTGATCGTGACTTTTGGCATATCGGCCACTGAAACTTAGAACGCAGAATGCGAATGCAGAATGAAGAAATCGTGGGCGGTGGCTTTCTCAGTTCTGCATTCGCATTCTGCGTTCTGAGTTTCCAATGACCACCGGCCGCTTCGCCCCCTCCCCCACCGGCCCCCTCCACCTCGGCAGTCTCGTCGCGGCGCTCGGCTCGTACTGGCTGGCCAGGCGGGAGGGGGGGCGGTGGCTGGTGCGGATCGAGGACCTCGACACGCCGCGCGTCGTGCCTGGATCGGCCGAGGAGATCCTTGCGGCGCTCCAGCGCTACGGCCTGCAGTGGGACGGCGAGATCGTCTATCAATCGCAGCGAACGACGCTGTACGAGAACGCGCTAAACACGCTGCGCGAGCGCGGCCTCGTCTACGACTGCGCCTGCTCGCGCGCGGAGCTGCGCGGGGCGGCGTCGGCGCCGCTCGGACGCGAGCCGGTCTATCCCGGCACGTGCCGCAACGGAATTGCGCCGGGCCGCGCCGCGCGCGCCGTCCGATTCAAAGCGCCCGACGAGATCATCGCCTTCGATGACCTGCTGCGCGGCCGCGTCGAGGAGAACGTCGCCCGCGAGACCGGCGACTTCGTCGTCCGCCGCGCCGACGGTCTCTTCGCCTACCAGCTCGCCGTCGTCGTCGACGACGGGGAGCAAGGCGTGACGCAGGTCGTGCGCGGCGGCGACCTCCTGTCCTCGACCGCGAGACAAATCGCCCTGCAGCGCGCCCTTGGGCTTCGCACGCCGCAGTACGCGCATCTGCCGCTCGTGCTCAACGAGCGAGGGGAGAAGCTCGGGAAGCGCGACGGCGCGCTGCCGCTCGAGACGCTCGACGATGCGCGCGTGGCGGCCACGCTCGCAGAAGCAGAGCAGATCCTCAGCGAAGCCGGAATCCGACCAGCACGGCCGTGAAGTTCACGCCGGGGTTGCGCTCGGCGTAGCCGGCGTTCGAGATATGGCCGAAGCGGAGGCCGAGCATCCAGCCGCGGTCGGTGAGGATGCCGGCGCCGGCCTGGGAGATGAAGTTGAAGTGCGACGTCGACTCCGGCACGCGCTCGCTCGCGTAAATCGGGCCGCTGGAGAGCTCGACGTACGGCCGGATGGAGCCGTGCTTGCCGAAGAACTTCCGCCCCAGGAGCGACAGCGAGGCGGCGTTGACACTCTCGGTCTGGTGCAGGGTGTCGAAGAAGTCGACCGGCTGCTTCATGTGCGTGGCGGCGAAGTCGACGCCCCAGTCGAAATTCCACTTGGCCGGTCCGGTGGCCTCGACGTTCAGCGACTGCAGGTCCATCTTCCCGTGCTTGTTGGGCGCGCTCTTGGCGCCGAGGCCGTAGATCGTGACGTGCTCGGGCCAGGCGCCCTGGGCGGGCAGAGCGAGCACAAAGAGAGCGAGGAATGCAAGGTTTTTCATCGGCGGGTTTGAGATGGTAACGCGGATTGCGTTTGACGCGCGCACCTCGCTGTCGCACAATCCCCCGAATCTAAAACGATCGAGAGGTAAGGAAACGATGGCGAGCACGAAAAAAGCGTCGGGCAGCAAAGGCGGCGGAAAGGGCCTCGCGGCCGCGGTTCAACCGAGCGCCGATCTCGCGCCGATCACCGGCGACCAGCCCATCCCGCGCAGCGAAGTGACCAAGCGCGTGTGGGACTACATCAAGGCCCACGGCCTGCAGGACCAGCAGAACAAGCGCATGATCAACGCGGACGACCACCTGAAGAAGATCTTCAACGGGAAGAAGCAGGTGTCGATGTTCGAGATGACGGCGCTGGTGAACAAGCACTTGAGCTGATGCGGAACGGCGGCGGCCTGGCCGCCGCACTCCCTATCTAGCGAAGCCCGGTGTCGATGCTGATGTCCAGCTTCGTCACCACATTCGCCTTGATCTCCACGACGGCCGGCACGCCGCTGGCGCGGTCGATGCCGGCCTTCCTCACGTCCACCGTGTACTTCGCGGGCGCCAGGTCGATGAGGTAGGCCCCCTGCGAGTCGATGTCGACGGTGTGGAGCAGCGTCGTGCCGGCTTCGTTGAACACCAGCACCTTGCGCAGCTCATAGGCGCCGGGCGGCGTGACGCACGGCGACGACGTCTCGACCGGGCAGTTCGGCCCGATCGTGACCACGCCGGAGAGCCGCCCGTGATCGATCGTCGTCGCCGCCAGCGGCTCGGTGGGGCTGCTGCCGTCGTGGCAGGCGGCCAGAAGGACCAAGAGGGCGATTGCGCCGTGCGCGCGCATGGTGCGATTCTACGCCTATGAAGACAATCGCGCTTCTCGCCGCACTTCTCCTCCTGGCCGCCTGCGCGTCGATGCCGGCGAGCGACGCCGAGACGGCCATTCGCAAGATGGACGAGGAGTTCGGCGCGGCCGCGCGCGCCGGCAACGTCGAGGGGATGATGGCCATCTACGCCGACGACGCGGTGCTGATGCCGCCGAACTTCCCGCCGTTCCGCGGGCGCGACGCCGTCCGTCAGTTCTGGGCGGGCTTCCTCGCCGCCGGGCAGATCGAGGCGACCGTGGCGGCGGACCGCGTCATCCAGTCGGGCGACCTCGCCGTGGAGATCGGCCATTACAACCTGAAGATCACGCCGAAGGGCGGCGGCGCGCCGATCGAGGACAACGGCAAGTTCATGCTGACGTGGCAGCGGCGCGGCGGGCAGTGGAAGGGGATCTACGACATTTTCAATTCGGACCGGCCGCTTCCGCGATGATCGCCTCGGCGATGTCCTGGTACTTTCCCGCGAAGTGATGCCCGCCGGGCTCGCGCAGAATCTTCGCCAGCCCCGGCTCGAGCCGGTGGCAGAGCGACCCCTTCTCCTTCTCGCCGTAGACGCAGAGGATGTTCTTCCCGCGCAGCTTCTCCAGCTCGGGCTTGACCGGGAACTGCGGCTCTTTCTTGAAATGCCAGAAGAACCATGAGGGGGTGTACTTGAAGTCGATCGTCGACTCCAGGCCGAGGAATGCGATCAACTTCACGGCTGGGTGGAGATCGGCGGGGAGGCGGCTGGCCATGAACGGCAGGACGTCGGCGCCGCGCGAGTAGCCGATCAGGACGACGTTCGGCTTTTTCCAGACGATGCGGTAGTAGCGGACGACGCGCTCCAGCGCGCAGCCGCAGTCGTCGGGCGTGCGCCGGGTGCGGAAGTACTCGTTGGCGAGGAAGCCGACCACGGGCATGCCGTCGGCGCGCAGCTTGTCGGTGACTTTCGTGTCGATGCGGCGCCACCCGCCGTCGCCGGAGATCATGATGGCGAAGCGGTCGCCCTTCGCCGTCGTGGCCGGCAGCTCGACGAGAGGGAGGTCGCGCACGTCGGCGCGCCCGACGCACTCCGCGCGCGCGGCGGCGGTGGCGGCGGCCGTGGCGGCCAACAGCAAGAACGTGAGGATGGCGCCCCTCACCCTGGCGCTTCGCGCCTGTCCCTCTCCCCGCGAGCGGGGAGAGGGTGCTCTGAGCGCAGCGAAGAGCGGGTGAGGGGCGCCACTCGTCACGTCTCTCACTTCAACTGCTCGAGAATGATGTGGCCGAGCTTCTCGTAGCCGCCGTCGAAGTGGTGCGCGCCCTTCAGCGTCACGATGTTGATGTGCGGCTGTCCGCCGAGCTCGCGGCAGAGCGAGTCTTTGTCGTCCTCGCCGGAGAGGCAGAGGATGGAGTGCGACCGCAGCTTGTCGACCTCCGGCTTCACCGGCAGCCCCTTGGCCGCGCTGTGCACCCAATCGGTCATGTGAAACTCGAACTGCACCTTCGGGCTCGGGCCGAGCAGCGCGATGAGGCGGATCCGCGACTGCAGCTCCGGCGAGAGGCGGCTGATCATGGCCGGCAAGACGTCGGCGCCGCGCGAATAGCCGACGAAGAGCAGCCGGCCCTTCTTCCACGACGCCAGGTAGCGGTCGCAGATCGACTGCAGGTCTTTCGCGGCGGCGTCGGGGGTTCGCTTCGTCCAGAAGTACTGCAGGGCGTTGAGGCCGACGACCGGCAGGCCGTGGTCGGCCAGCACCTTCGCGATCGACTTGTCGATCGCCGCCCAGCCGCCGTCGCCCGACACGAAGACCACCAGCGTGTCGGAGACGCCCTTCGTCGCCGGCACTTCGACCAGCGGCAGCTTCGGCTCGGCGGCCGCGGCCGTCGCGGCGCAGACGAGGATCGTGGAGAGAAGAAGATTCCGGACCAAACGCGGCTATCAAACAGCGGAGGGGATGGGCGGTATGCCCGCGCGGTCGAGCATGGCGTTGACTTCCGGTGACGCTTGCTCGCGCACGAAGTAGATGTGTGGCAGGGCGGTGCAAAGGTCGGTCTCGTGCTGCAGGGCGTCGCGCAGGTGGCGGATGGTGCTGACGAGGTCGCCGCGGAGGAACGTCGCCTCCGCCGCGAGGCCGATGTAGGTCGCGCGCGCCGCGCTTCCGCGGGCGCGCTCGACGATGACCTCCGGCTCGACCAGGCCTTCCTCGACGAGCTCGATGGCCTCGGGGGTCATGCCGATGTTCGTCGCGCACTGAAAGAGGACGTTGCCGTCGACGCCGAGCTTTTTCAGCCTGCGCAGCGCGTTGCGGAGGCGCTGGTAGATCAGCTCCGGCGGGACGAAGCGCATCAGCTCTTCAAAGCGCTCCACCGACGGCGCCGCGGCCATGGCCTCGAGCTGCGCGCGCCACTCGTCCGGCGCCTCGTCGATGCCGTCGAGGATCTGCTCGATCTCGTCCGCGTCCGGGCACTCGTCGCGCGCGAGCACGAGCCGGGCGATGGCCGCGGCCTGGTCGCCCTCGCCGCGCGCGACGAGGAGCCGCACCAGCGGCAAGGCGCTGCCGCCGTCGAGCCACTGCTGCTGCAGGGCATCCAGCTCCGGATCGACGATCAGTCTCATTTCGTCACGACACCGCGAAGACCGCCGGAGATGAGCGCCGCCAGGTTCGTGAGGATCCGCGGCAGCGCCAATCCACCGGGTGAAGCGATGTACATCGGTTCCCACACCGGATCGAACTTGTCCTTGTACTGTCGGAGACCTTGGAAATTATAGAAGTTTTCGCCGAGACGGTATGTGAGCGCGCCCACACGGCTCCACATCGTTCCTAGGCTTCGGTTTTCGAGTCCTGCAAGCGGGGCCATGCCGAGGTTGAACCAGCGGTAACCCTGCTCCTGTCCCCAGACGATGAGGTTGACGAAGATGTAGTCCATCACCCCGGCCGGCGCCTCCGGGAGATGCCGCATCAGGTCGACGGAAAGCTCTTCTTTGGTGCCGGACGGCCAGAGGTTCGCGAACGCCACGGCGCGTCCCTCCTTGCGTACGACGGCGACGGGAAACCGCCGGATGTAGTCCTCGGCGAAGAATCCGAGGGAGAAGCCTTTCTCGCGCGTCTTCTTCTCGGCGAGCCAGGAGTCGGAGATGGCGCGGAGCTCGGGCAGGATCGGCCCGGCGGGCTCGATCGCGAAGCCGCACGCCTCGGCCTCCACTTTGCGCTGCATTTTGCGCATCCACTTGCGCGAGCCCCCTTCGAGCGAGAACGACTCGAGGTCGACGCGGGCCTGCTCGCCGATCTTGAGCGGGATCAGGCCGAGGTCGAGGTAGCGGTGGAGATTCTCGCGCGGGATCTCGTAGAACACCGGCCAGCCGGCGTGGAGGTCGCAGAGCTCGCGGAACTTCCAGAGCAGCTCCTGCTTCTCGTCGTCGGGGCCGACCGGATCGCCCATGGCGATCCAGCTCCGCCCTTCGACGCCGTACATGATGAAGGCGCGCCCGCTCTCGCTGAAGAGCAGCGGCTTGTCGCCGAGGAGCGCCAGGTGGGCGTGCGAGCTCTGGTCGGTGTCGACGATGGCGGCGGCGCGCTCGATGTCGTCCGCCGCCGGCGGATCGGGCTCCGGCGCGGCGGGCCGCAGCAATCGTCCGATGGAGAAGAGGAGGAGCGTGCCGACGACGCCGACGGAGGCGCGCAGGAAGCGCGGCGCGTCGGCGCGGAACTGGAAGCGCCACCACAGCTCGCGCGAATACTCGATGTGCTTGTAGCTGAAGAAGCCGAGCCACGCCGAGGTGATGAGCACGAGGAGGATCGCGGCGATCCAACCGGGGCCGAAGCCTTCGTTGAGGAGCGAGGCCTTGCGGTAGAAGTGCCGCCGCGACGCCACCAGGCCGAAGAGCATGATGGCCAGGATGAAGGCTTCCTCGAAGTCGGCGCCCTTGAGGATCTGGAAGAAGATGCCCAGGACGAGAACGCCGACGGTGATCTGGTAGGCGGCGTCGAGCCGGCGCTGCAGGCCGCGCGCGAGCAGAAGCAGCGCCGCGCCGCCGATGCTGGAGAGGAAGTGCGAGATCTCCACGAGCGGCAGCGGCACGAGGCGGCGGATCCAGCGCACGCGGTGGCCGAGCTCCGGCGTCGCGCCGGAGAAGAGGAGCACCGCGCCGCCGACGAAGGTGGTGAAGGCGAGGAGCTGCGGGGCGATGCCCGGCGCCCATCGCCCGAAGATCCGCCACGCCTTGGCCATCCCTTCGCGCTTCTCGACGATCTCGTGCGCGGCCAGAAGGATGATGGCCACGCCGAGCGGCACGAGGTAGTAGATGGCGCGAAAGGCCACGAGCGCGCCGAGGATGGCCGCGGCCTGGTAGAACGGCGCGAGGAAGATGAGCGAGATGGCCTCGAAGATGCCGAGGCCGCCCGGGACGTTCGAGGCCACGCCGGCGATTTGCGCGAGGAGGAAGATGCCCAGGAAACGCGCGAAGCCGAGCGGAAGGCTGTCGGGGAGGAGGATGTAGAGGACGGCCGCGGCGACGACCCAGTCGAGGCTCGAGATGGCCACCTGGGAGAAGAACAGCCTCGGCGAGGGGAGCTCGAACTCCCACTGCCGGATGCGCAGCGGCTCGCGGCGGACGGCGATCCATCCCATGTAGGCGATGGCCGGCAGCAAGAGGAGCACGCCGAGGAGGCGCACGGAGTCGAAGGGGATGTGGAGGCTCGGCGGCACGGCGGGCGGCGCGACGAGGAAGAAGATCCCGCCCAGGATGACGAAGCCGAGCCAGAAGCTGATGGTGCAGAAGGCGATGACGCGGGCGATGTCGACGCCGTTCAACCGCCAGGCGTTGTAGAGGCGATAGCGTAGCGATCCGCCGACGAGGCCCGAGAGCCCGACGTTGTTGTTGAACGCGTAGCCGATGAAGGAGGCGAGGGCGATCTTGGGGTAGGGGAGTGGGTGGCGGATGTAGCGGAAGGCCAGGGTGTCGTAGCCGGTCATGACCAGGTAGCCGAGGAGGGTCAGGACGATGGAGAGGACGATCTGGTCGGCCGGCAGGCTGCTGACGTAGTGGATGACCTGGTGGTAGTTGAATTTGGCGAGGGTGTCCTGGAGGATGCGCAGCGCGATGGCGAAGAGCGCCACGACGATGAGCGGTTTGACGAACGGGAAGATCCGCTTGAAGCGTTCCAAGGGGCTCGATTCTATAAGGAAGGGGGCGGGGCGCAGCCCATTGCCCCCCTGCCCCCTTACAATGCCCCCCGTGTCCCTCACCTTCGTGGTTGGCCGCGCGGGCGACGTCTTCGGCCCGGCGCTGGCGGACGCCGTCGATGCGGTGCTGCGCGGGCGCTTCCCGGCGCTCTCGCTGCGCGACGGCGATCCGTACCGCTCCGAGCCGGTGGAGTTCACCGGCTGGCGCGACCTCTCCCGCCGCGCGCCGCTCCTAGCCGGGATCGATCCGTACCAGGCGGTGTTCGTGCCCGCGGAGGTGACGGCGGTGGAGACGCTGCCGATCCCGAACGCCGCCGACCCGCTTCAGGTGGCCAGCCTGGCGCGCTTGCTCGATGCGCTGCACGCGTTCGCCGCCGGCGCCGCCCTCCCCACCGACGACGTGGAGCTGATGACGCTCGCCGCGAAGTACCTGGAGGATGACCTCCTGATCAGCGACGACCTCGACGTGCAGACGTACGTGCAGTTGATGCTGAGCGCGAAGCAGGCGACGGCGACGGGGCGGGCGTTGTGGGTGGTGGCGTAGGGGGATGTCCTCGTTTCGGGACAATGACGACTCCGGCGAAGTCGTCAATGACTTCCGCGAAGTCATCAATGACTTCCGCGAAGTCATCAACGACTTCGGCGAAGTCATTTTGACTTCTGCGAAGTCATCAACGAGTCCTGGGAAGTCATCAACGACTTCCGCGGAGTCATTTTGACTTCCGCGAAGTCATCAACGAGTCGTGGGAAGTCATCAACGACTTCGGCGAAGTCATCGACGACGTTGCGAACGCTCTCGTTCTCCGTGAACTCGAGCATGGCCGAAAGAGAGTGCTGGACGAAGTCCGTGCGAACCTCGCTGAAGTGCAGTCCCTGCCGCAGGCCGCCGATCGCATAGTCGGGGTTGGGCAGAATCGCTCGATCGCGCTCCTGGATGATGAGTTGATCGAGAAAGCGGAAGCCGCGCGCGCAGGAATCGAAGTACGTCTCCCGGCGGCTGCCCTCGGCGATCGACAATGCCGCGGCCATGCCTTCCAGATAGACCGCGGTCGTGTAGCCGGGCGTGCCGGGTTGATGGTCGTTGATGAAGCCGCCGGTCTTGTCCTGTTGGTACCCGAGGAGCCAGTCCGCGATCTCGAACGTCATGTCGGCGAAGTGCGGCTCGCCGGTCACTCGCCACCACTTGCTGAAGGCCTGTAACAACCAGGCGACTTGTCCGAAGTGGCGTTTGTAGCGGAAGCGATGCCGGTAGTATTGAAAACTGCGGCGCAGCCGTTCGTCGTCGATCGTCGACGCCTTTTGGTCGACGGCCACCGCGAGAGCGAGCAGCACCTGGCCGGGGAAGTAATCCTGATACGCCTCGAGCGATGGGTCGCCGGCGGCTTTGTGAGTGGCGATGCGGCCGTGAGGAAGCTCGACGCGCCGCCATAGCGCGGCGGCGAGCTCCTTCATCGACGAGCGCCGCGGATCGCCGTCTTCCAAATTGCTCAGCGCCAGCAGCAGGAACGAGATCTCGGCGGCGGAGTCGTCCGGCGCGCCCGCGAGCAGAGAGTCGATCGCTTTGCCGGCGGCATTCTTCAGCTCATCGCCTCCGAAAACCCGGTGAGCGCGGGCCAGTACCCACGCGCCATGAGCTTGTCTCGCCGGATCGGCGCCCTCGAATAAACGGTTCTGAAAGGGTTGATACGAGGAAAAGAACGTGCCGTCTTCGCGCAGGTGCTTGAGCAGATAACGCAGATGCAATTTGCAATGGCCGTCGACCAGCACGGGAACCGGCGGCAGGTTCTGCTGCGGCGGAGCGAATCCTCCGATCGTCGGCCAAACGCCCTCGCTCCCGGCAAACCACGTGGCACAGTCGAAGCGGCACCAGTTGTACGGCGGCTCCGAGAGGCCGGCTTTTTCGATGACTGCCTCGACAAAGCTGGCGCTGTCAAAGTTCCAAAGGCCCGCGACAAACGGCAGCAGCAGCCCGACTCGCTCGCCCTGATAGACCATCAGGGCCTGATCGCCGTGGCGATAATAATTTCCCACTTCTTCCGGCGGCGAGTATCCGAGATCGAGTGGATCGAAAAGCAGCGAAACGGTGACCGCGATCGAGTCCGCGCCGGACGGCGCTGCCTCGGCAAACCGGTCATCGCGAAGCGCGGCCTCGACGATCGTCTTCAGGTCCTCGTCGAGGCTCCGTACCGCCAAGCCCATGCAGCCGCGCAGACAGCCGTCGATGTAAATCGTCAGGTACAACGACTCGACATTCTTCGGAAGAAGGTCCTCAGGCAGCGGCGCCGTCGTTTCGGGCAGGTCCAATCGCCGGCTCAGCACCAGGTCGCGCGCGCGCTCGGCGATCGGTCCGCAAATGGCTCTGTCCTGGTGCCAGGGCAGTCGTTCGGGGGCCGGAACGCCGGTCGGTTGCCAATCCGCGTCCGGCTCGACCGCTTTTACGACGTCATGACGAAAAATCTCATACGGCTCGAACGAGATGAGCTTCGCATTCTTGATGCGCGCGTGTTGGAACTGCGCCCACTCGTTGACGATGCCCGGCATGCGCGGCAAGGCGCCGCCCATGATCTCGCGGCGCTCCAGGCTCCGCACCACGATGCCGTAACGATCGTTATCGAGCTGACCCGGATTGCATCGCTCGAGAGCGCCGAAGAAGGTCACCGCAAACGCGCTCTCCTCGACTTGGCGCAGCCCTTCCTCGCCGGGCGTCAGACCTCCGGCCGTGCTCAGCGAGGCCATGACCACGTCGTCCGCCGCCGAGCGCGGCGTTTCCCCGCGGAAGTGCCAGAACCCGCCGCGAGCATGACGATGGTGGATGTCTTGGCGCGAGCGGATGCTCACCCACGCGCCACCCGCTGAATCGTAGTCCCTGTCGAGGCGTTCGGGCGGACGCAAAAGCCTGCCTGACGACAGGTACTCCGCGACGACCAGCCGCGCGAGCTGCGCGGGATGAAGGCGCTCGGGCGCCTGTTGGGCGTGCCATTCAAAGGGGGGAAACCATTTCGAGGGATTGGCCGGCGGTTGTTCTTCATCGTCCATGTGGGCGATGAAGTCGGGCCAGATGTCGTAGACCGCTTCCATGTGATACCCGCGCTCCTGCATGAGCGCGTAGCCGTTGGGCCAGCCGAAGCGCACCAGGCAAATCCCGCCTTCGACGCGCAGGCCCGCGGCTTCGAGCCGCTCGGTCGCCTCGGTCATGCAGGTCCCGGAGCTCACGGAGTCGTCGATGACGATCACCGGCTCAGCGGGATCGATCTCGCCTTCGATCAGCTTGCGGGAGCCGTGCTGCTTTCGCTCCTTGCGAACGAGCAGGCCGCGATAACGGCCGTCTTGAAGCAGGCACGACTGAAGAATGGGAACGCCGGTCAATCCGTACGTCGCGAGCTGCTTGCCGTCGAATCGCTTGAGGAGCTCCAACACGCACTTCCCGGCCAGCTCCGCTCCTCTCGGCGAGAGCGTGACGGAAAGAGAGTCGAGCATCCAACGCGCGGAGGTACCGTCGCGGGAGAGCACCGGCTGCGTCTCCGAGCGATGAAGAATGCCGCGCCGGAGCAGCAAATCGAGCAACTCGGCGCGTCCCGATTGAAAACTCTCGGGAAGGGATTCGAGCGTAGCGGAAAGTGCTTCGCGCAGCATTGAAGGGCTTGATCAGAAGTAGGGATTCTCGGGAAGCGCCAGACTGAGATAGCGATTGTCGAGATGGATCATCAGGTCGTTCTCGACGAACTCCTCCAGCGCGGCGTCGACCCATTCCGCGCCGTCGAACTTCGCGGCGATGTCGATCCGGCCGCGCGCGTCGGCGCAGTATTCGTAAAGATTCGCGTAATCGTCGGAATAGGTCGTCGTGCGAGGCGAGCCGTTGCGTCCATCCTCGATCAGAATCGTCGCCCAAGCCTTTCGATAACGGAGGTACGGCCGAGGACGTTGCCGCCAGCGGTGTTGCCACGCATCCACGGCCTCGAAAATCTCCCCGTACTCGTGATCCTGCAGCGTGTCGCCCATCTCATGCTCGAAGTAGTAGGAAACGCGATTCAGGTCGAACCGGTCCTTCGGGAACAGATAGTCGTAACAGGGAGAGGGAACCAATCGGGTCACGGACTGCGTCTCGGGCTCGGTATACATCGGCGAGCCGCGGTCGGCGCGGGCCTTGGCCACCGCCCAGGGCGCCTGAAAGTGAGGAATCTTCGAGATCACCTCACACTGCGCGCGATAGTCCTCCGCCGTCTCGCCCGGAAACCGGAGCAGGATGTTGTACAGGTTATTGATGCCGTAGTAGGTGGACCACTTGATCAGCTCCAGGTTGCGCACGCCGGTGGTGTGCTTTCGCATCAGCTTGAGAATGTGCGTGGAGAAACTCTCCACCCCCGGCTGAATCGAAAACAGCCCCCCTTTTCGCATCTGTTTCAGTTGCGCGCGGGAAAGGCTGGGGCGCACTTCGTAGTGAATGCGGATGTCGGTGTTGGCCTCGCCGAGCTGGCGGAACAACTGGTCGATGTACTCGGGGGCGATGATGTTGTCGATGGCGTTGAAGTCGAGGATGCCGTAGCGTCTCGAGAGCTCGTCGAGCTGCTGGATGACGTTCTCCACGCGCTTGGAGCGAAATTCCATTCCGGCGCGATTCAGGCCGCAAAACGTGCAGTGGTTCTTCACGCCCCACCAGCAGCCGCGCGCCGTCTCGATCGGCAGCAAGACTCCCTCGGCCTGATCGTAGTCGTCGTAGCCCCCCTCTTTGCGCGCGTAGAAGTACTCGTCGAAATCCGGTACCGGCGTCCTGTTCATGTCGGCGAGGTTGGGGGCCCGCCCGGCATACGCCACCTGACCCCGGTTGCGCCACATCATGCCCGGCATGCCGGCCATCGATTGGCCGCCGTACAAACGGCGAATGGCCACGGCCAGCGTCTCGTCGGCGTCGCCGCAATGCACGTAATCCACTTCCGGACAGCCCTTCATGATCTCGTCGGCGATGTCGTCTTCGAACGTGGCGCCGCCCATCATGATCGGGATGTGCGGATAGCGCTGCTTGAGCGCCTTTGCCAGGGCAATGCTGGCCAGCGTTTGTTGAAAAACGACCGAGAACCCGATGACGCCGAACCGGCTCCAGTCGACGCTGGTCATGCAGAAGTCAATGAACGCGGGCGCGGCGGTTTCGCGCAGACGGCGCAGATCGTCGAACGAACAACCGGCCTTGTGACAGATGTCTTCGAGATTGCTCCGATAGGTTTCGAAGTAGCCGTCGTTCCCGGTGAAGTCGCCGAAGGCGGCCTTGGTCCAGATCCACTCGCCCAGCATGCACGGATAAACGTCGGACAGCGTTTCGTTGATGCGCCAGCCGACCTGCGTTCCGAAGTACATGAAGAGCGAGAAAGTCTGAACGGGGATGCCTTCGCGCTCCAACGTCGGTTTGAGCAGGGCCAGTTGAAAGGATGGGAAACGTGCCGAGAGCGTCGGCATGCTGACGAGTGCAACCGGCTTGAGCGAATCTGTGGCCATCTCTGGAAAGCGCCGAAGACCGCCGGCGCCAAGCGCGCGCCGTGCGGTCCTCGACGTTCGGGTTACGACCGATCTCGATGACTACTTTTTCTTTTTCTTCTTCGGACTCTCGGGCGCAACCTCGGGTATGGGACGCGGCGCTTTTTCAGGCGCGATTTCGGGAATTGGCCGCCGGTACGGCTGCGGCGCGACTTCCGGAATTGGCCGCACTTCCGGTGCAATCTCGGGGATCGGCCGTTTGTGCGGCGCCACCTCGGGAATCGGATATTTCTGCGGGGCCACCTCCGGGATCGGATATTTCTGAGGGGCCACCTCGGGAGTCGGATATTTCTGCGGTGCCACCTCGGGAATCGGGTATTTCTGAGGCGCCACCTCGGGAATCGGCTTCGGTTTCTGCGGCGCAACTTCCGGAATGGGGCGCGGCGCTTTTTCGGGCGCGATTTCGGGTCGAACCCCGGACTTGGACTTGTCTTTCATGAGGATTCTCCCAACAGTTATGGCTGTGCGTAGTAACGTAATGCCCGGCGGGGGTCCTGTCAACGGGTGGCTATCGGAACCAACTCACGATCGTGAAGCGCTCGCCGCTCGTGACCGGCAGGACCTCGTGAAGCGTGTCGGACCTGAACGCGACCAGCAGCCCGGTCTCCCCCATCAGCGCAAACGTCGTCGGCGGATCGTAAAAGCTCAGCGAACCGCCGGAGAATGAGTCATTCAAAAAGACGACGATCGAGACGCGCCGCACCCGCAAGTGATCGAAGTCGAGTTGATCGGTATTGCCGTCCTGGTGACGAACGAAGAAGTCGCCCTTTTCGTAACGCAAAAACTGGGGGCGCTCGCAGTCTGTCAGACTCGTGCCGAAGTGGCCCTCGAGCGCTGATTTCTGTCTCAGGAGCCGTCCGCGAATCCGGTCAATGGTCTCGTCCGCGGGGTGAAGACTCGTCGTTTTGCGAATCGTCTCGTGAACCGTTCCCTCGGTGCCTTCGACGTAGACGGGCGCTTGCGTCATCGGAGCGAGAGCCAACTCCGCCCTCAAACGCGCGCAACTGTCCGGATCCAGAAAGTTCCGGAGCAAGAACAGATTGAAATGAGCAGAACCGTCCAGCTCCGGCATTTCACGCTCGCGTCATTTCTTTGCCGGCGATTCTACGCTCGCGCGCTCTCCGGGAACGGAACGTAGTACTCTCCCCGCATCCAGAGAAGGAGAGCGCCATGCCTGACCTGCTTGTCCGTATTGTGCCCAAGGAAGGCGGCGGTTCGACGTTCGATCCCGGTTCGCTCGCGGCTCCGCAGTACGCGGGCGTGAGTTGGGAGAACGCCACCGGCATCACCCATCAGATCCGCATGGACGACGGGAGTTTCGAGACCGAGGGGATCCTGCCCGGCCAGGGCTCGCGGCCGCTCTACGTCTGCGAGCCGGCCGAGGGGACGACCATCCCCTACGCCTGTGCGCTGCATCCGGACGAGGTGGGGAGCATCTTCGTCGCTGCCGTGCAGAACATGAACGAGTGAGGGAATGACGATGAGACGCATCTTGATCGCGCTTCTCGCCACGGTCTCCGTCTACGCGCAGCAGCAGCCGACCAATACCCAGGTGAAGTGTCTGCCCGACAACCAGGATCTCCCGAAGATCCCCGAGCTCGTCACGAGCGGCGGGCGCCTGCGCGCGACCGTCACCGTCAGCAGCGAGTTGAACCGGATCCCGGAGCGGTATCCGATCAGGATCGACGGCAAATCGGCGCAGCCGGGCCAGCCCGGGACGTTCTCCGCCTGCTGGCCGCAGTGGATCCGTGCGCTCCGCAGCCCTGAGGCGCAGCCGCCGTACGCCGCCATTCCGGAGGGAAGCTACGGCGATCCGATGCCCGGCCCGACGCTCCGCGCGCGCGTCGGCGACGTCATCGAGCTGACGTTTCTGAACAACATCGATCCGGCCAAGTTCAACCTCTCGCGCGACGGCGGCCAGGGGGTCGACCGCGGAGACCAGAGGCAGTGCGACGACTCGAGCGCCGGGTATCCCGGCGCCGACACGTATCCGAACTGCTTCCACGGCTCTACCACCGCGAACATCCACTTCCACGGCACGCACACGAACCCGAATACGACCGGCGACAACGTCTTCCTGGAAGTGCTCTCATCACGGCGCCTGGCGGGGGCGCCGGTGAAGCCGGACGACGTCAAGGCCCCCTTCGACGAGTTCTTCCGCCGCTGCGAGGTGGAGCTCGGAACGGTCCAATACCGCACCTGGCCGCGCAAGTGGAACGACCTGCCGAAGTCGTGGACCGACATGCAGCGGGAGAAGCTGATGCAGTTCGACTCCCAGCCGGGCACGATCAACAAGGTCTGGCCGGTGAACGAGCAGGAGCTGGCGAACGGCGCCTGGCCGCAGTACTACATCGGCTCGTATCCGTACTGCTTCCGGCTGCCGTCCCTCCCCAACGCGCCCACGCCCGCGCCCGCGACGGCGCCGGATGCGCACGCCGCGCACACGGGCGGCGCCGGCGGCGCGGAGACGCAGGGAGGCTCGTTCAGCCCGCTTTTGGCCGGCGATCCGCCGCGGCTGCCGCTGCAGATGGGACAGGCGCCGGGAACGCACTGGTATCACGCGCACAAGCACGGCTCGACGACCATCGACGTCTCCAACGGCATGATCGGCGCGTTCATCATCGAGGGGCCGTACGACGACTACCTGAACGAGCAGTACAAGGCCTACGGTCCCCAGTGGACGCGGAAGCAACCGGTCATGGTCATCAATCAGCTCGGAACGACGCCGAACCTGATGAAAGGCCAAGGGCAGGACCGCGGCAACGATTTCTCGATCAACGGACGGATCCATCCCGTCGTGACCATGGCGCCGGGCGAAGTGCAGATGTGGCGCATCGTGAACGGCGCCTCGCGCGCGGGCGTGCTGTTCGACGAGGGGCCGCCGGCCGGCTTCCACTGGCGCATCCTGGCGCGCGACGGCGTGCAGCTCAAGGACGCCAACTACCAGAAGACGGCCGACCAGACGTTCCTGCTCGCCTCGGGCAACCGCATCGACCTCCTGGTCAAGGCGCCGGACTCGTGCGCCGCCCCGAACGCGTGCACGTTCCACGTCCGGAACACCGTCGAGCCGTCGAACAACAGCCCGTATCCGATCAATCTGCTCACGGTGAAGATCGCGGGCACGAAGCCGTCGCCGCCGATGGACTTCCTCAAGACGGCGGACCCGAATTTTCCCAACTTTCTGAACGACATCCCGGCCGATTCGGTGAAGGCGACCAAGACCATCGACTTCTCCACGATTCCGCAGGTATTCGAGGGCGGCGTCGGCCCCCCGCGGAAGCCGGCGGCGGTGCACCAGATCGACGGCAAGTCCTTCGACGGCGACGTCGGCGCGCTGGTGCGGCTGAATACGACGGAGGAGTGGACGGTGCGCAACTTCGCGCAGATCGAGCATCCCTTCCACATTCACATCAACCCCTTCCAGGTGATCGCGACGTTCGAGCCGATGGAACAGCTCGCGGATGGAAAAACGCAGCGGTACATCACCGACGAGGCGGCGCGGACGAGCCCGGAGCAGTGTTTCCTCGATCCGAAGAAGCCGGAGACGTGGAAGTCATGCACGCCTCCGAAGTTCGCGGCGAAGGATGCGATCTGGTGGGACGTCTTCCCCATCCCGGGCGGGCTGCAAGCGGTGACGAAGGACGGCAAGCCGATCAACGATGACCAGGGGAAGCCGATCGTGATCCCCGGCTGGTTCAAGATGCGCAGCCGGTTCGTCGACTACGCCGGCTTCTACGTCATTCACTGCCACATCCTGGCCCACGAGGACCGCGGGATGATGACGGTGGTGGAGGTGGCGCCGAGTCAGTCGCCGTATTCGCATCATTAGGGGGGCGGGTCACGGGTCACGGGTCACGGGTGACAGGTCACGGGTCACGGGTGACGGGTCACAGGTCACAGGTCACTCCTGTCACCTGTCACCCCGTCACCTGTCACCCCTCATCCGTCACCTGTCACCCGTTACCCACGGAATACCCCTCGTTGGTCGGTCCTTACCGGATATATCCTTGGTAAGGAGATACGTCCAATGCCTACTTCGACCATCACCAGCAAAGGCCAAACGACGGTTCCGAAGGAAGTCCGCGAAGTTCTCAACGTCGATATCGGCGACAAACTGACGTGGGAGATCAAAGGCGGCCGCGTGTCCATCACGACCGAACGGCCGGCGCTCTACCGCTGGAAAGGCGTGATCAAGCACGGCCCTGCCGATGCGGTGCAGGCTGTTGCTGAAGCGCGCAAGACGAGAGGACGCATCTGAGGTGCGCAGCGTCGTCGTCGATGCAAACGTCATCGTCTCGTTCTTCGTCGACCGGCATCCCAAACAGCGCGACGCCGCGGAGGCCCTGCTGCAAGCAGCGGAGGAAGGCGAGATCGCGGCGATCGTTCCGCAGTTCGTCGTCTTCGAGGTTGCCTATGTGCTGCAGAGCCAATACGCATACAGCGGCGACCGGCTGGCGACGCTCATCCGCGACGTGACCGTGTTCCCCGGCATGCAGCTCATCGACGATTGCCCGTGGAAGCGCGTGCTGGAGATCTGGCCCAATCCGCTGCCCGGTCTGGCTGATGCGTCGATCGTCGCCGTCGCCACGACCAACCGATACGGCGCCGTAGCGACCTTTGACCGCAAGCTCTCGAACCGTCTCGAACGTTTCGGTCTCGAAGCGTACTTTTGATCGATGCGCTGGCTGCGGCGCCGTCCGCCCTCACACCCTCCTGCTCGGCGGCAACAGCGACTTATTGATCGCGATCGCGGCGATCGCGCCGTCCGCCGCGGACGTGATGGCCAGCTGCGCGCCGGGGACGAGATCGCCGACGGCGTAGATGCCCTCGACCGTCGTCTGCCTTGTTTCGTCGACGACGACGTTCGGCGTCTCGGACTCGACGTCGCAGCCTAGGGTTTCGGCCAGGAGGCAGGAGCGCTCGACGCCGCAGGAGAAAAAGAGCGCGTCGACCTCGACGCGCTCGCCGCTCTCCAACACCGCCGCGCGCACGATGCCGTCGTCGCCGAGGAGCTCGAGCACGCGCTCGTCCTTCACGTTGATCTGCTCGGCCAAGAGCTTGCTCGTCTCCTCCTGCGAGAACTCGCGCTCGTGGCCGTGCGTGAAGATCGTCAGCTCGTCGCTCCACTGCAGGAGCTTCAGCGACAGGCCGACCACGCGCTTTCCCCAGCCGATCACGCCGACGCGCTTGCCGCGCACTTCGTAGCCGTCGCAGTCGGGGCAGTGGAAGACGCTCGCGCCGTAGAACTCCTCGAGCCGCGGAATGTCGGGGAGCTTGTCGCGCACGCCGTAGGCGAGCACCACGCGGCGGGCGCAGAAACGGCCGGCGGAGGTGTGCACGTTGAAAATGTCGCCGACCGGCTCCACCTTCTCCGCCATGCACTCGCAAATCTCCACCCCCGCCGCCTCGGCCTCGGCGCGTCCGCGCGCGCGCAGCTCCTGCGGGGCGATGCCGTGCATGCCGAGGAAGCCGTGCACCGCGCGCGCGGCGTAGTTGCGCGGTTTGCCGCCGTCGATCAAGAGCACGTTGCGGCGGTAGCGGCCGAGAAAGATCGCGCAGGTGAGCCCGGCGGGACCTCCGCCGATGATGATCACGTCGTACGTCGATTGTGAAGGCACGAGGCGGCTACTGCCTACCGCGTGCCACCGACCGCCGTCTGCGTCTCCGTCACGCGCACCGACACGTTCGAGGCCGCGATGGCCTCGCGGCCGCCGCGCTCGTGCACCCACACCACCACCGTGTAGACGCCCGGGCCGTCGGGAAAGGGGATGGCGAAGGCCACGCTGCCGTCGTCGGCGACCTCGAAGTCGCCGCGGCGGCCGTCGCTGTACTCCTCACGGATCTCGACGCGGTAGTCGCCCGCCGCTTCGACGCGGTTGTGCAGGCGCGGGAGGTACTCGCGGCGCTTCTCCGGCAGCGAGTAGCTGGTGATGTCGTTGGCCAGCTTCGCCGACATCGCCCGCGGCGCCTGTTCGTGATGGACGGTGATGGCTTCGACCGTGAAGCCGTTGTGCGGCTTGACGCGCAGCATCACGCGATCGGCGGTCGACGCGGTGCGCGGCAGCGGCCGCACCCACTCCACATACCTCCGAATGAACTCCTCGGCGATACGGAACTCGCCGCGATCCCAGGCCAGGCCGAGGCCGACGTGCGTCGCGCTCGGATCGAGGATCGTGCGGCGATGGCCGTCGTGCGGCGAGACCTCGTCCATCATGGCCTGCTGCGAGCGGCGCATCATGTCGTACAGCGCGCGGTCGCCGAAGCCGTAGTTCGCCGACCACGCCGCCACGTTCTCGCTCACCCCGTCGTTGCCGCCGGAGAGCGAGTAGCGCATGTACGGCGCTAGGCCGTCGAGCGTGAAATGCCCGGTCGTGCCGTTCCTGATCTGCTGGCGGCAGTAGTCGTCGGCGAGCGCGGAGGCGACCGGGTCGAGCGCCACCGGCTTCAGCCCGAACTGCAGGCGGTCGCGGTTGATCAGGCGCAGCAGCTCGTCGCGCAGCGTGAAGCGGATCTCGTCGCCCGGAGCGTCGCCCTGCGCCAACGGCGCGGCGAGCGCGAGGAACGCGGCCAGTCCAGCCAGGAGCAGCTTTTTCATCTCAGCGGCAATTCAATGGAAATGCTGAAACCGGGATTCAAATTCTCGGCGTGAATGGTACCGCCATGTTCCTCGATGGCCTTGCGGGCGATGGCCAGGCCGAGGCCGGTACCGCTCGACTTCGTCGAAAAATAGGGATCGAAAATCTTCGGCAGCGTCTCCGGCGGGACACCGGGGCCGTTGTCGTCGACGCGGACGACGACCTTCGAGTCGACGGAGTAGCTCCCCAGGCGGACCTCGCCGCCGGGCGCGGCCTGGAAGGCGTTCTCGATGAGGTTGGCGATGGCGCCGCGGAGCATGCGCGCGTCGCCGGAGAAATTCGCCGGCGTGGAGGGGTCGATGTCGGCGTGGAAGTCGATGCCGCGCTCGCGCGACGAGGCGTAGCTCGCGGCGATCTCCTCTAGGAGCTTCTTGAAGTCGAGCGGCTTGCGCTGCGGCTGGCGCAGCGAGGCGTAGTCGCTGAACTCCTTCGAGGTCTCGCGCAGCGTGACGACCTGGCGGAGGATGTTGTCGACCGCGCCGCGGACGGCGGCCGGGAGACTCGGATCGTCGCGGTCGGCCATCGCGCGCAGGTGCTCGGCCGTGAGCTGGATCGGCGTCAGCGGGTTCTTGATCTCGTGCGCGACCTGCCGGGCCATCTCCCCCCACGCCTCCAGCCGGTTCGAGCGCAGAATCTCCGTCACATCCTCGGCGATGAGCAGCTCTTCGGCGCTCTCCGGCAGCGGCACCATGGTGACGCGGAACGTGCGCACGTTGCCGTCGACGGAGATCTCCAGCTCCGCCGACTCGTTCCGCCGCGGCTGGTGATGGGCGAGGAAGTCGTCGAGCTCCGCGGAGCGGACTTTGAGCAGGGCGCGCGCCGCGCCGTTCGTCGCGCCGACGCGCCCCTCGCCGTCGAGCACGACCACGGCGGCGTTGATGTTCTCGAGCAGCGTCTGCAGGCGGTCGCGCTCGTGACGGAGGTCGTTCTGCTGGCGGCGGATCGACGCGGCCATGTCGCGGAACGTCGTGACGAGCAGGCCGAGGTCCGGATCGCGCGGCGGCGTGACCTGCACGTCGAAGTCGCCGCGCGCCACCGCGCGCGCGCCGCCGACCAGCGCCTGCACCGGCTTGGTCACGCTGCGCGCGGCGATGACGGCCACGCCGATCGCGCCCAGGACGATGAAGACGAGAAGCATGTAGATCGTCGTGGCCAGGTCGTTGACCTGCGCCTCGATCTGCCGCCCCTGCACGATGAACGGCAGCGCCAGCGTGTAGCCGTGCCCGGGCGTGAGGTTGATGGGACTGTAGATCTCGATGTAGCGCGCCGAGCCGGCGTTGTGCGACGCGCGCACGAGCTGCTGCCCGCCGAGGAGAATCTTCGTGTAGACGCCGCCGGGGAGCCGCTCCGCTTCGACGTGCGCGGCAAAGAGGTCGCGCCGGCTCGAGGCGATCAGCGTCTCGTCGCGAAAGAGATGCAGGTCGTGCCCGATCACGCGCGCGAGCCAGCTCAGGACCTCGTCGTCGAGGACCTGCTCCGGGCTCGTCGTCGTTTGCGAGGCGAGGTAGTCCTCGATCACGCGCTGCCCGGCCACGAGCGCGGTCTGCCCGCGCTCGAGGTACTCCGCTTCGAGCCGATCGGCGAGGTAGGCGCGCACGAAGAGGACGAAGACGATGAGCGGCAGGACGACGACGACCGTCAGATAGAGCGACGTGCGCGTGCGGAAGTCGAGCGTGCGCAGCGAGCGGCGCAGCGTCGGCAGCGAGCGCACGGCCATGGCCATCGCGACGAGAGCGATGCCCCAGATGGCCACGCCGCCGGCGCGGCGCACCTGCTGTCCCGGCGTGGCGATGGCCAGCGGGAAGGCGTACAGCGCGTCGTCGGTGCGGCGCACGTAGATCGCCGAGCCGGCGTTTCCCTCGATCCAGATGCCGCGTCCGGGCTTCAGTGTCGCAAAGTAGAACTTGGCGCTCTGCGGCAGGCGCACCGAGGAGCCGTGGGGGTTGCCGTCGCGGTCGTAGACGACGGGCTCGCGTTGCGCGTGCAGCCCGATGGCCGGCTCCTCGGAGTCGGGATCGAAGAAGTCGCGATAGGCGTCGGCGGACATGAGCGCGCTCGGGTCGCCGGGGTTGACGACGTGCACGCTCCCCTCGGCGATCGGAATGCCGAAGACCGTCAGCTCGAAGTCGTGGTGGATGAGATCGCGCGTCAGCGCGCCGACCTGCAGCGTCTCCTGCCCCTGCTGCGCGCCGCGCTCGCTGAACATCGGCAGGCCGACGCCGAAGCGGCTCAGCGGATGGTCGAGGACGTCGCGGATGGTGATGACGTTCGGCACGCGCAGCTTGGAGAGGTCGGAGCGCAGCCAGATCGCGTAGGCGAGGTCCTCGAGGTTCATGCGCGAGAAGTGGTCGGGGAGCATCGCGCTGAGGTCGATGTGCGAGAACTGGTTCTGCAGCGTGTCCTCGATCATGGTCCGCAGTTGCCCGCCCTCGCCGGAGACGAGCGGCGCGTAGGTGTCGGCGATGAATTTCTGCGCGCCGGCGCGCTCGAAGGTTTGCATCGGAGCCCAGACGACGAGGACGAGGAGGAGGGCGGAGGAGAGGAGGCGCAGGGAGCGGCGCTGGAAGACGAACTGCACGGCGTAGGCGAGGATGAGCGCCGCCGCGATGGCGAGGAAGGCGTTGCGCTTGACGGGATCTTGGGCGAAGGCGAGGAGGGGCGCGGCGACGACAAGTGGTAGGGCCTTCGCCCCGCTTGCGGGGAGAAGGTGCCGCGGAGCGGCGGATGAGGGGCGATGTTCGGGAAGCATGCGCCCCTCACCCGGCGCTGTGCGCCACCCTCTCCCCGCTGCGCGGGGCGAGGGAACTAGATGCAGCAGCGCGAAGCCGAAGAGGATCAGCGCCGCGAGCAACACCGCCTGCGCGGTCGAGGCCGGGAGGATGTGGTCCGGCACCGCCGAGATGCGGCTGTTGTCGGCCATGTTGCTCTCCAGCATGACCAAGCCGGCGGCGCCGGCGACGGCGAGCGCGGCGCGCACGATCCGCGGGAGCTTCGGAGCGATGGTCACGACGATGGCCAGCACGGCCGCGGCGGTGAGCAGCAGGTCGAACGGCGACTTCGTGAACGGGCCGAGGAGACGCGAGGCGTAGACGTCGAAGCCGAAGAGGCGCGTCGGGTCCTCGTCGATGGTGAAGGGGAGGAGGGCCAAACGGGCGGCGATGATGAGAAGAATGCGGAACAGCGGCGGCGTGGCCGCCGCACTCCAGATCGCGGCGATGGCCACGAGCACGCCGGCGATGTCGTGGCCGTCGTGGCGCACGCCGTCGACGATGACGTTGCGCGTGCGGGGCATGATGTCGACGTAGAGCGTCGCGTCCGGCCGCTGCAAGACCACGAAGCGCCGCGCCCCGCGCTCCTGCCGCAGGGCGCCGGCGTGGAAGGTCATGCTGACGAGCCAGTCGTCGTCCGGATCCCAGAACGAATGCCGCGTCGTCTCATTGACGATGCGCTCGAAGGCCTGCACGGTGTAGCGCGGCGAGGCCACGGTTTTGGTGACGTAGAGGCTGGTGGCGTCGAAGAGGAACGTGGCCGCGCCGGACACGCGCAGGTCCTCGCCCCACCAGGCGACGACGGTGCCGTTCGGCTCGGTGACGCGCATGCCGCGGCCGAAATGGCCGTGCACTTCCGCGTGCAGCATCTCGAAGATGCGCCCGCGCGGGGTGTTGGGATTCGCGGCGAGCTGCTGCGAGACGCGCTGCGCCGCGGCGGCGAGCTCGCCCTCGTCGCGCCCGACGTCGCGCCGCAGCCGCTCGACCTCGCGCGTCAGATGCACTTCGGCGCGCGCCGCGAACGAATTCGACACGACGCGCACGCGGTAGAGCGTGGCCAGCTCCACGAGCGCGGCCAGGAAAACAAAAAGCGCCGCGATCCGAACGACCGCGGCGCGTGTCAGGACTGGGTTGGGGCGCTGCGCCCCTTCGGTGATCACTTCCCTGCAGATCGTACCGAAGCAATCGACCAGCGGCCGTCAGGATTCTGACGCAGCGTGATGTAGAGCTCGCGCGACTCCGCGCCCGCCGCGGTCTTGATCGCCCAATTGGCCGTGAGATGGTACTGCCCCTCGGCGCTCACTTTGCGCGCGCTCTTGGTGTCGAAGCCGCTCGGCTTGACTTTATTGAAAAGACCGTCGAGCAGGTACGCGGCCTGATCGCGCCCGAAGAAGCCGCTCTCCGTGATGAGGCCGGGGAACTGGAGCTGGACATGGTCGCTGCCCGCCATGCCGGCCACGATCGCCTGCGGATCGCCGCTGCCGAAGCCGCGCGAGAGGTTCGAGTTGGCCACGTCGAGGTCCTTGAACTGCGCGGACGCGAGCACCGGCACGAACGCGAGCACCATTGCGATTGCGATGTTCCTGAGTCTCATGGTCGTCTCCTTGGATGTCCTTCGCAACAGGGCTGTGTCGCCCGTTATTCTAACAGATTCAATCATTTAGCCGCACTCGAAAATGGACGACCCGTCCTCGTCTCGCGACACGATGCCACGCTCTTCGGCGCACGCCGCGAAGTCCTCCGGCGGCGGCGCCGCGACGCGCAAACGCTGGCGTGTCAGTGGATGCGTCATGACGAGCTCGGCCGAATGGAGCATCGGCCGCGCGGCGTCGCGCGCGCCGTACAACCAGTCGCCGAGGAGCGGATGCCCGATCGCTGCCAGGTGGACGCGGATCTGATGCGTGCGCCCGGTGCGCAGCTCGAGCGCGACGAGCGAGCCGCCGGGCGTGGCCCGCCGCGGCACGACGACGGTGACGGCGCGCTTGCCGTCGTCGCCGACGGCGAACTTGATCGCGCCGATGCGCACGAGCGGCGCGTCGATGATCTGCCGTTCCGCGAGCTCGCCGGCGCAGAGCGCGAGGTAGCGCTTGCGGATGTCCTTGGTCTCGAACTGCCGCGTGAGCTTGGCGTTGATGCTGGCGAGCTTGGAGAAGAACATCACGCCGCTCGTGCCGCGGTCGAGCCGCTGCATGAGGAAGGCGCCGGGAGCGTGTTGCAGGACGTCTTCGAGGAGGTAGGGCTCGGGCTTGAGCGGCTGCTGGATGGCGATGCCGGGAGGCTTGTTGATGAAGAGGAGGGCGGAGTCTTCGTAGAGAACGTGGAGCATTTGAAATGCAGAATGCTGAATGCAGAATGCAGAATTGAACAACGGAGCCATTCTGCATTTTGCATTCAGTCAACGATCCGCATCGCTCACCCGATACAACAAATACTCCTCCCTCGTCCGCGCGAACTCGCGCAGCGGCTCCTCCCACTCCGCCACCCATTCGTCGACGTCGTCGCCGCGCTCGACGATGTGCCGGTAGCGGTCGCTGCCCGCGAGGAGGTCGATGGCAAGGCGGTCGGAGACGAACTCGTACGTCTCGCGGCGCCAGTCGAACCGCTCGGGGTTCATGTCGCGCGCGACTTTGACGCACCAGAGGCCGGTGCGGTACGGCTCGAAGATCGCCCGGTTCGTCACGTGCAGCTCCGCGCCGCCGCACACTTTGCCGGCGTGCTTCTGGAACGTCGGGAGGAAGTAGTGCGGGCGGAAGCGGACGCCCGGCAGGCCGACGCCGTTCAGGCGGTCGGCGAGCTTGAAAGGGTCGAACCACGGCGCGCCGAAGAGTTCGAAGGGGTGCGTCGTGCCGCGCCCTTCGCTCAAGTTCGTTCCCTCGACGAGGCACATGCCGGGGTAGACCGTGGCGGTGTAGACGGTGGGCATGTTCGGCGAGGGGATGACCCACGGCAGCTCCGTGTCGCCCCACCACATCGAGCGGCGCCACCCCTTCATCGGCACGACGAGGAGATCGCAATTCAGATTGAAGACTTTGTTGAAGTAGCGCGCCAGCTCCCCCGCGGTCATGGCGTGGCGCGTCGGCAGCGGGAACATGCCGACGAAGCTCGAATACTTTTCTTCGCGGATGTTCCCCTCGAGGTGCACGCCGTCGATCGGATTCGGACGGTCCAAGACGATCACCTGCACGCCGAGGGGGGCGGCTTCGCGCATGCAGAGCGCCATCGTGTAGATGAAGGTGTAGTAGCGCGAGCCGATGTCCTGGAGGTCAATGACGAGCGCGTCGAGCTGGCGGAGGAGCTCGCGGCGCGGCGCGAGGTCTTTCTCGCTGCCGCCGTAGAGCGAGTAGACGGTGAGCCCGGTGAGCGGGTCGACGGAGTGCTCGACGTGGGCCATGTCCTGCGCCTCGCCCCAGATGCCGTGCTCCGGGCCGAAGAGCGTGGTCAGCTTCCAGCCGCGGCCGTGGTGCAGGAGCGGCACGGCGTGACGGAGGTCGCTCGTGACGGCGCTCTGGTTGGTGACCAGGCCGATGCGCTTGCCGACGATCGGCTGGGGATCGTCGAGGAGGACCTCGAGGCCGGTGCGAACGCTCACGGGTGCCGCTCCACGCGCGCTCCGGAGAGGAGCTCGAGCGCGTGCGGGATGAGGTGGAGGATGGCGGAGAGGTTGTCGACGGCGCCGTTCACGCTGCCGGGTAAGTTCACGACCAATGCCGTCCCGCGGATGGCCGCCTGCGCGCGCGAGAGCGATGCCATCGGGGTCTTCTCGAGTGAGCGCAGCCGCATCAGCTCGCCGAGGCCGGGGATGAGGCGCTCGCATACCCTCGCCGTCGCCTCGGGGGTGACGTCGCGCGGCGCGATGCCGGTGCCGCCCGTAGTGACGACGAGGCGCGCCCCGTCGCCGGTGGCGTTCTCGATGGCAGTGCCGATGGCGTCGATGTCGTCGGCGACGATGACGACGCTGTCGACGTCGTAGCCGTTTTGCGCGAGCAGGTCGCGCACGGCCGGGCCGGAGCGGTCTTCGCGATCGCCGCGCGACGCGGCGTCGGAACAGGTGATGACGCGGGCCTTGATCACTGCGGCGGGATTCTATGCGCGGCCGCGGGCTTCCGGCGCCTTGGCCACGGAAATTCAGAACGCAGAATGCGAATGCAGAACGCCGAAAACCGGAGCCGGCCGGCACGGACTCCGCTTTTCTCCATTCTGCATTCGCATTCTGCGTTCTGAATTTCCGTAGCGCGACGAAGCGAGCGGCTCTGCTCATCAGGCATGATGCGCCCGGAATGAAGCGCACCGACTTCGCCTACCACCTCCCTCCCGAGCTCATCGCCCAGGAGCCGCGCGAGCGGGGCCGCTCGCGGATGATGATCGTGCGCGGCGACACCATCGAGCACGACACCTTCGCCAACTTCCCGAACCGCCTCGCTCCGGGCGACGTGCTCGTGCTCAACGACACGCGGGTCATTCCGGCGCGGCTCTTCGGGCGGCGGGCGGGGATGACGCGCGAGGTGGAGCTGCTGCTGACCAAGCAGCGGGAGGGAGGGTGGTGGGAGGCGTGGGCGAAGCCGGCGAAGCGGTTGAAGGTTGGCGACCAGATCGAGTTTTCGGAAAAACTGCGCGCGCACGTCGAGGAGCGAAGCGGAGGGACTGTGGTCGTGCGATTCGACGGGGATCTCGGCGAGATCGACCGCGTCGGCGTCATGCCGCTGCCGCCGTACATCGCCCGCGAGGAGCCGCGCGAGAGCGACCGCGAGTCGTACCAGACCGTCTACGCGAACGAGCGCGGCGCGATCGCCGCGCCGACGGCGGGACTGCACTTCACGCGCGCGATGCTCGACGAGATCGCGAAGACGCACGAGATCGTGCGCATCACGCTGCACGTCGGCATCGGCACGTTCGAGCCGGTCAAGGTCGACGACGTCGCCCAGCACGTCATGCACTCGGAGCGCTACGAGATCAGCGAGGCGGCGGCGGCGACGCTGAACGCGGCGAAGTCGATCGTCGCCGTCGGCACGACCACCGTGCGCACGCTCGAGAGCGCGTGGCGCGACGGGCGCATCGAAGCCGGCAAGGGGGAGACGAACATCTTCATCACGCCCGGCTACGAATTCCGCGCCGTCGACAAGCTGCTCACGAACTTTCATCTCCCGGAGTCGACGCTGCTGATGCTCGTCTCCGCCTTTGCCGGCATGGAGACGATCCGGCGCGCGTACGCCGAGGCCATTCGGGAGCGGTATCGGTTTTATAGCTATGGGGATTGTATGTTTCTGGAGCCGGGTGACGGGTCACAGGTGACGGGTCACAGGTGATGTTCTCGCGATGGCACCACACCTGTCACCCGTTATCTGTGACCTGTCACCTACCTCCCCTGGAACTGCGCAATAAACATATCCAGATTATTCGGATCCGGCTGCATGTGCAGCGCCTGGGTGAGGATGTCGTTGGCCAGCTTCGCGTCGATGGCCTTCGCCGCGCGCAGGTGCGAGATCCCCTCCGCGCCGTGCTTTGCCTGCAGCAGGCCGAGGGCGAGATAGATGTGCGTCTCCGGCGCGCGCGGCGCCAGCGTCACCGCCTTGCGGTACTCGCCGACCGCCTCCTCCAGCTTTCCCTGTTGCGAGAACGCCGTCCCTTTCTCGAGCGCGGCCATGACCTTCTGCGCTGTCTGCTGGTCAACCGGCGCGGGCCTCGGCTGCGGCGTCGCCGGCGACGCTGCGGGTGGCGCAGATCCCTGCGCCTGCTGCTGCACAGGCGTCTTCGTGTCCGCGGCGATCACGCGCTCCGCGAGGGCGATGTTTCCCGGCGCCTGCCCGACCTTCGGGTCGATCTCCAGCGCGCGGCGCGCGTGCGCGATGGCGTCGCGCAGCGTCGCTTCGCGCGTTCCGGGCGGCATGTTGCGCGCCTCCATCAGGAGCGCCGTGCTCGCCGCCACGTGCGACTGCACGAACCAGCCGTAGAGCGGGTTGTTGCCCTTGTCGGCCCATCCCGCGCCGAGGTCGATGGCGCGCCGCAGGTGCGTGAGGGCGCGCTTCGGATCGCTGAACTGCAGATACTGCCCGAGTGAATACTCCGCGATGGCGTTGTCGCCCGTCACCGCGATCGTGTGCGAGAAGAGCGTGTCGCAGCTCTTCCAATAGCCGACCTGCCGCCACGCCATCGCCGCGAAGATCAGCAGCACGACGGCGGCCGTGCGGGCCAGCGCGTGCTGCGAGACGGGCAGCGCCATCGCCCCCCAGACGGCGGCGATCGTCAAGCCGATGAACGCAAAGTACGTGTAGCGGTCGGCCATGGCTTGGCCGCCGATCTGGATCAAGCCGATGACCGGCACGAGCGCGCCGACGAACCATAGCCAGCCGACGAGGAAGTACGGCGCGCGCTTGCGCAGCGCGATCGCCGCACCGGTCACGAGGAGGAAGAAAATGACGCCGGCGATCGCCTTCCACGCCGCCACCGGCACGAGCGGATACAGCACCGCCAGGCGCACCGGCAGGAACATCTTTCCCGTGTACTTCGCATACGCAACGAAGGCGTTGGCGACGCGGCGCGCGACCGGAATGAGCGACGTCGAGCTGACGCTCTGGATCCCGACCTGCCCCGCGACCGCCACGACGCTGCCGGCGATCGTCAGCACGAAGAGCGGGAGCTTCTCGATCAGCAGCGGCCCGAGGTCTTTGGCGCGGCGCCAGCGCTGGAGCGGCCAGTAGTCGAGGAGGATCAGGATCAACGGCAGCGTCACGTACGTCTGCTTCGCCATCAGCGAGAGCGCCATCATCGCCGCCGTCAGCCAGAGCTTCCGCCGCGCGTAGAAGAAGAGCGCCAGGATGGCGAAGAGCGTCGAGAGGACGTCCTTCCGCTCCGCGATCCACGCCACCGACTCGACGTGCGCGGGGTGGATGGCGAAGACCGCCGCCACGAACGCGCTCGGCCACGTCGCCGCGGTCATCCGCCGCAGCGCCGCGAAGAGGAAGCACGTCGCCAGCGCGTGGTACAGCACGTTCATGATGAGATACCCGCCGGGCTGCAGGCCGAAGATGCGGAAGTCGATCATGTACGAGATCCACGTCAGCGGCAGCCAGGTGAGGCTCGTCGACGTGAACGCCCACTTGAAGTCGGCGTTGCGCACGGCCTCGTTGAAGAAGACGAACTGCGGGTCGTCGTAGTTGAGGAACTCGTGCTTCCAGACCTGCGCGAAGACGATGGCCACCAGCGCCACCAGGCCGGCCACGATTCCCCACTCGCGCTGCCCCCACGGTTCCGTTGTTGTCGAAGTGTTGCCGCTCATCGGGAGCGGTAGTGTAACCTCGCGCGCTATGAAGCGACTTGCCCTCGTCTTTCTGGCCATTGCCGCGTTGACGCTGCACGCGCAGACGCCGCCGCCCGCGCCCGTCCCCACCGAGGGGAAGAAAGCGGAGCCGAAGAAACCGGAGAAGGCGGAGCAGGAGCCGCGGCCGGTGTCGCAGGAGCAGCAGAAGCAGGAGACGCAGAAAAAAGACGCGCCGCCCGCGCCGGCGGCCGCCGCGCAGCCGTCGCCGAATCCGATCGGCGCCGAGGGGGCGGCGGAGAAGAAAGAAGACAAGAAATGGGACGTCAATAACCCGCCCGGTCCGCATCACGACGTGGCCATCGACGTGACCGAGGGGACGTGGCTGTCGCTCGACGTCAGCCCCGACGGCAAGGAGATCGCCTTCGACCTCCTCGGCGACATCTACACGCTCCCGATCGGCGGCGGCGAGGCCAAGTCGCTCACCAGCGGCGTCGCCTGGGACATGCAGCCGAAGTACTCGCCGAACGGCAAGTGGATCGCCTTCACCAGCGACCGCGCCGGCGGCGACAACATCTGGATCATGGAGCGCGACGGCTCGAAGCCGCAGCAGGTGACGAAGGAGACGTTCCGGCTGCTGAACTCGCCGAGCTGGACGCCCGACTCCGAGTACATCGTGGCGCGCAAGCACTTCACGGCGGAGCGCAGCCTGGGCGCGGGCGAGATGTGGCTCTACCACCGCAGCGGCGGCGAGGGCCTGCAGCTCACCAAGAAGCGCACCGACCAGAAGGACTCCGGCGAGCCGGTCTTCTCGCCCGACGGCCGCTACCTCTATTACAGCGACGACACGACGCCGGGGGCGACCTTCCAGTACAACAAAGATCCGAACGGCCAGATCTATGTCATCCAGCGCCTCGACCGCCAGCTCGGCGAGACCGAGCCGTTCGTCACCGGCGCGGGCGGCTCGATCCGGCCGACGCCGTCGCCCGACGGCAAGTCGCTCGCGTTCATCCGCCGCGTCCGCTACAAGTCGACGATCTTCATCCTCGACCTCGAGTCGGGACGCGAGACGCCGCTGTACGACGGCCTCGACCGCGACATGCAGGAGACGTGGGCCATCCACGGCGTCTACCCGTCGATGGCCTGGACGCCCGACAACAAGTCGATCGTCTTCTGGGCCGGCGGCCACATTCATCGCATCGACGTGGCGTCGAAAACCGTCAGCGACATCCCCTTTCACGTGAAGTCGGCGCGCCGCGTCACCGAGGCGCTGCGCGTGCCGATCGACGTCGCGCCGAAGGAGTTCCCGGTGCGGATGCTGCGCTGGGTCACGGTGTCGCCGGCGGGCAAGCAGGTCGTCTACTCGGCGATGGGACATCTCTACGTGCGCGACCTGCCGAACGGCACGCCGCGCCGCCTGACGAAGCAGAACGACGACTTCGAGTTCTATCCGGCGTGGTCGCGCGACGGGAAGTCGATCGTGTACGTGACGTGGAATGACGAGAAGATGGGGGCGGTGCGCATCGCTCCCGCGGCGGGCGGCGAGGGGCGGGCGATCACCGACAAGCCGTGCCACTGCATCGAGCCGGCGTTCTCGCCCGACGGGACGAAGGTCGTCTACCGCACCACGAGCGACGGCTTCCTCATGCCGGCGATCTGGTCGCGGCAGCCCGGCATCTACGTCGTGCCGGCCAGCGGCGGCGCGTCGACGCTGGTCACGAAGAAGGGGGCATTCCCGGAGTTCGGCGCGTCGAACGACCGCATCTACTTCATGAGCTTCGAGGGCGAGGACAAGCGCGCGCTGCGGACGATCAATCTCGACCGCACGGACGAGAAGCAGCTCTACCTCTCCGCCTTCGCCACGCGCTTCACCGTCTCGCCAGACGAGAAGTGGCTGGCGTGGCAGGAGAAGTTCAACGTCTACGTCACGCCGTTCGTGCGCACGGGGCAGAGCGTCGACGTCGGCCCCGACACGAAGTCGATCCCAGTGGCGAAGGCGACGAAGGAGGGGGGCAACTATCTTCACTGGTCCGGCGATTCGTCGCGCCTCTACTGGTCCCTTGGGCAGGAGCTCTTCGAGCGCGATCTCAAGAACGCGTTCGCGTTCATCGCCGGGGCGCCGGAGACGCTGCCGCCAACGCCGGAGCACGGCGTCAACGTCGGCTTCAACGAGACCTACGACGTGCCGAGCGGCTCGCTGGCGCTGACGCACGCGCGGATTCTCACGATGAAGGGCGACGAGATCATCGACGACGGCGCGGTCGTGATCGTCGGCAATCGCATCGCTTCGGTGGGCCGCAATCTGGCCATTCCCGCCGGCGCGAAGGTGATCGACGTCTCCGGCAAGACCATCATGCCGGGCTTCGTCGACGTGCACTGGCACGGCGCCATGGGCTCGGACGATTTGATCCCGCAGCAGAGCTGGGTCGACTACGCGACGCTGGCCTTCGGCGTGACGACGCTGCACGACCCGTCGAACGACACGGCGGAGATCTTCACGCACTCGGAGATGGCGAAGGCGGGCCTCGTCGTCGGGCCGCGCATCTTCTCCACCGGGACGATCCTCTACGGCGCGAAGGCGCCGTTCAAGGCCGACATCAATTCTCTCGACGATGCGCTCTTCCATCTGAAGCGGATGAAGGCCGCCGGCGCGATCAGCGTGAAGAGCTACAACCAGCCGCGGCGCGACCAGCGCCAGCAGGTGATCGAGGCGGCGCGGCAGACGGGGATGATGGTCGTGCCCGAGGGGGGGTCGCTGTACGAGCACAACATGACCATGGTCGTCGACGGGCACACCGGCGTGGAGCACTCCATCCCGGTCGGCAAGGCGTACGAGGACACGTATCAGTTGTGGAGCGGGACGAAGGTCGGCTACACGCCGACGCTCATCGTCGGCTACGGCGGGCTGTGGGGGGAGCAATACTGGTACGCGAAGACGAACGTGTGGGAGGACCAGCGCCTGCTCTCGTTCGTGCCGCGGCGCATCGTCGACGCGCGGTCGCGGCGGCGCACGCTCGCGCCCGACGACGAGTGGAACCACATCAACAACGCGGTGATCGCCAAGAAGTTGTACGACCGCGGCGTCTCCGTGCAGCTCGGCGCGCACGGCCAGCGCGAAAGCCTCGGCGCGCATTGGGAGCTGTGGATGTTCGTGCAGGGGGGGATGACGCCGATGGAAGCGCTGCACTCCGCGACGATCGCCGGCGCGCGCTACCTCGGGCTGGACCACGACATCGGAACGCTGGAGGCCGGGAAACTCGCCGACCTGATCGTGCTCGACGCCAACCCGCTCGAGAACATCCGCAACAGCGAGTCGGTGCGCTACACGATCGTGAATGGACGGATGTTCGACGCCGCGACCATGAACGAGATTGGCAACCACCCGCGCGCGCGCAAGCCGTTCTTTTTCCAGATTCCGGGGGAGGATGTGGCTGGGCGGGCGAGCAGCGCCGAGGCGGACGACTAACGAAAGTCCTGAGTCCTGCGTCCTAAGTCCTGAGTCCTGAGTCCTGAGTGGCGTTTGATCCGACTCAGGGCCCAGGACTCAGGACCCAGGACCCAGGACCCAGGACCCAGGACTACTACCAGCGCCGCCGGGCGCACGCTGTGCGCCCCTACCAGTACGACGTGGTGATCTCGCAGTCGTCCCGGACGACGGCCTGACAGGCCATCCGCTCGTCCGCGGCGAAGCCGCGGGCCTGGGCGAAGCGCGTCTCGACGCTCGTCGGCGCGGTCAAGCTCTCGGCGCCGGCGATGACGCGCACCTTGCAGCGCGAGCAGACGCCGATGCCGCCGCAGGAGTTGCCCAGCGGAACGCCGGCGCGACGGGCCACGTCGAGGATCGTCTCGTCCGTTTTTGCCTCGGCCGTTTTCGCCAGCGGTGTAAACGTCACGCGCATGCAACATTGTCTCCGAGAAACTTTCGCCATTCTGCGTCGTCTATGTATGCGACACATGGGAGGGATCATGAGCAGGGCCATCAAGTCCATGGATGAAACGAAACTGGCGGAGGAGATCGTGAGCGTGCTGAACGCGCGCGTGGTGCGCGTCTGCAGCGACGACCGGGAGAACCTCCGCTACGCCATCCGCGGCCCGATGCGTCTGCGCTCGGTCGTCCTCAGACGGGCCGCGCTGCGGCGCCTCCTGCACGACCGCGATGGCGTCATCAAGATCGAGTACCTGCAGCGCGACCTCCTCCGCTGTGTCGAGCAGCGCGGCGAGTACGTCTACCCGCGGCGGAGCGCCATCAACCCCATGCATGATCAACCTGCCGCCGTAGCGGCTGTTTGACCGGCAAACTGTCGGTAAACGGCTGAAATAACCGTCAAGTTGGTGGTACACTGCCGTCATGGCAGTCGAAGTCGATGAAGTCGATCTCCACATCATCGACGTCCTCCTCCGCGACGGCCGCCTTCCCTCCACCGAGCTCGCGGACCTGGTCGGCCTCTCCCGCTCCGCCGTCGCCGAGCGCGTGGCCCGCCTCGAGCGCAGCGGCGTCATCCGCGGCACCACCATCGTCCTCGATCCCGCCGCTCTAGGCCGCACCATCACCGCCTTCGTCGCGGCGCGCGGCCCGAAGCTCTCGCCGAAAGGGGAGAAGGCGTTCGAAGCGCTGATGAAGAGCGATGAGGTCGTCGAGGCCCACACCGTGGCCGGCGACGACTGCTTCCTGATCAAAGTGCGCACCGGCTCGATTGCCTCGTTGAACACGCTGGTATCGAAGCTCGCCGAGCCGCCCCTGTCGCTCTCGACGCGCACGACCATCGTGATGAAGACGCATTTCGAAAAGTGCGGCGGCGTGACGCTGGGGGAGAACCTGTGAAACACGAGCGCGCCGTGGCCTTCGCCGCCTTCGCCACCGTCTGCATCGTCTGGGGGACGACGTACCTCTTCATCCGCATCGCCGTGGAGACGATCCCGCCGCTGCTCCTCACCGCGGCGCGCTACCTCGGCGCGGGCGTCATTCTGTTCGCCATCGCCACGCTGCGGGGCGACCGCATCCCGCGCGACCGCCGCACGCTCGGCGAGATCGTGCTCGTCGGCCTGCTCCTCGTCGGCCTCGGCAACTTGAGCGTGGTCTGGGCCGAGCAGTGGGTGCCGAGCGGCATCGCCGCGCTCCTCGTCGCCACGGCGCCGTTCTGGGCCACGGTCATGGAGGCGATGCGCGCCGGCGGCGAGCGCGTGCAGCGCCGCAGCCTCGGCGGGATGATCATCGGCTTCGTCGGCGTGGCCCTACTCGTCACGCCCGGCGGCGCCGGCGGCGCGTTCGACCACCGCTTCATCCTCGGCGCGGTGGCCATCCAGATCGGCTGCGTCGGCTGGCAGTACGGGACGTCGCGCGGCAAGTACAACCTCGCCAACGTGCCGCCGCTGATGTCGTCCGCGCTGCAGGCCTTCGCCGGCGGCGCCATCGTCGGCGTCATCGGCCTGGCCTTGGGCGAGCTGCCGCGCTTCCACGTCACGGCGCGCACGCTGTTCGCGCTGCTCTACCTGATGATCTTCGGCTCCGTCATCGCCTTCACCGCGTACATCTACGCGATGCGCAGCCTCCGCACGACGACGCTCTCGCTCTACTCCTACGTCAATCCCGTCGTCGCGGTGATCCTGGGATGGCTCGTCCTCAACGAGCGCCTGACGTGGGTCTCGATCACCGCCATGGCCACGATCCTCGCCGGCGTCGCGCTGGTGCAGGGCCGCTCCATGCTGCGCCGGGTGGCGCCACGGAGGGGGAACGGCGAGGAACCGGTCCTCGGTTGAGCCGGCCGGCTAATGCCGGGAAGCACAATCGCCGACCGCGCCATGCGTATTCGCGCAACCCGTCGACCGCCGTCCAAGTAGGGTGATAACGCTGGTAAATATCGTCGGCATCGACATCTCCCCAACTTCCATCCGGGTTTTGTGTGGCGAGCAAGAAGTCGACGCCTTTTCGAATGAGCGGATGATCCTCGGCGAGTCCAAAAGATTTCAGAGCATCGAGAAACTCGCCCATGGTCTCGGGGTCGTCCATGGCGATCGCCCGCACGAGGTTCTGCTTCAGGAATGAATATTCAGCGGGCAGCCATCGCGGCGATAACTGGTAACAACTATAACTGTTCAGCGTGTAGACGACGTGCGTCACCGCATACACGGCATCGTAAAACTGCATGTCGTCGGTATTGACAAATGGAGGATAGGGACGCATCGAGGGCAGCCATTGGATGACCTCCGCATAAGACGCTCCCAAACGCACGCCGTAGCGTTCGCCCATGTAGGTCCGAATCAATGCATCCTGCCAAACCGCATACCGAGTCATCATCGTCAAGCGTCTCTTGCAGTGTTGACACGTTTTGCGGCCTCGCGGATTCGAAGCTCCGCAGTCGCATTCATTTGGAACATCGCCCGGCGGAGACTCCGTAGCGGGATCGAAGTAGTAGTAATCAACGGCCGTGAACTTGGCCGCTGCCCTGCGCAGGTCTTGCTTCAATTGGTTGTCGGGCACACCCAAACTGTGCGCGGAGTAACTCCCGGAAACAAGGTTCGCAATATCGTCCGCTTGAGGGTTGCGCTGCACCTTGGCATTCCGGCGGCGCCACTGATGCGCGCGCTCGCGGCCCATGTCCAGGGCCTTTTTGCGCAACTCCCTGTCCTTTGACGTCGATGCCAGGCAGTGAAAGCAGCCGAGGTAATCGAACCCATACTCCTCGAAGTTCGCCGCCTTGCGCGCAGTCTGGTAGATAAAATCCAGACCACGGTCAATTGCTTGTTTGCGGTCGCTCATCGACGTTGATCGGCTCATAGTAGCGCGAAGGTCATTACGACCGACAAACTGAGCTTGTGCCTGCCGGTTGCCGCGGCGCGCCGAGTCGGTGGTACGCAAAAACATTGACCCGGAAACGGGCGATCCCCACATTTTCAACCACGACGTTGACGAACTGGAGGTCGCAGAAGTTATCGAGAGTGCAGGGGAGGATCGCCCGGGACGGGAGGGTTCTCGCATTGCAATTGGTAAGACTGGCGGCGGAAGATACTTGGCCGTATCGAAGCCGCCGGCGTAAGAAGATGAACCGATGAAGCAGACCAAGTTTCCACCTGGCTGGGACGGCGAACGCGTCAAGCGTGTTCTGGCGCATTACGACCGACAAACCGAGGAAGAAGCGGTTGCCGAGGACGAGGCGGCATTCGAAGATCCGACCCAGACCGTGATGGACGTCCCGCACGAGCTCGTCCCTGCCGTCCGCGAGTTAATCGCCAAACGCGAGGCAGCCGGCGCGAAGCGGCACTGAGCGCCCGACCTGCACTGTCGCGCATTTCGGGCACATCCTTTGATCCTCCTTTCGCGGAGGTGTGTTCATGAACATCAACCCGCAATGGATCTGGATTGCCGCGGCGGCCGTGGCGGTCCTACTGATCATCGGGCTCATCGCTGCCGGCGTGCGCCGCAGCCGTACCGCGGCGCTGCGCGACCACTTCGGCCGCGAGTACGACCGCACGGTGGAAGAGGCCGGCAGCCGCTCGCGCGCGGAGAACGAGCTCGTTGCGCGCGCCGAGGAGGCGAAGAGCTTCGACATCCGGCCGCTGACGGCGGCGGAGCGCGACCGCTACCGCGACGAATGGCGGAAGATCGAGGCGCGCTTCGTGGAGCGGCCGACGACGGCGGTCGTCGAGGCCGACGAGCTCATCACTGACGTGATGCGCACGCGCGGCTATCCGATCGCCGAGTTCGAGAAGCACGCGGCGCTGCTCTCGGTCAAGCACCCGCGCGTCGTCGAGCACTACCGCGCCGGCCACGGCATCATCGAGCGGGAGACGCGCTCGACGGAGGATCTCCGCCAGGCCGTGCTGCACTACCGCTCGCTTTTCGAGGAGCTGGTGAACGACGGCGGCGGCATGGACGTCGAGCGCCCCGTCCGGACGGTGCGCGAACGCGATATCGTTCGGGACGAGGAGCGGCCCCGGGGCTGACGTGTCATCCTGAGCCGCAACGACGGCGAAGGATCCCCTGCGCCAGGGGGTCCGTCGCTTCGCTTCGGGATGACACGAGTTCTTTACTTCCACGGCTTCGCCAGCTCGCCGAACAGCGAGAAAGTCCGCACCCTGCGCGAGCTTCTCGCGCCTGACGTCGAGCTGGTGACGCCGGACCTCAACGTCCCCTCGTTCGAGCAACTCGACTTCGAGGCGATGGTGGCGCTCGGCCTCGCCACCGGCCGCGCCATCGATTCCTGCGCCGTCGTCGGCAGCTCCCTCGGCGCGCTCGTCGCGCTCGAGGTCGTCCGCCGCGGCATCGCTCGGCCGCTGATCCTCATCGCGCCGGCCCTCGGCGTGGCGGAGCTTTGGATCGAGCACATTCCGGCCGGCGATCCCATCGAAGTCTTCAACCATGCGCGCAATATGAACGCGCCGATTCACCGCGCGTTTTTCGAGCAGATCGCCCGCGCCGGCGCCGACCGCGACGCGCCGCCGGTGCCGGTCACGATCTTCATGGGAATCGCGGACGAGACTCTGCCGTTCGAGCGCGTCGAGGCCGTCTGGCAGCGCTGGCGGCCGCACGCGGCGGCGGGCTCGCGCTTCGTGGCCGTGCCGGGCGGGAACCATAGCCTGCTCTCATCCGTCGTAGAGGTCGCCAAAGAGATCCGAAAACGATGCGTCTGACCATTACCGCGATTCTTCTCGCCGCCGCCACCGCCGCGCTCGCGCAACAGCCGAGCGACGACTCGCTCCAGCAGGGGCTGCTTAACCTCGCCACGATGCAGCAGCTTGCCACGGCGATGGAGTATCAGAAGCTGACGCAGGGGACGTACCGCGTCGGCGCCGCCGACAGCGAGACCGCCGGCATCCTCGCCGTCGACATCCATCAACTGCGCGACCCGTGGGGGACGCCGTACCGCATCGAGGTCGATCCGAAGTTCGGCTATCGCATCGCCGGCGCCGGCAGCGACAAGACGTTCGAGGAGAGCACGTGGGCGGCGAAGGCCGACACGACGTCGCTCGCGGCCGACTGCGTGATCGTCGCGGGCGCGTTCGTGCGCACGAACCGCTCGTGGCTTGCCGGCTTCGTGTCCGAGGCGCAGAAGAGCGAGCAGTCGCTGCCGACGGCGTTTCTGCGCGGCGACGTCTACCGCGAGATCAACACGGTCTCGAACGCGTGGGCGTGGCTGCGCATCAACGAGATCGAGGCGGAGGCGCTGAAGAAAGATCCGAAGTTCGCCGACATCGTCCGCGAGCGGATCACGCAGGACAGGGTGAGGGCGCTCTCGGAGCGCTTCCTCAAAGCACGCGTGGTCTCGCGGTCGGTGCGCGCCGCGCGCATCCCGCGCGTGCTCGACGAGTGGGGGACGGCGCTGGAGGTCTCGTTCGTCGATCCCGAGGGGCAGCACTTCCGGATCATCAGCGCCGGCGCGGACAAGACGTTCAACCGCGACAGTTGGGCGAAGCCGATCACCGGCTCGTTCGAGGAAGACATCGTGTACGACGACAACGCTTGGACGCGCGTGCTCGACCTCGACACGCTGGCGCAGTCGTTCCTCCCGCCCGAGCTGCAGGCGCATCCGTCGGTGACGAAGCAGAAGACGGCCACGGGCCAGCAGATCTACAAGGTCGGCGGCGACGTGGCCGCGCCGGTGGCGCTGGTGCGCGGCGCGGTGCCGTACCCGCCGGAGCTCGCCGGCGCGCGCAAGATCGGCGCGGCCGAAGTGACGATCGACGCCAGTGGCAAGGTGATCGAGGTGAAGCCGATGCTGGGCTTGAGCCCCGCCGCCGACCGCATGATCGCCGACGCGCTGAGCCGCTGGGAGTTCCGGCCGGCGACGCGCGCGGGCCAGCCGGTGGCCGTGATTTACAGCGTGACGGTGAGCTTGACGCCGCCGAATTGATCTGGAGTGCGGCGGCCATGCCGCCGCTGTCAGAGCGCCGGCATGGCCGGCGCACTCCACAACACCACATCCCGCGTCTGCTGCGAATGCGTCAGTACGATGCGCGTCCCGTCCGGCGACCAGGCGAAGTTCGCGATGCTCCCGTTGGTGAACTTCGTGATCGGCGTCGCCTCCTTGCCGTCGAGCGGCAATCGATAGAGGTTCTCCTTCTTCCCCTCGTCTTTCACGAACACGATCGACTTGCCATCGGGGCTCCAGCGGTAGAGGTGGCCATTCAGTGACAGCGGCGTCGTCGGCGCGCCGCCGGTTACGGGAAGGATGGCTAGGCTCCCGTACGGCTCGGCCAGGCCGAAGGTGCAGGCGAGGAGCTTGCCGTCCGGCGAGACCACGCCGTCGGTGGCGCGGTCGTTGAGGAGCTTCGTCACCGGGCCGCCGCCGATCGGGACGCGGAACAGCTTTATCGCGATGTCTTCGAGCGCAGAGAAGATCACCGCGCGGCCGTCCGGAGTGACCCGCAGCGACATCGGCCATACGCCCATACTAGCGATCGTCACTGGCGCGCCGCCGTCGAGCGGCACGCGCTGCAGCGTCGAGTCGGCGTCGTAAACGACGTTTTTCGCGTCCGGCGTCACCGCGAACTCGTAGATGAGTGGCGCACTGACAACCGGCCGCCGCTGCGAGCCGTCGAGCCTCATCCGCCAGATCGACGACTGGCCGTGCGAGCGCGACAAATAAACGATCGTCGTGCCGTCCGCTGTGACGACCGGACGCGACTCGGTACCCTCGTCGTTCGTCAGTTGCCGCGCCGACGAGCCGTCGGCATTGGCAATCCAGAGGTCGACCGTCCCCGCGGCGGACGACGCGTAGACGATGCGGTGGTCGAGTGTCCAAGCCACGCCTTCGAGGCCGTCGGAGTTTCCGACGCCTTTGGTCAGCTCCTCGGCCGGCGCTCCCGGCGCGACCGACCAAAGCGTTGCCTGGCGCTTCATCCGGATCGCGGCGAGCGCGCTGCCGGCGGCGCGCGGCTCGGCGTAGTCGTTGTCGTCGTCGGTGATCGACGCGATCGCGCCGGACGAGAGGTCGACGCGCATCAGCTGCGTGTGTCCGCCGGAGCGCTCGTCGACGGCGCTGACGATCAGCGCGTCGCCGCGTGCGCTCCAGGTCACGCCGTCGATCGTCCCGCGCCACTCCGCCAGCGGCACGCTGGTCTTCGCGCCGGTCGTCGCGTCGATCGTGTAGAGGCTCCGGCCATGCGTGACGGCGATGCGCTTGCCGTCCGGCGACCACGCCGGCGAGAGCGCATGCTGCGGGAGCTGCAGAGTGGCCAGCACGCGCTCATGCGAGCCGTCGCGCGCGGTAACGAGGATCTGGCTCTCGCCTTTCTGCAGCACGTCGCGGACGACCGCGAGGCGCGTGCCGTCGGGCGAGATCGCCGCGGCGGTGTCGGCGTCGTGGACGAGCGCCGTGGCCGGCCCGCCGAGGAGCGGGACCTGCGTGACGTTGCCGTAAACCGATTTCTCGTAGCTCGTCGGCAGCACGTAATTCGAGTCGGGCGAAAACGTGATGCCGACGTAGTGGGTGCTTGGCGGGGACGGAAAGATGACGACGCTGCTTCCAGTCGCGATCTGCTGAAGGCGCACGCCCTCGGCCGTCGTGTACGCGACGAAGCGGCCGTCGGGCGAGACGGCGAGGTGCCCGACGTTGCCGCTCGTGGTTATGCGCGTGGCGGGATGCAGAGCGCCTGGCGGCGCCGCAGCCGTGCGGCCGCGCCAGATCATCACGACCGCGGCGCCGACGCAGATGGCCAACGCGGCGATGAGCCAGCCGACGCCCGCCGAGCGCGGGAGCGGGATCACGGGCGCGCTGTCGATCTCGCGCGCCAGGGCGCGCAGGTCGAGCGCGACGTCGCGCAGCGACTGGTAACGGTTCTCGCGGTCCTTCACCAGGCACCGGCCGATCAGCCGCTGCACCTCGTGCTGCACGCGCTCGTCCGGGTGCTCGATCGGCCGCGGCTCCGCGTGCAGCACCTGATGCAGCGTATCGACGAACGACTCCCCCTCGAACGGCTTCTGCCCCGTGACGGTCTCGTAGACGATGCAGCCGAACGAGAAGATGTCGGAGCGCTGGTCGATCGG
>DATDFB010000210.1:0-28989 GCA_036522835.1 Thermoanaerobaculia bacterium | reverse complement strand
ATGCCGCCGCTCTCGAGCAGCGGCGGCATGGCCGCCGCACTCCAGAACCTCGAGTTCATCCACCGCAACAAAACCGGTAAGCTGCTCACCGCGTCGGTGCTGCTGGGTGGGCTGCTCGGCGGCGCGTCCAATGAGCAACTGCAAGCCCTCGAGGCCTACGGCATCGCCACCGGCCTGGCCTTCCAAATCGTCGACGACCTTCTCGACATCGAGGCCACTTCCGCGGACCTCGGCAAGACGGCCGGCAAGGACGTCGCGCAGGGAAAACTCACCTACCCGGCGCTGCTCGGCGTCGAAGCTGCACGTGCCGAGGCGGGGAGGCTGCTGGCCGTGGCCATCGAGAACGCTGATAACATCGCCGGTCCGGCGGCGAACTATCTTGCCGAAATCGCACGTTACATCTGCGAGCGCCGCTCCTAGGACCCGCGAACATGAGCCGAATTCTCGACACCATCAATACTCCGTACGACGTTCGGAAGCTCGACCGGCGCCAGCTCCCCGAGCTCGCCGACGAGATCCGCGAGCGCATCATCGACGTCGTCTCCAAGGTGGGCGGCCACTTCGGCGGCAACCTCGGCATCGTCGAGCTCACGCTCGCGCTGCACTGGGTCTTCGACACGCCGCGCGACCAGATCGTCTTCGACACCGGGCACCAGTCGTACCCGCACAAGCTCATCACCGGCCGCCGCGAGCAGTTCCCAACGATTCGCCAGCACGGCGGCATCTCCGGCTTCTGCAAGCGCGAGGAGTCGGAGTACGACGTGTTCAACGCCGGCCATGCTTCGACCTCGATCTCCGCGGCCCTTGGCATCGCCGTCGCGCGCGACTTCCGCAAGGAGGACTACCGCGTGGTCGCGGTCATCGGCGACGGCGCGCTCTCCGGCGGCCTCGCGCTCGAAGGGCTCAACCAGGCCGGGCATCTCAAGCGGAAGCTGATGATCGTCCTCAACGACAACGATATGTCGATCTCGACGAACGTCGGCGCCATGTCGGGCTACCTCAACTCGATCCTCAAAGGACAGCCGTACAACCAGGCCAAGGACATCGCCAAGGGCATCATGGACCGCATTCCGCTCGTCGGCGGGAAGCTCCACGAGCTGGCCTCGGAGATGGAGCAGCTCGTGAAGCACACGGTGGTTCCGGGCACGCTGTTCGAGGAGCTCGGCTTCAAGTACCTCGGCCCGATCAACGGCCACGACCTCGACGGCCTGATCGACCTCTTCGAGAAAAACAAGGACTACAACGGCCCGCTGCTCATCCACGTCATCACGAAGAAGGGGAAGGGCTACACGCCGGCGGAGAACAAGCCGATCTGGTCGCACGGCGTGACGCCGTTCGACATCGAGTCGGGCGAAGTGGTGAAATCGAAGCCCGGCCCGCCGTCGTACACCGCCGTCTTCGCCGAGACGTTGACGCAGCTCGCCAAGAGCGACCCGAAGATCGTGGCCATCACCGCGGCGATGCCCGAGGGGACGGGTCTCGATAAGTTTGCGAAGACATTTCCCGAGCGTATGTTCGACGTCGGCATCGCCGAGGAGCACGCGGTGACGTTCAGCGGCGGCATGGCCACGCAGGGGATGAAGCCGATCGCCGCGATCTACTCGACCTTCCTGCAGCGCGCGTTCGACCAGGTCTTCCACGACGTGGCCATCATGGACCTGCCGGTGGTCTTCGCCCTCGACCGCGCGGGCATCGCCGGCCAGGACGGCCCGACGCACCACGGCATCTACGACATGGCCTATCTGCGCCTCTTCCCGAACATGGTCTGCATGGCCCCGAAGGACGAGAACGAGCTGCGGCACATGCTCAAGACCGCGTTCGAGACGGGCCATCCGACGTCGCTGCGCTACCCGCGCGGGAACGGGATCGGCGTGGAGCAGGACAAGGAGCTCGTCTCGCTGCCGATCGGCAAGGGCGAGGTGCTCCGCGAAGGCAGCGCCGCGACGATCTTCGCCATCGGCGCCGAGGTCTGGCCGGCGATGCACGCCGCGGATCTGCTGGCGAAGGACGGCATCGAAGCGACGGTGATCAACGCCCGCTTCATCAAGCCGCTCGACGACGAGCTGATTCGGAAGTACTGCACGCCCGGCGCGAAGATCGTCACCGTCGAGGAAGGCTCCCTCGCCGGCGGCTTCGGCTCCGCGATCATGGAGCGCTGCCAGCAGCTCGGCCTCGACGACGTCGACGTCCACCGCATCGGCATCCCCGACGAGTACGTGCACCACGGCGCGCAGGACGTGCTGCGCGCGCAGTACGACCTCGATTCAGAGGGGATCGCGAGGCGGGTGCGGGAGTTCGTGGGGCCGCAGCGCAGGATGACGTTGGCGGAGCTCGGGCAGATGCTCGAAGAAGCGGGCAGTCGCATACCCGACGAAGATCTCCGTCGTATGCACGAGCGCGGTATCGATTCTGACCACATTGACGAGGTCGTGTACGGCATCCCGCGCCGCGTGGCGAAGTAATGCCGGAGCACTTCGTCGACACGTGGTTTTTTGTCGCGCGTCTGAGCCGTTTTGATGAGCATTACGCCGCCGCGCAACGCCTCGAGACGAGATTTGGCAATGACTTGGTGACGCACGATGGGGTGCTGACCGAGGTACTCGCGTTCTTCTCGGGCTTCGGTCAGTCGGCGCGCGTCGACGCCGCGCGGATCGTGCGGCGGATGATTCGAGAGTCGACCGTCGTCGAACTGGACCGCCGGTTGTTCCTCGAAGCGCTCGATCTCTACGAGCAACGTAGAGACAAGGAGTACTCGTTAGTCGACTGCGCCTCGATGGTGGTGATGCGTCACCGAGGCATCCAGCACGTCCTGACAAACGACCATCATTTTACGCAGGGTGGTTTCACGATCATCAACGCATGAAAAAGCAGCGCCTCGACATCGCCCTCGTCGAGCGCGGGCTCGTCGACTCCCGCGCGAAGGCGCAGTCGCTGATCATGGCCCGGCGCGTTCTCGTCGGCGGTAAGCACGTCGACAAGGCCGGCGCGCTCGTGGCCGAGGACGACGCGCTGGCCATCGAGGCGCTCGAGCATCCGTGGGTCGGGCGGGGGGGCGTGAAGCTCGCGCATGCGCTGGAGCGGTTCGCGATCGACGTGACGGGCAAGGTCTGCGCGGACGTCGGCGCCTCGACCGGCGGGTTCACCGACGTTCTCCTCGAGAGCGGCGCGAAGAAGGTGTACGCGATCGACGTCGGCTACGGACAGCTCGATGCGTCGCTGCGCAATGACGAGCGCGTCGTCAATCGCGAGAAGGTGAATGCGCGCTATCTCACCGCGAGCGATTTCGACGACGAGATCGACTTCGTGTCGATCGACGTCTCGTTCATCTCGCTGAAGTTGATCTTGCCGGCCGTCCAAACGTTCGCGCGCGGCGACGTCGTGGCGCTGATCAAGCCGCAGTTCGAGGTCGGGAAGCGCGACGTCGGCAAGGGCGGCATCGTGCGCGACGAAACGAAGCGCGCCGCGGCGGTCGAATCCGTCGTCGCGTTCGCGAAGGAGATCGGCTTCGACGTGAAGGGCGTGATCGAGAGCCCGGTCAAGGGTGCTGAGGGGAACGTCGAGTATCTGATGCACGCAGATACTCGCCCAACCCATCCCGCCACGACGCCGGCGTGACGCCGGTTAGGCGCTCGTAGCGCTCGGTCGAAAGTACGGAGTACGCGGGGCGGGCGGCGGGGCGGGGAAACTCGTCGGTGCTGACGGCGACGATGTTCGCCTCCGGCGCGATGGCGCGGGCGAAGTCGTACCAGGTGCACTCCTCGGCGTCGGCGTAGTGCACGACGCCCCGAGCGTCGTTGGACACGATGCGGATGATCGCCTCGGCGAGGTGCGGCGTGTACGTCGGCCGGCCGCGTTGATCGTTCACCACGCGCAGCGGATTCGTGCCGAGGCCGACCTGGCGCTGGATCGCCTTCACGAAGTTTGGACCGTTCAGGCCGAAGAGCCATGACGTGCGAACGATCAGATGCTTCGACGCGTGCCGCGCGGCGGTCTCGCCGAGGAGCTTCGAACGGCCGTATGCGGAGAGGGGATTCGTGGCGTCGTTGATCTCGTACGGCTCGCGCTTCTTCCCGTCGAAGACGAAGTCGGTCGAGAGCTGCACGAGCAACGCGCCGGCCTCATTCGCTGCCCAAGCGAGCAACTCGACGGCGGATCCGTTGATCGCGTTTGCCGCGCTCTCCTCCGCCTCGGCCTGATCGACTTTCGTGTACGCCGCGCAGTTGACGATCACGTCCGGCCGCACCTCGGCCACGCACGCGGAGACGCGGCGGGAGTCGGTGATGTCGAGGTCGTTCCTGGTGAGCGCGGTTACGGGCTCGTCGCGAAGCGCCAGCGCCTCGCGGAGGTCGGTGGCGACCATGCCGCCCGCGCCGGTGATGAGCCAATGAGCCAAGCGGGCTAGGCCGTCTTTTCCTTCTTCTCTTCGACGACTTTCTTCTCGTCGGTGCCGCGGATGCCGTTCTTGAAGTTGGAGATTCCCTCGCCGAGGCCGCGGCCGAGCTGCGGCAGGCGGCTGGCGCCGAAGATCACAATGACGATGACGAGAATGACGAGGAGCTCAGGCATACCGAGTGAACCAAACATGAAGCCTCCGATCGGACGGACGAGTGTAACAGGCGCGGTTTCATGTGTCATTCCGGGCCGCGCAGACGGTGAGGAATCTTCCGCATCGCGCGGCGCAGGGGATTCCTCGCTGCGCTCGGAATGACACGGTAAACTGCGCCGCCGATGATCGACCTCTCCGTTCTCAATCCGCGCCAGCGCGACGCCGTCACGCACGGCGACGGGCCGTTGCTCGTGCTCGCCGGCGCGGGGTCGGGGAAGACGCGCGTCATCACCTACCGCATCGCCTGGCTTACGGCCTCGCGCGGCGTGGCGCCGTATAACATCCTCGCCGTCACCTTCACGAACAAGGCCGCGAACGAGATGCTCAGCCGCGTCGAGCACCTCGTCCCCAACATCGGCGCGCGGCCGTGGATCGGCACCTTCCATTCCACGTCGCTGCGGATGCTCCGCCGCTACGCCGACCGTCTCGGTTTCACCAAGTCGTTCGTCATCTACGACACCTCCGACCAGCTCACGCTCGTGCGGCGCTGCATGCGCGAGCTGCAGATCAGCGACGAGGCCTTTCCGCCGCGCTCCATCCTCACGCGCATCTCCAACGCGAAGAACGAGCTGATGGGACCGGCGGAGTACGAGAAGCACAACCTCGACTTCTTCGGCGCGCGCGTGTCCGAGGTCTACCGGCTGTACCAGCGGCGGCTCAAAGAGTACGACGCCATGGACTTCGACGACCTCATCGGCAACTATGTCCGCCTCCTGCAGGAGCACGAGGACGTGCGCGACGAGATCCATGGGCGCTTCCAGCACATCCTCATCGACGAGTACCAGGACACGAACCGCGCGCAGTACATGCTGATCAAGGCGCTGGCCGGGCCGCGCGGGAACATCGTGGCCGTCGGCGACGAGGACCAATCGATCTACCGCTTCCGCGGCGCCGACATCAACAACATCCTCAACTTCGAGCGCGACTTTCCCGGCGCGGAGATCGTGAAGCTCGAGCAGAACTACCGCTCGACCGGGAACATCCTCGACGCGGCGACCGGCGTGGTCGAGCACAACGTGGCCCGCAAGGGAAAGAAGCTCTTCACCAGCGGGGGCAGCGGCGACCCGGTGCGCGTCGTGACCTGCTCGACCGACCGCGAGGAAGCGCAGTTCGTCCTGGAGCGGCTCAACGCCATGCGCTCGAGGTACAAGTTGACCGACTTCGCCGTGCTCTTCCGGATGAACGCGCAGTCGCGGCCGTTCGAAGAAGAGCTGCTGCGCGCGAACATCCCCTACTCCGTCGTCGGCGGCGTGAAGTTCTACGAGCGCGCGGAGATCAAGGACGTGCTGGCCTACCTGCGCCTGGCGGTGAAGCCGCACGACACGCCGTCGATCGAGCGCGTGATCAACGTGCCGTCGCGCGGCATCGGCGACACGACCGTGGCCGCGCTCGACGCCGCCGCGGCGCAGCACGACACTTCGCTGTGGACGGTGATCGAGCAGGATCTCGCGCCGCTACCGACGCGCGCGGCGAAGGCGGTGCGCGAGTTCCGCGAGATCGTCACCGACCTCCGCAACGCCGCGAATCATCCGCTGCCGGAGCTCTTCGATTACCTGCTGCTGCGCACCGGCTACCGGCGCATGCTGCAGGAATCGCGCGACATCCAGGACGAGTCGCGCCTGCAGAACATCGAGGAGTTGCTCAGCTCCGCGCGCGAGTTTTCCGAGCAGAACGCCGGCGCGACGCTCGCCGACTATCTCGACTCGATCACGCTCATGTCGGACCTCGACCGCTACGAGTCGCAGAAGGGCGTGACGCTGATGACGCTGCACGCCGCGAAGGGGCTCGAGTACAAAGTCGTCTTCCTGGCCGGGATGGAAGAGGGCATCCTGCCGCACTCGCAGTCGCGCGACGAGGACGACGACGTCGAAGAGGAGCGCCGCCTCTGCTACGTCGGCATGACGCGGGCGCGCGAGCAGCTCTACTGCATGCACTCGCTCGAGCGGCGGCTGCACGGGCAGTTCCGCGAGCAATCGCCCTCGCCGTTCCTGCAGGAGATTCCGGAGGAGGTGACCGAGGCGGTGCGGCTCGGAAGGCGTTCGTGGAGTGCGGCGGCCATGCCGCCGCCGTCGAGAGCGGCGGCGCGGCCGCCGCACTCCAGAGACGCCGCGAAGAACATCTCCTCCTTCTTCGGCGGCCCCGTGCAGCTCGACTCCTCGGCGATCAAGACCGCCGCCGCGCCGCCGTCGTCGCAGCCCGCGCAGCTCAAGCGCGGCCAGCGCGTGCGCCACGCGCAGTTCGGCGACGGGACCATCCTCACGATGGAGGGCGATGGTCCCGACGCCAAGCTGACCGTCTACTTCGACCGCGCGGGATCGAAGAAGTTCATCGCGAAATACGCGAAGTTGACGAGGATCTGAGCGAGCTCGGCGCGTCGGGGTTCGCCTGTTCGTACACACCGATGCCGAGCTGATCGACCAATTCCCCGCCGAGCCAGCCGGTGACGAGCGCGATGCCCACTGCGATTGCCGACAGCACGATCGCCATCGTCGCCGGCGTCGATGGATCGCCGCGCCGCACCCACCAACTCACGGCGAAGATCGCCACGACGATCACGTTGCCGATGCCGTGGTATGCGCCGAGGCGCTTGGCGCGCGTGCCGCCCGGGATGCCGAGCCAGTCGATGAGGCCGAACACCGCCGCGAGAAGCGCGCCGATCACGCCGGCGAAGATCATCCAGTACGCCACGCGGGCCAGCTCGCCGCGGTTCGTGATCAGGTACGCGATGTCGAAGAACAGCGACGTCGCCAGAAGTCCGAGGGGAAAGACGATCAGCATCTGATGGATCGGATGCCCTAGGAGTTTCGCTTTTGCTTCCATAACAAAAATGAAAAAGCTGCAAATGCTGCACCCGCTGCCAGCCAATTCCGCTTTTTGTTGAGCTCGAGCTCGATCGAAAGCGGGCGCGACCGGTCGTCGAACACGCCGTGCGCGCCGTGGTCGCCCGGCAGCGGTTCGTACAGATTGTTCGGCCGATTCGGGTCCTCGGGCTCGTCGATCATCTGCGCGTCGTAGCCGTGCTTGCCGAGATACTCGTCGCCAAAACCGGGGAAGAAGTTGTTGCCGATGACCGCCATCGACGTCGGCAATCCGACGTTGATCTCGCGCCGCCCGCTGTACGCGGCCCATGCGATCGCCTCTGCCGCCACCTCGGGCTGAAAAATCGGCGGGACCGGCTGCGCCTTGCGCGGCAGGCGCGACTTCACCCAGCGGAACTGCGGCGTGTTCAGCGCCGGCATGTTCACCATGACGACGCGGACGTGGCTGCCGTCGTGGATGAGCTCGGAGCGCAGCGAGTCGTGGAAGCCCTGCACGGCGTGCTTGGCCGCGCAGTACGCCGACTGCAGCGGGATGCCGCGGTAGGCGAGCGCGGAGCCGACCTGCACGATGACGCCGCGGTCGCGCGGCTTCATCCGCCGGAGCGCCGCCAGCGTCCCCCATACGTAGCCGAGGTACGTGACCTCGGTGACGCGGCGGTAGTCGTCGGGCGTCATCTCGTCGATCGGCGAGAAGACGGAGAGCATGGCGTTGTTGACCCAGATGTCGATCGGGCCGAACGCGCGCTCGACCTCGGCGGCGGCGTTCTCGACGGCATCGGCATCGCTGACGTCGAGCGGCAGCACGAGCGCCTCGCCGCCCGCGGTCTCAATCTCGCGTTTCGCGGCTTCGAGGCCGTCGCGGCCGCGCGCGATGAGCCCGACTTTGGCGCGGCGGCGCCCGAAGAGCTGTGCAGTGGCGCGGCCGACTCCCGCGGAGGCGCCGGTGATCACGACTGTTTCTTGCATATGGAGTGCGCCGGCCATGCCGGCGCTGTCAAAGCGGCGGCATGGCCGCCGCACTCCATCGTGCTTGCAATGAATCTTCCATCCATTCTCCTCTGGGGCTTCGCGGCGACGATCGTCTTGACCGCGCTGACGATCGCCTCGCAGTCGCTGGGGCTCACGCGCATCGACCTGCCGTTCATCATCGGCACGATGCTGACGCCGAACCGCGACCGCGCCAAAGTCATCGGCGCGGCCATGCACGTCATCAACGGCTGGATCTTCGCCATCGTCTACGCGCTCTTCTTCGAGCAGCTGCGCATGGCCACGTGGTGGCTCGGTGCGCTGATGGGATGCGTGCAGGGTCTCTTCGTCGTCGTGGCCGTGCTGCCGATGCTGCCGGGCATGCACCCGCGCATGGTGTCGGACTTCCGCGGCCCCGAGCCGACGCGCCTGCTCGAGCCGCCCGGATTTCTGGCGGTGAACTACGGCCGCGCCACGCCGTGGGTGCTCATGCTCGTGCACGCGAGCTACGGGCTGATTCTCGGGACGTTCTATCGCCTTCGCTGAGGCAGAGCGCGGCGTTCATGAGGCCGATGTGCGTGAGGGCCTGCGGGAAATTGCCGAGGAGCTCACCCGTGTCGGGGTCGGCCTCCTCGGAGAGCAGACCGACGTCGTTCGCGCGGCGAAGCACCTTGGCGAACACCTCTTCCGCATCGGCGCGGCGGCCCGCGAGGACGAGCGCCTCGACGAGCCACATGCTGCAGGCGAGGAACGCCCCCTCGCCGGCGGGGAGGCCGTCTTTCTCGCTGCGCGTGTCGTAGCGGTAGACGAGATCGCCGCGGCCGAGCTGGCGGCGGATCGCGTCGATCGTGCCGAGCATGCGCGGGTCGTCCGGCTTCACGATGCCGACGCGCACGGCGTAGAGGAGGCTGGCGTCGACGTCGCGCTCGCCCGCCACGGCAACGAAGCTGTTGACCTCTTGGTTGAATCCCTCGGTCAGCACGTACTCGCGAATTTGATCCTTGACGCCGCTGAATTCCGGGCCGATCAGCCGCTCCGCGCAGTCGAGCGCCGACCAGGCCATGATCTTCGAATGGATGTGATGGCGCCGCCCGCCGCGCTTTTCCCAGATTCCATCGTCAGGTTCACTCCAGCGCTTCACGACCATCTCGCCTAAGCGGCGAATGAGGCGCTCGCGATCGCGGTCGAGCGCCTCGCCGCGCTGCACGGCCTCCTCCATCGCACCGATCACTTCGCCGTAGACGTCGAGCTGGAACTGCTTCACGGCAAGGTTGCCGACGCGCACCGGGCGCGAGCCGCGGTAGCCCTCCAGGTGGTCGAGGTCGCGCTCGGGGAGCCGCGACTCGCCGAAGACGTCGTAGAGGATCTGCAGGCTCGGCTGCGTGAGCCGCGTCGAGTAGAGCAGCCAGTCGAGAAACGCGGCGCCTTCGCGCTCGAAGCCGCAGTCGTAGAGCGCGCTGACGGTGAAGGAAGCGTCGCGCAGCCAGCAGTAGCGGTAGTCCTAGTTGCGGACGCCGCCGATCTGCTCCGGCAGCGAGGTCGTGGCCGCGGCGATGATGCCGCCGCTCGGCGCATAGGTGAGGAGCTTGAGTACGAGCGCGCTGCGCATGACGGCATCGCGGTACGGACCTTTGTAGGTGAGCTGCGACGACCATTCCCGCCAGAACTCGATGGAGCGCTCGATGGCGTCGCCGTCGATCGGCGGGAAGACCGCGGGGGAGTGATCGTCGTATCCCAGCGCGAATGTGCGGCGCTCGCCTGCGCGGAGCGTGAATTCGGCGACGCCGCGCTCGTCGAAGCGCGCGTCGCTGCGGAGATTCATCACGCGCGCGCCGCCCCAGGCGCAGTGGATACGACCGTCGCGCAGCTCGAGCCGCGGCGTGACGCGCGCGTAGTCGGGCCGCGGCATGTACTCGACGCGCAGCGGCACCTCTCCGCGAATGCAGTCGACGCGGCGCAGGAGCTGGCGGAACGGCGTCAGCCGCCGCGTCTTCTCCTCCTCGGTCATGACCGGCATGAGGTCGAGGAGCGTCGCTTCGCCGCCGTCGCAGGCGAACGTCGTCTCCAGCACGTTCGTGTCGTCGACGTAGCGCCGCTTCGCCGTGAACGGCACCGACGGCGCAATGGAGAAGTGGCCGCCTTTCTCGATATCGAGGAGGCAGGCGAAGATCGACGGCGCATCGAAGCGCGGCCAACAGAGCCAGTCGATGGAGCCGCGGCGCGAGATCAGCGCGATCGACCGCGTGTCGCCGATGACGGCGTAGTCCGCGATCGCTTCCGCCTGTTGCGCAGCAGCCATACTCCTCCCGCGAAAAGGGCCGCGCCGCCGGCGATGCCCGCGACGGTCCACAGCGTCTTCCGGAGGTCGGGCGGCGGCGTGTCGTCGATGGGCGCCGGCGCGAGCCCGCGCTCCTTGCGCATGGCCATCTGCAATACCTGCGCGAGGTGCAGGGCGCGGCGCGGCGTCGACTGCGCGATCTGCTCGCGGCAACTGAAGCCGTCGGCGACGATGATCGTCTCCGGCGAGGCTTCGCGTACCTTCGGCAGGATCAACCGCTCGCCGGCGCGCATGGAGACCTCGTAGTGCTCGCGCTCGAAGCCGAACGCGCCGGCCATGCCGCAGCAGCCGGAGTCCGGCGTCTCCAGGTCGAGCCCGATCTTCCTGAGCACCTCTTCCTCGGCACCGATCTTCATGATCGCGCGGTGATGACAGTGCGCCTGCATCAGCGCCTTGGCCTTCATCGCCGGCAGCGGCACGTTCTCGCGCACGAGAAATTCGCTGAGCGTCATCGTCGATTCGCGAAGCCGCTTCGCGGCCGGATGCGCGGGATAGAGCCCGGTCAGCTCGTCGCGGAAGACCGACACGCAGCTCGGTTCGAGGCCGATGATTGGCACGCCTTCCTCGAGCTCCGGCTGCAGCGCGTCCATCGTTTCTTCGAGCAGCCGCTTGGCCGTTTTCAGGAATCCGAAGTCGTAGAGAGGACGCCCGCAGCAGAGCTGCCGCCGCGGGATGGTGACGTGGTAGCCGGCGTTCTCCAGCACTTCGACCGCGGCCATGGCGGTCTCGGGGTGGAAGTGGTTGTTGAAGGTGTCGGGCCAGAGTACAACTCTCTGGAGTGCGGCGGCCGTGCCGCCGCTGTCAGGGCGCTCTGCAAATCGTTCACGAAACGTCTTCGCCGCATACACCGGCATCCGCCGCTCCGGTGCGACGCCGGCAAGTCGTTTCACGAACGGCAAGGCCATGATCGTGTTCGCCACCTGCGGCGCCACCGCGGCGGCGCGCGACCACCAATAGATCAGCCCCATCGAGTACGCCGTCACCGGCCGCAGCCGCCCCTCGTAATAGTGCGAGAGGAACTCGGCTTTGAACGTGGCCATGTCGACGTTCACCGGGCAGTCGCCCTTGCAGCCCTTGCAGGCCAGGCAGAGGTCGAGCGCGTCCTTCACCGCCTCGTTGCGCCAGTCATTGGGGATGACCTCGCCCTCGAACATCTCGAAGAGCAGCCGCGCACGGCCGCGCGTCGAATGCTCTTCCTCGCGCGTGACCATGTAGCTCGGGCACATCGTGCCGTGATCGAAGCGGCGGCACTCCCCCACGCCCACGCAGCGCATGACGGCGCGCTCCATCCGCCCCTGATCCTCGGGGAACTGGAAGTGCGTCCGCGGCGCCCACTGCTGGAAGTCGGCCCCTAGGCGGAGGTTCTCGGTCGGGTGGTACGGCGTCACCACCTTGCCGGGGTTCATCTTCCACTCCGGGTCCCACAGCGCCTTGAACTCGCGGAACGCGCCGACGAGGCGCTCGCCGAACATCTTCGGCAACAGCTCCGCGCGCGACTGCCCGTCGCCGTGCTCGCCGGACAGGGACCCGTTGTACTTGATGCAGAGGTCCGCGGCCTCGTCGATGTAGGCGCGGTACTTGGCGATGCCGGGCGCGGACTCGAGGTCGAAGTTGTTGCGCGTGTGCACGCAGGCCTGGCCGAAGTGGCCGTAGAGATCGCCGGTGTAGCCGAACTTGTCCATCAAGGCGCGCAGCTCGCGGAGGTACTTGCCGAGATGCTTCGGATCGACGGCGGAGTCCTCCCAACCCTCCCACGTCATCGGCTTGCCGGGGACGAAGGCCGTCGCGCCCAGGCCGGACTCGCGGATCTGCCAGATCTTCTTTGCCTCGGACGGGTCGCGATACATTTTCGACGATGGCCCGCGCAGCGAGTCGATCATGCGCTGCGCCTTCGCTTCTGCATCCTCCGTGGTCTCGCCGCCGAACTCGACGAGCAGCCACCCCTTCCCTTCCGGCAGCAGCTCGATGTTTTTCGGGTGAAGGTGCTTGACCTTCATGTCTTTGATGAGGCCCTCGTCGACGCCTTCGAGGCCGATCGGCTCGAACTCGAGCAGGTCCGGCACGTGGTCGGCGGCGGCGTAGATGTCGTCGTAGCCGACGACGACGAGCGTGCGCACCGGCGGTGAGTCGACGAGGCGGCACTTCGCCTCGAGGACAACGACGCACGTCGACTCGCTGCCGACGAGCGCCTTCGCCACGTGAAAGCCATCGTCGGGGAGGAGCGAGTCGAGGTTGTAGCCGGAGACGCGGCGCGGAATCTTCGGATAGCGCTGCCGGATCTCGTCGCCGTACGTGTCGCGGATCTTTTTGAGTCCGGCGAAGATCTCGCTTTCGCGTCCGCCGCGGCCGATGATGCGCTCCACCTCGGCGTCCGACGTCGCGCCGACGGTCATCTGCGTGCCGTCGTAGAGGAGGACCTTCAGCGCCTCGATGTTGTCGACGGTCTTCCCCGCCATCAGCGCATGCACGCCGCAGGAGTTGTTGCCGATCATGCCGCCGATCGTGCAGCGCGTGTGCGTGGCCGGGTCGGGGCCGAACGTGAGGCGGTGCTCCTCGGCCGCGCTGCGGAGGTCGTCGAGGACGATGCCGGGCTGCACCCAGGCATATTTCCCGCGCGCGTCGAGCTCGACGATGTCGTGCATGTACTTCGAGAAGTCGAGGACGACGGCGACGTTGCAGCACTGCCCCGCGAGGCTCGTGCCGCCGCCGCGGGCGAGGATCGGCGCGCCGTACTTGCGCGCCAAGGCGACGGTGGCGATGACGTCGTTGGCGTCGCGCGGCAGAACGACGCCGATCGGCACCTGCCGGTAATTCGAGGCGTCGGTGGCGTAGAGCGCGCGCGAGCCGTCGTCGAAGCGCACCTCGCCGCGCACTTCGCGCCGCAGCGCCGAGGCCAGCGCGGCCGCGTCGACGTTCACGCGCTGCACGCGGTCGCTGTAGTCGACGCGCGCGGCGGCGCCGGGCTTGTCGAAGCGGATGGGATCGAAACGGCGCGGTGTCATAGCGGATTCAAATCTATCGCTTTCAACTCGACGCCGATACCGGGACGAGCGAGGTCGGGATGGATCGCGCCGTCGATGGGCGCGACGAAGCCGTCGAAGTAGCGCGACTCGATGCGGACGTGGTCGAAGAAGTACTCGATGTGCCGCAGCGGCAGGAGCGCGCAGGCGGCATGCGCGTGCAGCGACGGCGCGCAGTGCGCGGAGAGCGGCGTGCCCCACGCCTCGCAGAGTGCCGACGTTTTGAGGAAGCCGGTGATGCCGAGACAGCGCGTGGCGTCGGCCTGGAGGACGTCGACGTAAGGGAGCATTTGCTCGAAGTACAAGAGCTCGTAGCCGTACTCGCCGGCGGCAATGTCCATCGGCAGCGCATCGCGCAGAAATCGCAACCCGTCGAGATCATCGGACGACACCGGTTCCTCGAACCACGTCACATTTTGCGTTGCGAAAAACTCGCCCTGCGACAACGCCAGCTTCCGCGTGTATGCCCCGTTCGCATCGACAAACAACTCGGCATCGCCGACGGATTCGCGTGCGGCACGGACGCGGTCGCGGTCGGCGCGGGCGTCGCGGCCGACTTTCATCTTCACGCGCGGCAACTGCCACGCCGCGAGATGCTGCTGCAGCTCGTCGATCGTGTAGGAGGTGAAGCCGCCGCTGCCGTAGACCGGCGCGCCGTCGCGCACTTGTCCGAGGAGCGTGACGAGCGGCAGGCCGAGGAGCTTGCACTTGAGGTCCCACAGCGCCGCATCGACCGCGGAGATCGCCATCGCCGCGATGCCGCGGCGTCCGAGGTTGCGGACGGCGCGGATCATCGCCGCCCAGCACGACTCGATCGCCATCGGGTCGCGTTCGGCCATCAGCTCTACGAAATGCGCTTTGATGAAGGAAGCGGTGGCGACGTCGGCGTATGAATAGCCGAAGCCGCGCTTTCCGCCGGCGCTCGCATGCACCGCGACGAGCGTCGTGGAATCCCACTCGAACGTGCCGTCCGACTCGGGCGACGCGGTGGGGATGCGGTACGCGGCGACGTCGATTTTCACTTGAAGCCGGCAAACATCGTCTTGAACGACTCCTTGATCATCTGGGCCCGACTCGGATCGTGCAGCAGCGAAGTCATGAAGTTCTTGGCCTGCTCGAAGCTGATGTGCGGCGGTAGCGGCGGCACCTCGGGGTCGGTGTGGAACTCGATCACGCACGGTTTCTGCGCCGCCAGCGCCTCGTCCCACCCGGCTCCCACGCGGTCGCACGTCTCCACCTTCACCCCTTTGAGTCCGATCGACTCCGCGTATTGCGCGTAGGGAAAGTCGGGCACCACCTGCGAGGCTTCGAACTTCGCGTCGCCCGCCATCACGCGTTGCTCCCACGTCACCATGTTCAAGTCGCGGTTCTTGAGGACGCAGACGATGAGGCGCGGGTCGGACCACTCCTGCCAATACTTGGCGATCGTGATCATCTCGTTCATGCCGTTCATCTGGAACGCGCCGTCGCCGACGCAGGCGATCGCCACCTTCGCCGGGAACGCGAACTTCGCCGCGATCGCGTACGGCACGCCCGGCCCCATCGTGGCCAGGTTGCCGGAGAGCGACCCCATCATCCCTTTTTTGAATTTCAGGTGCCGCGCGTACCACGAGGCCGTCGAGCCCGAGTCCGCGACGACGATCGCCCCCTCGGGCAGCCGCGGCGAGAGCTCCCAGAAGACGCGCTCGGGGTTGATCGGCGCGGCGTCCTGCATCGCGCGCTCTTCGAGCACCTTCCACCAATCGCGGATTTCCCCTTCGAGCTTCTCGCGCCACGTGCGGTCGGTCTTGCGCCGCAGCAGCGGGAGGAGCGCGTGCAGCGTCTCCTTCGCGTCGCCGGTGAGGTTGACCTCCATCGGATAGCGGATCGACAACATCCGTCCGTCGATGTCGATTTGCACGGCGCGCGCTTTCCCCTCCTCGGGCAGGAACTCGGAATACGGGAACGACGACCCGACCATGAGCAGCGTGTCGCACTCGTCCATGAGCGTCCAGCTGGGCTTCGTGCCGAGGAGGCCGATCGAGCCGGTGACGAAGGGGAGGTCGTCGGGGAGCGCAGCCTTGCCGAGGAGCGCTTTGGCGACGCCGGCGCCGAGGAGCTCGGCGGTTTCGGTCACTTCGTCCCCGGCCTGCATCGCGCCGGCGCCGATGAGGATGGCCACGCGCTCGCCAGCGTTGAGCACCTCGGCGGCTCGCTGCAGGTCGCCGTCCGTCGGCACGACGCGCGGCGCGGTGTAGCCGACGCCGGAGTGCACCGTGCTGTGCTTGTGCGGCGGCTCGACCATTTTCTCTTCCTGCAGGTCGTGCGGGATGATCAGGCACGTGACGGTGCGCTCCGCGCGCGCGATGCGAATGGCGCGGTCGATGAGATGGCGCATCTGCGCCGGCGCCATGGCCGTCTGCACGTACTCGCCGGCGACATCCTTGAAGAGCGATTGCAGGTCGACTTCCTGCTGGTAGCTGCCGCCCATGGCCATGCGCCCCGACTGGCCAACGATGGCCACGACCGGCGCGTGATCGCCCTTGGCGTCGTAGAGTCCGTTGAGCAGATGGATCGCGCCGGGGCCCGACGTGGCCAGGCAGATGCCCGGCTCGCCGGTAAACTTGGCGTGCGCGCAGGCCATGAACGCAGCCATCTCTTCGTGGCGCACCTGCACGAAGTCGATCTTCTCTTCCGCGCGCTCGAGCGCGCCCATGATGCCGTTGATGCCGTCGCCGGGATAGCCGTAGATGCGGCGCACGCCCCAGGCGTAGAGGCGGCTGACGAGAAAGTCTGCAGTGGTTTGCGATGCCATCAGGACTCCGAGTAAGCGATGGTGGTGAGAAGAGCGTTGGCCGATTGGCGCGAGTCGAGCCGCGTGTGCTGTACGACGACCGGCACATCAGCCACCAGAACGGACGAGTAGTCGGTAGCGCGCGGGATCGGCTCCGGATCGTCGAGATCGTTGAAGCGGACGTGCAGCGTCCGCCGCGCCGGCACGGTCACGCGGTACGGCCCGGCGGGCTCGCGGTCTTTGAAGTAGACGGTGATCTCGACGTGCGCGTCGACGTCGCCGGCGTTGAGGATGCACGCCGTCTCATGGCTGAGCATCTCCGGCTCGGGACCGTGGCTGTACTCCGGGATCCAACCTTCGGCAATTGCCCAATGCGTGCGCCCGATGTTCATCGTGAAACGAATTTCGAGAAGCGGCTCCGCGGCGTGTCCTGGTAGAGGAAGGCAAGACCATCGCGGTCGAACCACTCGAAGAACTCATCCCAGTCGATGCGCTCGAGCGTGCCGGCGCCGCTGTAGCCCGGATAGTCGATGCGGAGCACGCCGGGATCGCTGCCGCGGCCGGTGCGCTTGACACGCGCCGGGTAGCCGCCGCGCTTTTCGACCCATTTCCGGATCGTGTTGTGATTGGTTGTGGTCTTGGCTGCCGCGCGCTTCTTCGCCGGAGCGGCGCGTTTGGTCGATGCGCTGCGCTTGGCCGGCGCCTTCTTCGATGCCGGCGATTTCTTTGATGCGGCTTTCTTCGACGCCGCGGCGCCCCGCTTTGCGGATGTTTTTTTCGAGGAGGCGGCGCGTTTCTTCGAAGCTGTTGCACGCCCGCGTTTCACGAACTTCGAGAACCGGCTCTTTCCTCCCTGCGCCAACATGGCCAGCTTGTCGCGGTCGAACCACTCGAAGAACTCGTCCCAGTCGATCCGCTCCAGCGTCTCTTCGCCGCTGTAGCCGGGGTAGTCGATCCGCAAGACGCCGGGATCGCTGCCGCGGCCCGTCCCCCGCACGCGCGCGGGGTAGCCGCCGCGCTGTTCCACCCAACGCCGGATCTCGTCGTGATCGGTGATCGCCTTCGCTGACGCCATCTCAGACCCTCCGAGGAAGGCGCAGCATGAAGCGTTCCTAGAGACCCACTCTCAGCCCCACCACCGCCCTTCGCCCCGCCGACGGATACCCCAGCACCTCCTCATACCGCTCGTCGCGCAGGTTCTCGATCTTCACGAAGGGCGTGAGGCGGCCGGCGCGGAGCTGCACGTTTGCGTCGACGGTCGTGTAGGCGCCGTTCGTCGCGCTCGTGAACGGAAAGACCGGCAGGACGTCGGCGCGCGCCCCGCTGTGCACGATCGAGACGTTCGCGTCGAGACCGCCGTCGCGCCAGCCGAGCGTCAGCGCGCCGGAGTGCTTCGGCCGCCGCGGCAGGCGCGCGCCCGTCGCTTCGTCTTCGTCGCGATGTAGGAACGTGTAGGCGAGGTGCGTGTAGAACGACTGCGTCACCTGCTCGTCGATGCCGAGCTCGAGCCCGTCGCTCCGCGCGCGGCCGATGTTTGCGAACGCGAACGTGGCGTTGTCGAAGTTGATGAGATTGCGGTAGCGGCTCCAGAACGCCGTCAGCGAGAAGAGGCCGCTCGCGCCCATCGGCGCGTCGTAGCCGGCCTCGAAGGAGCGGCTGCGCTCCGCCTCGAGATTGCGATTGCCGGAGAAGGGGTAGTAGAGCTCGCCGACGGAGGGCGCGCGGAAGCCTTCGCCGTATGCGGCGCGCCACTTCGTTCCGCCGCGCACGAGCGCGACGGCGACGCGCGGCGAGGTCTCGCTGCCGAACGTGTCGAAGCGGTCGTAGCGGATGCCGGCGCTCAGCTCCACCGGTCCGAGCTTCGCGCGGTCCTCCACGAAGAACGCGTGCGAACGCCGCGTCAGGCCGTCGAGGTTCACACCGAAGTTGTTGACGTCGTCGACCCTGGCGCGCTCGATCTCGCCGCCGGCCACGATCGTGCCGAACGACGACGTCGTCGTCCGCGTGGTCAGCCGCGCCCGTCGCGTGCGCGATTCCGTCGACGCGTCGACGACGCCGAACGAGTCCTCCGGGTCGCGGAAGTCATCTCTGTTGCGCGCCTCGGAGAGCGTCAGGTCGTAGGAGAAGGCGCCGAAGCTCTGCTGCAGCGGGACGGCGATCTGCCGCTCGTTGCCGCTCTGGCGGCGCTGCAGGCTCGGCACGAGTGCCGTGGCCGTGGCGTTGAGGTTGAACGGAATGCCGAGGTCGTAGGAGGTAGCGCGCGCGGCCAGGCCGAGCGAGAACGACTTCGACGGCGCGAAGCGCCAGACGACGTTGCCGCTGTTCTGGCGGAAGTCGTCGTTCGGCGCGAAGCCGTCGTCGTTGCGGTGCTCGAGCGCGCCGCTGAAATGATTCGCGCCGGAGATCCAGCTCCCGTCGACGAGGCCGTTGCGCAGGCCGTGGCCGCCGCTCTGCACCTCGGCGCGAAAGCCGGTGCCGGCCGGCGCGGTCAGCACGTTGACGACGCCCGCCACCGCGTCGGAGCCGTAGAGCGCGGAGAACGGCCCGCGCACGACCTCGACCTGCTCGACGCCGGCGGTCGAGAAGCGCCCCCAGTCGTAGCCGGAGAAGTACGGATTGTTGATCTCGATGCCGTTCCACAGCACGAGCGTCTGCGTCGACGCGGCGCCGCGCGTGAAGAGCGACGTGGCCTTGCCGGGCGAGCCGGTGCGGCTGACGGCGAGGCCGGGGACTTCGCGCAGGATGTCGGCAACGTCGCGCGCGGCGCGCTCGTCGATGTCCTTTTTCGTCACGACCGTGACGGCGGCGGGCGTCGACTCGATGGTCTCGGCGACGTCGGAAGCGGTGACGACGATGCGGTCGGAGATTTTTTGCGGGGTGGCGGCGGCGAGAAACAGGATGAATAGAAAATTCACGGCGGCTCCTTCCCTCCGAAGAGGCACGTTCGAGATGAGGTTCGCCGCGGTCGGTCTCCTGGCTTCCGGGTCGTCCTTCCCGCGCTCCCTTCCCGCTGTTGGCAGTGGGGCGCATCGCGCAAAGCGCGGGTCGTCGCCGGTTACAGTGGCGGGGGCCGCGCCGGTTTCTCACCGGCTTCCCATCACCGTCGCGAACTGGATTGCGAAAGAACGTCTACTGCGAGGCCCGGGTAGTGTACCGGTAAACCGTCGTCGTTCACTTCGATATCTGCGGTGAAGCCGGTGGCGCTCGCGTAGCGGTACAGGCGTTCGCCGATGCGCTCGTACGACTGCTCGAGCGGCTCCAAGGCGAACGAGGGAAAGCGCAGCCACGCCGCGCGCACCGCGCCGTTGCAGCCGCGGCGGATCGGCAGGAGGTTCGTCGACGGGCTGAAATTGAAGTCGACGTCGACGCAGCCGCGCACCGCCTCGACCTCTTCGCCATTGAGCAGCCAGCGCTCGCCGTCGACGTCGATGCCGACGTCGATCTCGCGCGCGCCGACGAAGCCGCGCACGGTTGCGCTGCGCGTGCGCCAGGCGTCGTCGCAGACGACTTCGTACGACAGCGCGCACGCCTGACCCTCGAATTCGAACACCGCGGTGCCGGAGAGCGTCGTGCCGGCGATGCGCGCCGCCTCGTGCCCTTCGCGATCGAGGCGGCGCCAGAGAATTGAGGTCATCGTGTCATTCCCAGAGAGCCGCATCGACGGCGAGGAATCCCCCTGCTTCGCCGGCAGGGGATCCTTCGCGTCGCTCAGGATGACACCTCACGGCCGCTTCGAGAACTTCTCGTACAGCAATGTGTGCCGCGTCTCCAGCGAGATGTCCTCGCCGCCGATGAAGAGCCGCTTTACCTGCGTCACGACCTCGAGCGGATCGCCATCCGTGAGGATGATGTCGGCGCGCTTGCCGGCTTCGAGCGAGCCGACTTTGTCGGCGACGCCGAAGATCTGCGCCGGCGAGATCGTCACCGCCTTCAGCGCCGCCTCCTTCGGCAGCCCGAACGCCGCGCACGCCGCGGCGTGGTACGGCAGGTTGCGCGCGAGGTGCGAGTCCTGCGACTGGATCGAAAAGAGAATCCCGGCGTCGTAGAGCGCCTTGGCGTTCGAGAAGATCAGATCGTACGGATCGTCCTCGCGCGGCGGGAGGTCGAGGATCGGCCCGAGGATGACGGGGATGTTCCGCTTCTTCAGATCGGGAATCACCTTCTGCACGTCATCGGCGTCGGCGAGGATCACCTTCAGCTTCATCTCGTCGGCGAACTTCAGCGCCGCCTTGATGTCGCGCTCGAGACTGGCGTGCAGGATCACCGGCTCGCGCCCTTCGACCACCGGCACGAGCGCCTCGAGAACCAAGTCGCGGTCGTAGCGCTTGACGTTCGGGTCCTTCGCGCGCGCGGCCGCGGCCCTCGCGTAGGCCTGCGCGTCTTTGAGCACGTCGCGCAGCTTGTCGACTTCCTTGGTGTAGTTCTTCCGCGCTTCCTTTTCCGCTTCCTCGTCCTGCGGCACCTCGGCGAAGCGTCCGCCGCGCAGCCGCGGGAAGTGGATCTGCATCGCCACCGGCGCCTTGATCGTCATCTCCTGCGGCGTCCAGCCAGCGAGCTGGATGAGCGCCGAGGAGCCGGAGATGATGCCGCCGACCGGCGTGACCACGGAGCTGGTGATGCCGTTCACGCGCGTGACCGGGATGAGGTTGCTGTGCGGATTGACCGCCACCTCGGCGCGCGCATTCGGATTGATCTCGCCGAGCTCCGCGGTGTCGACCGATCCGGGCACCGAGTCGATCTCGAGGAGGCCGACGCGCGAGCCGGAGTCGATGAGACCGGGATAGACGCGGAGGCCCGTGCCGTCGATCACCATCGCCCCCGCGGGGACGGCGACGTCCTTGCCGACGGCGGTGATCGTGCCGTTCGAGAAGACGATCGTGCCGTTCTCGATCGGCGCGGAGGTCACGGGGTAGATCGTGGCATTGCGGATGGCCACGGTGGGCTTCTTGCCGGGGTTGTTCGGGATCACCGACTGCGCGAAGAGCGAGCCGGCGAACATCGCGCAGGCGAATGCGGTGACGCGCTTACTCATCGCCCTTCTCCTCGTCCGTCTTCTTCGCCGGCGGTTTGCTCTTCTTCTCGTCGTCGGCTTCCTTCTTCAACAGATCCGCCTTCTCCTTCGCCAGAGCGGCGCGCATCTGCAGGTCCTTCTGGCGGTCGAAGACGATCTCGCCGTCGACGAACGTCGTCTCGACGCGCGAGTAGGTCGAGAAGGGATGGCCGTTCCAGATCACCACGTCGGCGTCCTTGCCGGCGTCGATCGAGCCGATGCGATGGTCGAGGCGGAGCTGCTTCGCGGGATTGAGGGTGCAGAGCTTCAGCGCTTCTTCTTCGGACAATCCGCCGTACTTCATCGCCTTCGCGGCGTCGAGATTGAGCCGGCGCGCCAGCTCGGCATCGTCGGAGTTGACGGAGGTGAGGACGCCGGCGCGCTCCATGAGCGCGACGTTGTATGGGATGGCGTCGTACGCCTCCATCTTGAAGCCCCACCAATCGATGAACGTGCCGCCGCCGACGCCGTGCGCGGCGATTTCCTTCGCCACTTTGTAGCCCTCGAGGACGTGCTGGAGCTCGCGGATCTTGAAGCCCTGCTCGTCGGAGAGTCGCAGCAGCATCAGGATCTCGTCCGAGCGATAGCAGTGCGAGTGGACGTCGATCTTGCCGGCCAGGATGTCGTTCATCGTCTCCATGAGGATGTCGCGGCGCGGCGGGATGGGATCTTCGCCGCGCTTCTTGCGCGCGTCGTAGTCGGCCCACTTCGCAGCGTAGTCCTTCGCGTCGGTGAAGGCCTGGCGGATCACTTCCTCGACGCCCATACGCGTCTGCGGATACTGCAGCGGCGTGCCGGGAGGCGGACGGAAGTTGGAGCTCTTCGGGTTCTCGCCGAGCGCGAACTTGATCGTGCGCGGCGCGTCGGCGACCGGCCACTCGGAGACGGGGTGGCCCCACCGCCACTTCACGATCTGCGACTGTCCGCCGATCGGATTCGCCGAGCCGTGCAGGACGAGCGCCGTGGTCGTGCCGCCGGCGAGCTGGCGGTAGACGTCGATGTCTTCGTTGGTGAGGACGTCGCGGATCCGCACCATGCCGGTGTTCGGCAGGGAGATCTCGTTGACGCTCCCCTCGACCGCGGTGTGGCTGTGCGTGTCAACGATGCCGGGCATGACGAACTTGCCGGCGGCGTCGATGACGGTGGCGCCCGCGGGGACCTGCACCTGGTCGTTCGGCCCGACCGCGGCGATCTTCGCGCCGCGGATCAGGATCGAGCCGTGCTCGATCTTGCCGTGGGAGATGGTGAGGATGGTGGCGTCGCGGATGACGGTATCGGCGAAGGCAGCGGTGGCCAGGAGGGCGAAGAATGCCGCGAGGGCGCCCCTCACCCTGGCGCTTCGCGTCTGTCCCTCTCCCCGCTCGCGGGGAGAGGGTGCTGCGAAGCAGCGGGTGAGGGGCGCAAGCTTCCCAAAAAGTGCTTTCATCGTGACTTGCTCCCGCTGAACGGCAGCGTCCCGAGCGTCGTCGAGACCGTGCCGCTGATGGTCGTGCCGGAGAGCGTGCCGTGGAAGACCCAGTCTTCCTGCTCGGCCGTCCCCTTCACGCTGATGGTGAACTCGAGCGTGGTGCCGTCGAACGTTCCGCTGCGGATGTCGCCCGAGCCGCGGTCGCCGGAGAACGTCCCCGTGACCTTGCCGTCCTCGACGTGAAAGCGCGCGTTGATGTTCACGTCGCCGCTCGAAGCCTTGACGATGAGGCTCCACGATCCGTCGAGCGGACCCGCCGCCGCCGTGCCGCGGCCGCGCGCGCGGTCCTCCTCGGTCGGCAGCTTCATCTCCCGGCCGTCGACGTAGACGCGCTGCACCTTCGCGTCTTTGTCGAAAATCGGCTTGTCGGTGACGACGACGTTTGCGATCTTTCCTTTATCGAGCGAGCCGAGCTGGCGGTCCAGACCGAGAATGCGCGCGGGGCTGAGCGTCACGGCGCGCAGCGCGTCGTCCGCGGAGAGGCCGTTGTCGATGGCCTTGCGGATGCCGGGGATGAAGTCGCCCATCTTCCCCGGACCGCTGACGAGCGCGTAGAGGGCGCCGCTCTTCTGCAGCGACGCGGGCGAGGTCGGCGACAGCACGCGGTCGCGGATGACGCGCAGCGGCTGCTCTTCACGGTCTTCCTTCGACGCCGGCGCCGTCGCCCACTTCACCGAGACGAGCACCGGCACGTCCTTCAAGTCGCCCGGCATCCGATACGCCTGCCGCGCGCCGGAGAGGATGTAGCGGAGGTTGAACTCGCGCCCGATGGCCATGGCCCGTCGCATCATCAATTCACTGTCGGCAATGAAGACGACCGGCACGTCGCGGCGTAGGACGGCGCCGAGGGCGACCGCCGACGGGCTCTCGCCGGGGCGCGGATTCCCGGCCGGATTCTTGTCGTAGATCGCGTGCGCGGCGGCGTAGTGCTGGCCGTCCATGAGCGACTGGCGGATGTACGAGATTACGCCCATGAGCGAGTCGGGATAGGTCCAGGCCGGGCGGGGATTGAACGAGATCTGCTGCGCGGCGACGCCGCGGACGATGCGCTGCTCCATCGTGCCGCCGCCGAGGTCGAGGACGACGGATTGGCCGTTGAAGATGCCGAAGGAGGGAGCGGTCAGGATCGTGGTCACGCCGGTGGCGCGCTTTGCGTCCATGTCGTCATCGGTGAGCTTCGCCTCGTGCATCGCCAGGAACTCGGGCGAGGTCTCGGGCAGCTCCGTCGCCGCGCTCTGCGGCCGCGTGGCCTGGGCGCCGCGGCCGCGCCGCGCCGGCGTCGCGGAGGGAAATCCGAGCGAGGTCTGCGCGTCGATGAGACCGGGGTAGACGTGCCTCCCCTTCGCGTCGACGACGGTGGCGTCGGCGGGGACGGCGAGGTTCGCGCCGGCCGCTTCGATCAAGCCGTCGCGGATGATCACGACGCCGTTCTCGATCGCCGGGCCGCTGACAGGGTGCACGGTGCCGCCGGTGATCGCGTAGACGCCGGGGGCGTCGGCGAGGAGCGGCGCGGCGAGCGCAAACAGAGCGATGCCGATCAGGAACCGCCGTAGTTTCATGAATGGGCCTCCAAACAAAGGCGCACATCATACCGAAAGGACGTGTGCTAACCTCACCCGCACCCAAGGCGCACCATGGTCCTCTTCAACTACGCCACCCGCGAGATCACCGCGAAGATCGTCTATTACGGGCCGGGGCTCTGCGGCAAGACGACGAATCTGCAGTTCATCTACGACTCGCTGCCGTCGAACAACAAGAGCAAGATGCTCTCGCTGGCGACGAAGACGGACCGCACGCTGTTCTTCGACTTTCTCCCCCTCGACCTCGGCAAGATCCGCGGCATGCGCACGAAGCTGCAGCTCTACACGGTGCCGGGACAGGTCTACTACAACTCGACGCGGCAGCTCGTGCTGAAGGGGGCGGACGGAATTGTCTTCGTGGCAGACAGCCAGGACCACGCGCTCGACGCGAACCTCGAGTCGATGCAGAACCTCGAGGACAACCTCAAGCGCCAGGGCGTGCGCATCCGCGAGATCCCGCTGGTGATCCAGTACAACAAACGCGACCTCCCGAACGCGCTGCCGGTCGCGGAGATGGACGGCGAGGTCAACAAGCTCGGCGCGCCGAAATACGAGTCGGTGGCGACGACGGGCTTGGGAGTCGAGGAGACGCTCAAGGGGATCACGCAGCTCGTGCTCGCGCATCTCATCAAGAAGTACGGGCTCGAAGGATCGGAGCCGGTGGAGCGCGAGATTCAGATTCTCAATCCGACGGTGCCGTCGGAGCGCCCGCACGACTCGCTGTGGGATGACGACGACGAGCAGCCGCTGCCGGCGTCGTACGACGGCCCGCTGCCGCCCGCGAACAGCGGCGTCTTCGTGGCGGTGGACAGCGCGGCCGACGAGAACATCCCGCTCGTGCCGACGGAGCTGATCCCCCCGCCTCCCACCCCCGAGGCAAATCCGTTCACCGAGGTGACGGACTACTTCGCCACACCCGGCCCGCCGCCCGACGTGCCGCCGCTCGGCAATGAGCACCCGTTCGGCGAGGTGCCGATGACGTCGATCGAGATCCCGCTCCCCGAGGGGATTCTGAGCTCGCTGCCGGAGCTCGGCAGCGCGCCGGCGGCGGTGTCGGCGCCGCCGCTACACGCCGAGCGCAGGGCGACGGACGGCTTGGTCAAAGAGGTGACGGTGCCGCTGAACCTGACGGCGGAGGAGTTGCGCCAGCACCGGCGGCTGCGGCTGAAGATCACGCTGGACGTGAATCTTCTTCCGTAGAATCGCGTTCCCTTTCCGCACACCCACCCCGAGGAGGAGTGGCCGAGTGGTTTAAGGCAGCGGTCTTGAAAACCGCCAAGGGCGCAAGTCCTTCGTGAGTTCGAATCTCACCCACGCCGTGGCACAGCTCTGGCTTCTTGGACAGTCGAGATATTTGACAGCCTCTCGAACTGCCACCCGGAACAGAGCAACTCGTGACCTCGCGCGGACTGCGTGTCGGCCTCATTGGAACCTGCCTGGCGCTGAGCGCCGCGCTCTTCGGGAGCGCCGCATTCGCCGCGTCGGACGAGGTGGTGCTTCCTTCCGGCGCCGTGCCGGTGGGGGCCCCCGGCGCCTATCGCGTGTGGTCCGCGCGCACCGAGGCGTGCAGTGGCCTCACCGGCCATTTCTCCTCGGTAAAGTGGTACATCGTGCCGGACGTGAAGACCTTCGAGACCGACCAGGGCCCCGAGGTCGCGATGTGGATCTCGGGTAGAACCGGCGATCGGATCGTCATCGCGGGCGACTATCAGAACAGCGAAATGGTGGTGCGCCACGAGCTCCTGCACCACCTGCTTCGGCACCCCGGCCACCCCGCCGAATACTTCGTCTCCCGCTGCCACCTCACCTGGGATTCCTGGGATTCGGCTCAGGGCAGGCTCAGCTCCGGCACGGCGGAGTGAGGGACCGGCGCCACACCTGAGGCCCGGCCTCCACGCTTCACCCTCCACCCATCAGCGCCGCCACTCCCGAACCACCTTCGCCCGCCGGATGTAGTCGAGCCGGGGGTATACCCGGCCCAGGTAGGCGTTCCCTCCCGCCTCGATGGAGTCCTGGGAGGGACAGGTGCCGACGCTCCCCCGCCGGCAGGAGTACCCGGCGTACATCGAGTCCACCACCTCCATCCCTTCGGTCACCTCGCCGATGGGGGGAAACCCGAAGGTGGAGGTCGTGTCGAGGCGGGCGTTGTCGGCGAGGTTGACGTAGAGCTGGGCGCCCCGCGTGTTAGCGCCGCCCCGCGCGTAGCTCAGCCGCCCCCGCGTGTTGCTCCGGCGGACCGGCTCGTCCGGGACGAAGCGCTCGCGCCAGACCCCGGTGACCGCCGGATCGCCCGCGATCCCCCACTGCACCACGAACCCCGGCACCACCCGGAAGAATCGCGCGCCGTCGTAGTAATGCTGCCGCACCAGGAAGTGGAACCGGTCCACGCCGAGCCGCGACCAGTCCCGGTGTGCCAGGACGACGAACCGCCCCCGGCTGGTCTCGAAGGCGACGGTGAAGCTGTCGGGTGCGGTCCACGCCAGGTCGCGCGGGGTGGGTGCCAGCAACGCCGAGTGCCGGTTACACGCGCCGAGTACCAGAAGCACGCCGAGCGCGGCGGTCCTGACAACTGGGGAGGTGGCGATCCACACCTGGCGAGAAATCCACACGGCTCGAATCCCGGAGTCGTTGATCGGGCCGGAAGATAGCCGGGCCCCCGGCCGGTGTGGATTGCGCCGCCCACATGCTCCACGCCGAGTGGAAAGTTCCGCCGTGGACGGGATGGTGTGACGCCTGGAGGCGGCTTCGGGTTGCGCAAGCGCCGTCCCGCCGCCACCTTCCCCGGTCGCTGGAGTGGTGGCCGAGTGGCTGAAGGCGGCGGTTTGCTAAACCGTTATAGGGGCGAAATCCCCTATCGAGGGTTCGAATCCCTCCCACTCCGTTTTCCCGGGCAGGTCCGATCGTGACCGATTCCCCCGCCGATCTTTTCGCCCCGCTTGGCCCCCTCCTCGACGACGTGTCGCTGGAGGCGCCGTGGGCGCTGATCGAGCGATTCGCCACGCTCAAGCGCGAGCACCCCGACGACGTGCGCACCGCCGCGCGCGAGATCGTGTCGCGGCTGGAGCGGTTCGGCGTGCCCGTCACGGTGCACGAGCCGGAGATCTACCTGAGCCTTCCCGGCGCCGCCCGGGTGGAGGCCGGGGGGCGGACCCTTCGCGCCAAGCCGCTGGCGATGAGCCGGGCCTGTCCCGATGGGCTCTCGGCGCCGCTGGTCTTCGCTCCCACCGACTTCGACCCCAACACCGACCAGGTGATCTCCGGTCCCTCGGCGGACGACGCCGCGCTCGAACTCCGCGGCAAGCTGGTCCTGGCGCACGGCTTCGGGATGTCGTCCATGGCGCGCCACTTCGAGGAGCGCGGCGCGGCAGGGCTCATCGCCGTGCATCCGGGGAAGAATCCGCACTGGGGCATCTGCAGCACGATCTGGGGGACACCGGACCTCCACGATCTTCCCAGGAAGCCGGCCTTCGTGGTGGTCTCGGTCAACCACGCCGACGGCCTCGCCCTGATCGAGCTGGCCGGCCGGGGCGGATCCGCCACGGTGTTCGCGGCGCTCGAGGAGGGCTGGTATCCCTCGCCGATTCCGGTGGTCACCATCCCCGGCACCGAGGAGCCCGAGAGCTTCGTGCTCCTGCACGGCCACTACGATTCGTGGGACGTGGGCGTGGGCGACAACGCCGTGGGCGACGCGTGCATGCTGGAGATTGCCCGGGTGCTCTGGAAGCATCGCGCCGCGCTCAAGCGCTCGGTGCGCATCGCGTGGTGGCCCGGGCATTCGACCGGCCGCTACGCCGGCAGCACCTGGTTCGCCGACCACTATGCCGTCGAGCTCTTCGAACGCTGCATCGCGCAGGTCAACTGCGACTCCCCCGGCTGCCGCTGGGCCACCGAGTACCTCGACGTCTCCTGGATGCCGGAAACGGAGGAGTGGGCGAAGGGAGTGATTCGTGCGATCGCGGGCAAGGAGGCGAAGGGGGAGCGTCCCTACCAGGCGGGCGACTACTCCTTCAACAACATCGGGATCTCCTCGTATTTCATGCTGCTGAGCACCATGCCGCCCGAGCTCCGCGCCGAGAAGGGGTACTACACCGTGGGCGGCTGCGGCGGGAACATCGCCTGGCACACCGAGGAGGACACCCTCGAGGTCGCCGACCGGCAGGTGCTCCTCACCGACATGAAGATCTACCTCGCCGCGGTGGCCGGGGCCGCCAATGCGACGATCGCGCCGTTCGATTTCGGGCGAACGGTCGAGGAGTTTTCCCGGACGCTGGCCAGCTACCAGGAGGCGGCCGGCGCCGAGCTCCGCTTCGACGCCTCTCGCGCCGCCCTCGCCGAGCTGAGCGCGGCGCTCCGGGCGTTTGGGCGCCAC
>DATDFB010000209.1:0-19884 GCA_036522835.1 Thermoanaerobaculia bacterium | reverse complement strand
CGATCGGTCCATCGACGCTGCTACGCTTCTACGTGCTGCACTGCATGGCCATCCCGTTAGCTGCAGGATTCCTGATGGCTATTCACTTCTGGCGAGTTAGAAAAGACGGAGGGATCTCCTCTCCTTCACCGGATATCTTCTGCCGTGGGATCAGCTCGCGATCTGGGCGATTACCGTCGGCTCGAACATGGCGCGCGCCACGCCGGGCGCGGGAAATGAGGGCCCCATGTCGGGGCTCATAAAACTTGGTGACATCCGGCTGATCCACGCCGGCGACGACGCGCGTTTCGCGCTCATCGCCGGGCGTTCGATCGGTGCGTCGACGCTGCTGCGCTTCTACGTGCTGCACTGCATGGTCATCCCGTTAGCCGCGGGATTCCTGATGGCCATTCACTTCTGGCGCGTCCGAAAAGACGGAGGCATTTCCGGTCCGCTGTAGGAACGAACGACGATGACTTTCATCAAGGATTTCATCAACGTCCTGTCCGCCTCGTCGATCTCGTTCCTGTTGTTGTCGTTCGTCTTCGCGTTCATCGTCTTCTTCAATCTGCTCGACGGAAAGCTGAAGTCGAAGGGCGGCTACGCGTTCATCGGCCTCGGCGTGGTCATCGTCCTCGCCGGCCTCGTCATCCGTCCGCTGCTCTACCTCGGCGTCGCCTACTTCCTGATCATGTTCGGTCTCGCCACGCTCGGCGGCCGGCTGTGGGACAGCAGAGTCGGATTGCGCCTGCTCATCGGCGGTGCGGCGGCGTTCTTCCTGTCGATGCTCGATCCGAACTTCTATCTGATCGCGGCGAAGCCGGACAACGTCCCCATCGGCGCGATGATCTTTCTCCTCGGCATCTTCACGTGGATCGCGCTGCGGAAGGCGTATCTGAACGACAAGCAGATCGCGATCGGCGGCATCCCGTGGGAGAAGACCGAGTCGGACGAAAAGCTCTTCACCTGGCCCGACCTCGTCTACACCGAGATGCTTTGCATGATCCTCCTGACGATCGTGATGGTCCTCTGGTCGATCGTGCTGCGCGCGCCGCTGGAGGAAGCGGCGAATCCGACGTCATCGCCGAACCCTGCCAAAGCGCCCTGGTACTTCCTCGGCCTGCAGGAGATGCTCGTCTACTTCGATCCGTGGCTGGCCGGCGTGGTCCTGCCGACGCTAATCATCGTCGGCCTGATGGCCATCCCGTACATCGACACCAACCCGCGCGGCAACGGTTACTACTCGTTCCGCGAGCGGAAGTGGGAGATCGGGATTTTCCTCTACGGCTTCGTCGTGCTGTGGTCGTTCCTGATCATCACCGGCACGTTCCTTCGCGGACCCAACTGGAACTTCTTCGGGCCGTACGAATATTGGGATCCCAACAAGCTCGTGCCGCTGGTCAACGTCGACTTGTCGGAGATCATCTGGGTTCGCACGCTGCACATGCCGTTGCCGAAGCTGTGGTTCATCCGCGAGATCTTCGGCATCGGTCTCGTGCTGGCGTACGTCAGCCTGCCGCCGGTCATGGCCCGCGGCCCGTTCCGCCGCTTCTACCTGAAGATGGGAGCGCCGCGCTTCTACGTCGGGTCGATGCTTTTCCTGATCATGATGGCGCTGCCGATCAAGATGGTTTTGCGGTGGCTCTTCAACCTGAAGTACATCGTTCACATTCAGGAGATTTTCTTCAACATATGAGGAGACGTTAGTCGTTAGACGTTAGACGTTAGCACCGAGGGAAGATGACTTCGTCTAACGTCTAAAGTCTAGAGTCTAAAGTCTAAAGTCTAAAGTCCATGAAGCCGCAAGAGCCCATCCCGCACAACTACACGATGCGCAGTCTGAACTGGATCTTTCTCTGGTCCAGTGTCGCGCTGCTCGCCGTGACTGTGCTCATGGTCGGCTACGACTACATCCGCGGGTGGAAGTGGTTCCAGCGCGAGTTTCTGCGTATGCAGCAGGAGCGGATCGAGTCCGACCTGCAGGCGGCGGAGCAGGACCAGAACAAGACGCAGCTCGCCGCGCTCGACACGCAGGTCAGGCAGAACGAGGTCGACATCGCGCGGCATCGCGCCGCGTACGTCCTCGCACAGAAGGACCTCGACTCGTGGGAAGGGGAGCACTACAAGGCCGACGAGGACTACCGCTTCGCCAAGGCCAACCTCGATGCCCAGCGCTACAACGCCGAGACCTCGATCGTACAGAAACGCGCCGACGCCGCCGCGCAGCAGGCCGAGTACAAGCGGCAGGAGACGCACGTCAACGACCTGCAGCTCAATCTGCAGGAGGTCACGCGCAAGCGCGACGCCGCCAAGGCCCGCGTCGACGCCTGGCTCAAGAAGATCAAGGACGCCGAGGACAAGAAAAAGGAGTTGATGGCGGAGATCGACCTGCTGAACAAGCAGCTCGAGACCGTGAAGCTGGCCGGGGGGACGCTCGTCCTCAACTTCCCGATGCTCGACTTCATCAACCCGACCTTCAAGGTCGACCAGGTCGTCATCCCCGACATGTTCATGGACGTGAACTACATGCACGTCCCGCGCGTCGACCGCTGCATGACCTGCCACCGCGCCATCGACCGCCCCGGCTTCGAGTCGAAAAAGGAGGCGGCGCGCCTCGCCGCCGAGCTGCAGCAGAAGCTCGACACCTTCCAGATCGTCGCCGAGAAGCGCAAGGACGCCGAGGACCGCATCAAGCAGTTGAAGCGCATCCAGGAGGCGGAGCTCGACACGCTCAACCCCTGGCGCACGCATCCGAAGCTCGACACCTTCGTCGGCTCCGCGTCGCCGCACCCGCTTCTCGAGTTCGGCTGCACGTCGTGCCACCGTGGGATGGACCGGGCCACGGAGTTCGGGCGCGCCGGCCACGTCCCGCCGAATCACACCATGGAAGCGCGCTGGTCCGGCAACTGGGGCGTCTTCAGCTGGGGCAACATGCTCCGCCCGTGGCGCTACCTCACCGGCGCGGCGGAGGTGGACAACCAGCGCCGCACCTGGGGTTGGGAAGAGAACGAGTTCAACGAGTCGCCGATGTTCCCGCGGCAGTACTACGAGGCCGGCTGCATCAAGTGCCACGCCGGGCAGATCGGCGTCGACCAGGGCGAGAAGATCACCAAAGCCGAGGCCACGGTCGAGCTCTACGGCTGTTACGCCTGCCACAAGATCAACAACTGGCGCTTCACCGACCTGCGCAAGCCCGGCCCCGACCTCAACGGCATCGCCGAGAAGACGACGCCGGAGTGGGCCATCCGCTGGATCAGCGAGCCGCACAACTTCCGCTCCACGACGCGCATGCCGTCGTTCTTCTACCAGCGCAACATGGTCGACCCGCACGTCGTCCCGGCCGCCGAGCGCGCCCAGAACATCAAGTATCAGGACGCCGAGGTGCACTCGATCGTCGCGTACCTCTTTGCGAAGTCGACGCACCGCGTCTGGCAGCCCGGCCCCGCCGGCGACGCCGGGCGTGGCAAGCAGCTCGTCGAGTCGATCGGCTGCATGGGCTGCCACGTCGACACCGAGCAGGTCAAGGACGAGAAGTCGGGCGCGATGCGCCTCGCCAAGCGCGACGACTTCCCGCTCGAGCGCAACTACGGCTTCAACCTCACGGGCGTCGGGACGAAGACGCACGCGGCGTGGATCTACAACTGGATCAAGAATCCGAAGGCCTACTACGCCGACGCGCCGATGCCGTCGCTGCGCTTGACCGATCAGGAAGCGGCCGACATCACCGCGTTCCTCCTCACGCTGCAGAAGCCGCAGTTCCTGCAGACGCCGGTGCGGAACGTCGATCCGCGCGCCGTGCACGACCTGGCCAAGGGGTACCTCATCAACACGCTGACGGACCGCGACGCCGAGGCCAAGCTGCGGTCGATGCCGCTCAACGAGCAGCTCGTCTACCTCGGCCAGCGCTCCATCGAAAAGTACGGCTGCTACTCCTGCCACAACATCAACGGCTTCGAGGGACTGAAGCCGATCGGCACCGAGCTCACCACCGAGGGCTCGAAGGCGCTGCACCTCTTTGACTTCGGCTTCGCCCACGACTACGTCGCCGAGGATGGGAAGCACGAGGAGATCCTGCACAACGTGCCTTCGTGGGTCTACAACAAGGTGCGCAATCCGCGCATCTACGACGACACGCGCACGAAGTCGTACAACGACAAGCTGAAGATGCCGAACTTCCATCTCAGCGAAGACGAAGCGCGGCGCATCACCACCATCGTCGTCGGCCTGACGAAGGACATGGTCTCGCCGAACCGCCTGGCCGCGCAGGACCCGCACATGCGCCTCATCGAGGAAGGGCGCAAGCGCGTCTCGCAACACAACTGCCGCGCGTGCCACGTCGTCGACGGCCGCGGCCGGGCCATCGCCTCCACCATCGCCGACACGAACTTCCTCCCGCCGGATCTGTCGCCCGAGGGGGCGCGCGCGCAGTCGGCGTTCCTCTTCAACTTCCTCAAAGACCCGACCGTGATGAAGATCCGGCCGTGGCTGTCGGTGCGCATGCCCACGTTCCACTTCACCGACGCCGAGGCCAACCAGCTCGTCACCTACTTCGCCGAGGAGGGGAAGGGCGATCCCTTCGACACCACGCGCGGAATGCAGCCGTCGCCGCAGAACGTCGAGATCGGGAGGCAGGTCTTTACCATGCTGCGCTGCGCGCAGTGCCACGTCACGACGCCGGTCAACCCCGAGAACCCGCCGGTGCCGAACGTCGCCGACACCACCTCGCTCGCGCCGAACCTGACCCTGGCGCGGCTGCGCCTGCGCCACGAGTGGATCCCGGACTGGGTGCGCCGCCCGAACGAGATGATCCCCGGCACGCGCATGCCGACGAACTTCCCGCACGACGCGGCGAGCGGCGGCTTCATCTCGCCGCTGGCCAACGCCATCGACACGCCGGCGTTCGCCCAGTACAAGGCCGCGCTCCTGCCGCAGTTCGGCAACGATCCGGTCCGCCTCAAGAAGACCATGGGTGACGCCGTGGCGCTCACCGATTACCTACGCGATTACATCTGGTCCATCGGCATTACGCAGATGAGGGCGGCGGGGACGGGCGGCGCAGCGCCTCCCGCCGTGCTGCCGACGCAGCCGTCGCTGCCGCCTGCGAAGCCGTCCGTGAACGCTGCTCTGAGGAGATAGAAACGCATGAAGAAGTTTCTCGCACTGATGTTCGCCGCCTCGCTCGTCGTCGCCTGCGGCAAGGGAAAAGAGCCGACGAAGGAAGCGGAGGAAGACGACAACGCGCCGCAGACGTCGACCGTCACGGCTTCGGGCACGACGGCCGCCGCGCCGTCGAGCGCTCCCGCCGCCGCGGCAGTCTCGCCCGACGCCGCCACGCTCACCGGCACGATCAAGCTCGCCGCCGCGGCGCCGGCCATGCCGAACATCCAGATGTCGGCCGACCCGTACTGCCAGTCGCAGCACTCCACGCCGGCGAAGGACGAGGAAGTCGTCGTCGGACCGGCGGGCGAGCTCGCCAACGTCTTCGTCTACGTCAAGAACCCGCCGGCCGGAAACTTCCCGCCGCCGTCGACCGCAGTCACGCTCGAACAGAAGGGCTGCCAGTATCACCCGCACGTCGGCGGCGTGATGGTCGGGCAGGCCCTCGACATCAAGAACGACGACGCCACGCTGCATAACGTGCACGCCATGCCCACCGTCAACGCCCAGTTCAACGAAGGGCAGCCGGTGCAGGGGATGGTCTCGACGAAGAAGTTCGACAAGCCGGAGCTCACGCCGTTCCGCATCAAGTGCGACGTGCACGGCTGGATGAAGTCGTGGCTGGCGGTAATGCCGCATCCGTTCTACGCCGTCTCGCAGATGAACGGCACGTTCACGATCCCGAATCTGCCGCCCGGCAACTACACGATCGTGGCGTGGCACGAGAAGTACGGCAGCAAGGAACAGCAGGTGACGGTGGCGGCGAAGGAGTCGAAGGCCATCAGCTTCAGCTTCTAAGGGTTTCGGGCGCACGCCGTGCGCCCCTACCGGAGGATACGTGGCACTCAAACGTCAGGTACGAGTCGGCAATCAGTGGATGTACGCGCGCGACGCGTGGCGCACGCTCGAAGAGGCGCGCCGCGTCACGCTCGAAGAGGAGCGCCTGCAGCAGCAGCACGAGCTCCCCTTCATCCGCAAGTACGTCTTCTCCACCGACCACAAGGTCATCGGTCTGCAGTACGGCTTCACGGCGCTCTGCTTCCTCCTCCTCGGCTTCTGCCTCATGATCCTCATGCGGCTGCAGCTCGGGTGGCCCGGGCAGGCGTTCAGCGTGATGAAGCTGATCGGGGCCATGCGCGCGCCGGGCGGCGTGCTCCTTCCCGAGGCGTACAACCAGCTCGGGGCCATGCACGGCACGATCATGATCTTCTTGGGTATCGTGCCGCTGGCCGTCGGCGCGTTCGGGAATTACCTCGTCCCGCTGCAGATCGGCGCCCCCGACATGGCCTTCCCGAAGCTCAACATGGCCAGCTACTGGTGCTACTTCGTCGGCGGCGTGATCATGCTGTCGAGCTTCTTCTACTCCGGCGGCACGGCCAACTCCGGCTGGACCTCGTACCCGCCGCTCTCCGACATCGCCACGCACGGCCAGACCTTCTGGCTCTGCGGCATGGTCTTCCTCATCACCTCGTCGCTCCTCGGCTCCGTCAACTTCCTCGTGACGATCATTCAGCTGCGGGCGAAGGGGATGACGCTGATGCGCTTCCCCTTCTTCGTCTGGGCGCAGTTCGTGACCTCGTTCCTCCTGCTGCTGGCCTTCCCGCCGCTCGAGGCGGCCGCGGTGCTGCAGATGATGGACCGCCTGGCGGGGACGAGCTTCTTCCTCCCGTCGGGGCTCGTCGTCAGCGGCCAGGTCCTCCCGAACGCCGGCGGCGGCAACCCGCTCCTGTGGCAGCATCTCTTCTGGTTCCTGGCCCACCCCGAGGTGTACGTCTTGATCCTGCCGGCCATGGGCATCATCGCCGAGATCATCGCCAACAACACGCGCAAGCCGCTGTGGGGGTATCGCTCCATGGTCGGCGCCGTCATCTTCCTCGGGTTCATGTCCTTCGTGGTCTGGGCGCACCACATGTTTCTGACCGGGATGGGCACGGTCATCAGCGCCTTCTTCCAGACCACGACGATGATCATCTCCATCCCTTCGGTCATCGTCTTGAGCGCGCTCTTCATCTCGTTGTGGGGCGGGTCGATCCGCTTCAACACCCCGATGCTCTTCGCGCTCGCCTTCCTGCCGATGTTCGGCATCGGCGGTCTGACGGGACTGCCGCTGGGACTGGCGACGGCGGACCTGCACCTGCACGACACCTACTACGTCATCGGGCACTTCCACTACGTCGTCGCGCCGGGGACGATCTTCGCCATGTTCGCCGGCGTCTATTACTGGTTCCCGAAGATCAGCGGCCGGCGCCTCAACGAGTTCTGGGGCAAAGTCCACTTCTGGATCTCGCTCGTCTGCATCAACGGCATCTTCTTCCCGATGTTCATGCAGGGCCTGGCGGGCGTGTCGCGCCGGCTCTATGACGGCGGCATCCAGTACGCCCACGCCAAGGCCATCGCCGAGCAGACCAATCCGTTCATGTCGGTCTGCGCGATCGGTCTCCTCTGCGCGCAGGTGCCGTTCCTCATCAACTTCTTCTACAACGCCATCCTGGCGCTGCTGGGGCGCCGCAACGAGATCGCCAATCAGAACCCGTGGCAGGCCACGACGCTGGAGTGGGCGGCCACGACGTCGCCGCCGCTCGGCCACGGCAACTTCGAAGTCATCCCGGTCGTCTACCGCGGGCCGTACGAGTACAGCCTGCCCGATTCGGCGACCGATTGGACGCCGCAGAACCAGGAGAGCGTCGAGCCGGCGCTGCCGCCGGGCGGCGGGATGCTGCCGGAAGTCGCGGTCGCGCAGAGGGAGATGTGATGGACGCACACGCGCACGCAATCGACGCCGGCCACGATCACGGCGGGCACCACGAGCTGGAGATCCCGTTCAACGTCGCCCCGCGCCCCGACACCGGCGTCTACAACGCCAAGCTCGGGGTCTGGCTCTTTCTGGCCTCGGAGGTGATGCTCTTCGGGGCGCTCTTCTCGTCGCTGATTCTCCTCCGCACCGGCGCGGCGCACTGGCCGGTGGGGAAAGACACGCTGCACGTGCTGCCGGCCACGATCAACACGTTCGTGCTGATCCTCTCCTCCGTGACGGTCGTACTGGCGTGGGCGAATCTTCGCCTGGGCGACCTGAAGATGGGGCGGATCTTCATCGGCGTGACCCTCCTCTGCGGCCTGATCTTCATGCTCATCAAGGCCTACGAGTACAACCTGAGCTTCTCCCACGAGCACTTCCCGAAGACGAACAACTTCTTCGCCATCTACTTCACGATGACGGGGCTGCACGGCCTGCACGTGCTCGGCGGGATGATCGTCTTCGCCTACTTTTTGACCTTCGGCTCGAAGATGTGGAAGACCGAGCCGGCCCGCTTCACGAACCGCATCGAGGTCGTCGGCCTGTACTGGCACTTCGTCGACCTCGTCTGGATCTTCCTCTTCCCGACGCTCTATCTGCTGTGAGGAGACGATGACCGAACACGTCGAAGTGCATCACGACTCGCACAACGATCCCGAGCACATCAAGCGCGAAGTGCGGATCTATCTCTACGTCTTCGGCAGCCTGGCCGTGCTCACCGGCGCGACCGTGGCGGCGCGCTACCTGCTCGACCTGCCGATGCACTACGCCATCATCCTGGCCCTGATCATCGCCGCGGCGAAGGGGACGCTGGTGGCCGGTTTCTTCATGCACCTGCTCTCGGAGAAGAAGCTGATCTACGCGATTCTGGCGCTGACGGTGGTCTTCTTCGCGTTCCTCATTTGGCTGCCGCTCCACGACATCGCCGACAAGATGGGAAAGTGATGAATGTCCCTGCGCATCTTCCACATCGTCTTCGTCATGGTCTGCGTGGCCTTGTCGATTTTCGTGGCCGTGTGGGGATGGCGGAACCACTCGCAGACGCTGGCCGCGACGTTCGCGGCGCTGACGCTGGCGCTGATCGTGTACGGGGTGTACGCGTTTCGGAAGTTGAGGAATTTGGAATGAATTCGCCGATTCAGTCCCCTCTCCCCGCCTGCGGGGAGAGGGTGGCCGAAGGCCGGGTGAGGGGCGCCATCCTCACTGCCGTTCTCCTCCTCGCCCCCGCGATCGCATCAGCCTGCCCCGTCTGCTTCGGCGATCCCAACTCCGCCATGACGAAGGGGACGAACAACGGCGTCTTCTTCCTCCTCGGCATCATCGGCTTCGTCCAAATCGGCCTCGGCGCGATGTTCATCGCCTTCTGGCGCCGCGCGCGGGCCCTGCGCGCCCGCCGCGACTCCATGCGCGTCATCAACGGAGGGTTCTTCGGATGAGAGAGTTCCTGAACCAGTGGATGCCCATCGACGCCTCCGCGCACGGACATCAGGTCGATGACCTGATCGTCCTCACGCACTGGCTCATGGCTGTCCTCTTCGTCGTGTGGGGGGCGTACTTCCTCTTCTGCCTCTACCGCTTCAACGCCAAGCGCCACCCGCGCGCGGACTACATCGGCGCGCGCACGCACGTCTCCACCTACGGCGAGCTCGGCGTGGCCGTCGTCGAAGTCGTCCTCCTGGCAGGGTTGTCGATCCCAGCGTGGTACAAGTGGACGCACCTCCCGCAGAAGGACAAGAATCCGATCGAGATCCACGTCGTGGCCGAGCAGTTCGCCTGGAACATCCACTATCCCGGCCCCGACGGCGTCTTCGGCCGCAGCGATCCGAAGCTCATGTCGTCGACGAACCCGCTCGGCCTTGATCCGAAGGACCCGAACGCCAAGGACGACATCGTCACGCTCAACAACCTGCATCTTCCGGTGAACCGCGCCGCGGTCATCCACGTCACCTCGAAGGACGTGATCCACTCGTTCAAGCTCCCGGTCATGCGCAGCGAACAGGACGCCATTCCCGGCATGGACGTCCCGATTCACTTCACCCCGATCAAGACCAACGACAACGGCGACCGCTGGGAGATCGCCTGCGCGCAGCTCTGCGGCCTCGGCCACTACCGGATGCGCGGCCAACTCTTCGTCCACGGCGCGGCGGAGTTCGACAAGTGGATGAAGAGCGCGCCGACGGCATTCGCGACGCAATGAAAAGCATTCCCCGGCCCCTTCGTGCGGACGACTCGACTCCTGATTGGCTGCGGCGCTTCACGAAGCTCGTGGCCGGCTCCACGCTTTTCCTGATCTTCGCCGGCGCGATGGTGACGTCGACCGGCTCGGGCCTCGCGGTACCCGACTGGCCCCTCTCCTACGGCAAGGTCTTCCCGCCGATGATCGGCGGCATCTTCTACGAGCACGGCCACCGCATGATCGCCGCGACGGTCGGGTTCCTGGTGGTGATTCAGGCCATCTGGCTGCAGCGCCGCGAGCGGAAGCGCTTCGTGCGCATCCTCGGCTGGTGTTCCCTCGGCGCCGTGATCGCGCAAGGCGTCCTGGGCGGACTGACGGTGATCTTTCTCCTGCCGCACGCCATCTCCGTCGCGCACGCGGGCCTCGCGGAGATCTTCTTCTGCATCAATACCTCGATCGCCTTCTTCACCTCGCGCGCGTTCGCGTCGCTGCGCTCGATGGAAAAAGGCGACGCCCCCGCCGGCCCGGCCATGGGGCTCGTCGCGCTCGTTTATCTGCAGATCCTCGCCGGCGCGCTGATGCGCCACCTCGGCGCGGGGCTGGCCATCCCCGATTTCCCGCTGTCGTTCGGCCGCCTCGTGCCGAGCTTCACCTCCGCCGCCATCGCCGTGAACTTCGCCCACCGCGCCGGCGGCGCGCTCGTGGCGGCGTCGATTCTGGCGATGTTCCTCCGCCTGCTGCGCTTCGCGCCGGCGCATCCGCTGCGTCAGGTCGGGACGTTCCTCTTGATCGTCGTGGCCGCGCAGGTGATGCTCGGCGCCTACACGATCTGGAGCGGCAAGCAGCCGGTGATCGCCTCGCTGCATGTCATGACCGGCGCGCTGACGCTGGCGACCTCGCTCGTGCTCGCGCTGACCGCGCGCACGATCGGCTGGCGCACGTGGCGCCAGCGGTCTGGAGCGTTTCTCGCAGGCGAGGTGTCGGCATGAAGGCGCGCCGTTCCGTGGAGGACAGGCACTCTTGCCTGTCCCTCGATGCCACGAAGCAACGACAGGCAAGAGTGCCTGTCCTCCATGATTACCTGCAATTGTCCAAGGCGCGCATCGTTCTGATGGTGCTGATCACCACGGCCGCGGGGTATCTCTTCGCCGCGCCGCACGTCGACGTCGCGCTGCTTCTCAACACCCTCGTCGGCACCGCGCTCGTCGCCGCCGGCACGAACGCGCTCAATCAATACGTCGAGCGCGAGCACGACGCCAAGATGCGCCGCACCGCGCGCCGTCCGCTTCCGGCCGGCCGCATCGCTCCGCGCGACGCGCTGCTCTTCTCCTGCGCCGTCGCGGTCATCGGCACGATCTATCTCGGCCTCGCCGTCAACTGGATCACCGCTTTCCTCGGCGCGTTCACGCTGACGACGTACATCTTCGTCTACACGCCGCTCAAGCGCCGCTCCACCGCGTGCACGATCATCGGCGCCATTCCCGGCGCCATCCCGCCGCTCATGGGTTGGACCGCCGCCACCGGCTCGCTCTCCATCGGCGGCTGGATCGTCTTCGCCATTCTCTTTTTCTGGCAGCTCCCGCATTTCATGGCCATCAGTTGGATGTACCGCGAAGACTACGGCCGCGCGGGCTTCCACATGCTCTCCGTTGAAGACGCCGACGGCGCCGCCACCGCCCGCTCCGCGATTCTGTACAGCGTGGCCCTGCTCGCTGTCAGCATCCTCCCGCCGCTCTTCCACCTCGGCAGCTTCGCCTATTCCGTGGCGGCCGCGCTCTGCGGCGCCGCGATTCTCGCCGCCAGCATCGTCTTCCGCCGCGAGCGCTCCAACCGCAACGCCCGGCGGCTATTCATGATGTCCAACGTCTACCTCATCGTCGTCATGGTCCTCCTCGTCCTCTGATGCGCCGCATATTTCTGCTTCTCGTTCTCGCTGCCTGTCATCACCAATCCGACCTTCCGAAGCTCTTCCCGCTGCCGGACGCAAAGCTGGTGAACGAGTCCGGCCAGCCGCTGCAGTTGGCGTCGCTGAAGGGGAAGGTGGTCGTCTACGACTTCATCTTCACCAACTGCGCCGGCACCTGCCCGATGATGACCGCGGCCATGCGCCGCGTGACGGCGAAGGTCGACAAGGACGCGCCGGTGCGCTTCGTCTCCATCAGCGTCGACCCCAAGCGCGACACGCCCCCCGTCCTCGCTGCGTACGCGCAGCGAGTCCGCAACGACCCCCGCTGGACCTTCCTCACCGGCGACTGGCCGACGATCAAGCACTTGAGCGTTGACGGCTTCAAGCTCGCGACGGATGACCAGCTCCTCCACAGCGCCAAGTTCGCCGTGGCCGACAAGAACGGCGTCGTGCGCGAGTACGTCAGCTCGCTCGAGGACGATGCGGTGGAGCATGTGGCGCGGACGGTGGAGGATTTGGCGCGGGAGTAGCGTCAGCGGATGCAGACAATCTCGATCGGGAGATCGACATTCAGCCAAGGATGATCCGTCGTCATCACGCCGATGCCACGGGTTATCGCAAGGGCGAGACAGGCGCGGTCGCCGAGAGAGAGGCCGAACGGACGCGTAATCGGGAGCAGCGACGCGGTGAGCGTGGCGTCGGTTGCATCGAACGGGACGATCTCGATATTGAGAGCAAGGATTTGGCTCAATGCTTCGCCGGCGTCATATCCCTCGCGCACAAAACGGCCGATCACCTCGCTCACATTCACGGCTGAGATACAACAATCGCCGATCACATCGTGAACGCGTTCGTGCCCTTTTTCATGGAACAGAGCGGCGATGAGAGCCGACGCGTCGAGCGCGATCACGGCGATATTCCTCTTCTTCCCGGCGAGCTTCCTCCCGGCGTTCCGCGATCAACTCGTCGGCAACGTTCTTTGGTTTCTTGTTGCCGTACAGCTCGTCGACCCATTTCTGCACTTCAGCAAGCGACATCTTCTTCGGTTCCGCGCACGCCGCCTCCAGAATCGCCCTCACTTCCGCTTCCATGCTGCGGCCGTTCTTTGCCGCACGAACGCGCAGCTGGTCGCGCACATCGTCGGGAAGATTGCGAACTGTCAACGCTGCCATGAACGCCTCCGCTGCTAGCATTATGCTAGCAGAACGCATGCCGCCGTGATACATTTCGAGCCGTTGGAAGTCTCCCGCCTCCTCCCCGCCCTCAACGCCACCCTCAACGCCTCCAGCGGCATCCTCATCACCATCGCCTACGTCCTCATCCGCCGCCGGAACGTCGCCCTTCACCGCCGCTTCATGCTCGCGGCGTGCTTCACCTCGCTGTTTTTCTTCGCCGGCTACATCACGAACCACATCCTCCGCCACGGCGTCGTCACGCGCTTCACGGCCGGGGGGTGGGTGCGGCCGGTGTACTTCTCGATCCTGATCACGCACACCATCCTGGCGGTCGTCATCGTGCCGCTTGTGATCGTCACCCTCCGCAACGGGCTCAAGATGCGCGTGGCGCGGCACCGCGCCATCGCCCGCTGGACCTTTCCGCTGTGGCTCTACGTGTCGGTCAGCGGCGTGGTGGTGTACCTTTTCCTCTACCAATGGTTTCCGTCGACGTGAGGCGCGCGCATCTCCTCGAGCAGCTCGGGCGCTATCGTCCGGCCGACGCCCTCGAGGCGCGGCACCACGCGGCCATCGTCGAGCTGCTCGACAACGCCGGCGACGCCTTCGCGCGTACGCACTTCGTGCCGGGGCATGTCACCGCGAGCTGCTTCATCGTCGACGGCGATCGCTTGCTCCTTCACCATCACCGCCGCCTGAACCGATGGCTGCAGATGGGCGGGCATGTCGAGCGTGACGAGGATCCGGCAGCGGCCGCGCTTCGTGAAGGGACGGAGGAATCGGGCCTCGCCGACCTCGCCTTCGCCGTCGACGGCATCTTCGATCTCGACGTCCACCTCATCCCCGCCGCGAAGGGGGAGCCGGAGCACCGCCACTTCGACGTCCGCTACGTGGCCCGCACCGCCACGCCGCACGCCGTCGTCCTCGACCGCGCCGAGTCGAACGAGCTCGCCTGGGTGCCGCTCGCCGACGCCGTGGCGATGATGAACGAAGCGGCCTCGTCGCGCGTGATTCAGAAGATCAGGAGCCGTTTGTGACGCAGCAACTCCTCGAGCAGGACCTCGACTCCAATCCGTTCGCGCAGTTCGGGCGCTGGTTCGCCGACGCGCGCGCCGCGCAGCAGCCGCTGCCCGAGGCCATGACCCTCGCCACCGCCACGGCCGACGGTGCCGTCTCCGCGCGCGTCGTGCTGCTGAAGTCCTTCGACGAGCACGGCTTCGTCTTCTTCACGAACTACAACAGCCTGAAAGGCGCGCAGCTCCACGAGAACGCGCGCGCGGCGCTGGTGTTCTGGTGGCCGCCGCTGGAGCGCCAGGTGCGCATCGAGGGGGCGGTCTGCCGCGTCACCGAGCAGGAGTCCGACGACTACTGGGCCACGCGGCCGCGCGGCTCGCAGCTCGGCGCGTGGGCCTCGGAGCAGAGCAAGGTCCTGGCCGGCCGCGGCGATCTCGACGAGCGCTTCGAGGAGCTCTCCGCGACGTACGCCGACCGTCCCATTCCCCGCCCGCCGCACTGGGGCGGCTATCGCGTCATTCCCACGCTTCTCGAATTCTGGCAAGGGCGCGCCGACCGCATGCACGACCGCTTCCGCTATCGCCTTCGGGACGCCAACGATTGGGTCATCGAGCGGCTCTCGCCGTGACGAGGGCGTCGCTCGCGAGCACGTCGATGCCTAGGGTGCGCATCTCCTCGAAGGCCCGCTCGCTGTCGCCCGGCTGGAGGTCGACGCCGCGGCAGCCGTCGGCGATCGCGTGCGTCCGGAAGCCGAGCTCCAGCGCGTCGCGCGCCGACCAGAGCACGCAGTAATCGGTGGCCAGGCCCGCGAGATAGACGTCGGTCACGCCGCGCGCGCGGAGGTCGCGCTCCAGCCCCGTCGACTTGCGGCGCCCGTTGTCGAAAAAGGTGCTATAGCTGTCGATGCCGGGATCCGTTCCCTTCCGCACGATCTCGGCAATGCGCGCGCGGTCGAGATCGCGGTGCAGCTCCGCGCCGTGCGAGCCCTGCACGCAGTGGTCGGGCCAGAGGATCTGCTGCAGTCCATTTAGGTTGACGACGTCGCCGGGCTTGTGGCCGGGATGATTCGAGGCGAAGCTGCCGTGATTCGCCGGATGCCAGTCCTGCGTGGCGATGACGACGTCGAAGAGGGCTTGCACGCGGTTGATGACCGGGACGACGTCGTCGCCGTGACGCGCCGGCAGCGCGCCGCCGGGCATGAAGTCGTACTGCACGTCGACGATGATCAGGGCCTCGCTCATACTCACGCCTCCGCACCGGTGGGCGTGGTCTCGTCCGCCGGATCGCCGCCGGCCTGTTGCTGCGCGAGGATCATCGCGCGCGCCGGGCCGCGCAGCACCGGCAGCCGCATCGAGAAGACGGCTGCCGCGATGATGGTGATGACCCCGCCGATCATCACCGCCACCGGCGCGCCGACGCGGTCGGCCACCGTCCCGCCGCCGAGCGCTCCCAACGGTCCCCATGCCCATGAACATCATCGTATACGCGGCCATGACCCGCCCGCGCAACTCGTCCGGCACCATCGACTGGATGAGGGTGTTCGACGACGACATCTGCACCATCATCGACGCGCCGAGCGGCACGAGGATGAGGACGGAGAGCCAGAGGTTGCGCGACAGGCCGAAGGCGATGAGCGTCGCGCCGAAGAGCGCCGCCGACACGGCCACCCACGTGCCGAGGCCGCGGACCGTCGAGCGCAGCGCAAGCATGATCGAGCCGGCCAGCGCGCCGACGCCCGACGCGCCCATGAGGATGCCGAGACCGCGCGCGCCGGCGTGGAGGACGTTGTCGGCGAAGACCGGCATGAGCACGGCGTAGGGCATGGCGGTGAAGCTGACGACGGCGATGAGCAGCAGCAGCGCGCGAATCGGCGCGGTGCGGGCCACGAATTGCAGCCCTTCGACGATGTTCCGCAGCGCCGAGGCGGTCATGGCCCGCGGCACGAACTTCGTCGTGGTCATCATGAATAGCCCGGCCAGCACGGCGATGTAGCTGATGCCGTTGGCGAAGAAGCACCACCCTTCGCCGATGGCCGCGACCAGGATGCCTGCCACCGCCGGCCCGACGACGCGCGCGCCGTTGAACATGGAGGAGTTCAGAGCGATGGCGTTCATGAGGTCTTCGCGCTCGACCATTTGGACGATGAAGGCCTGCCGCGCCGGCATGTCGAAGGCGTTGACGATGCCGAGCAGCGCCGCCAGGACGATGATGTGCCACTCGGCGACGCGGCCGGTGAGCGTGAGCGCCGCCAGGACGAAGGCGAGGATCATCGACGCGGTCTGGGTGAGGATGATGATGCGCCGCCGGTCGTGCCGGTCGGCGACGTGCCCGCCGACCGGCGCGATGAGGAAGATCGGGATCTGCCCGGCGAAGCCGACCGCGCCGAGGAGGAGCGCGGAGTGGGTGAGGCGATAGATCAGCCACGACTGCGCGACCGACTGCATCCACGTGCCGACCAGCGAGATGAGCTGGCCCGCGAAGAACAGCCGGAAGTTGCGGTGGCGCAGGGCGCGGAGGGCATGGGTACTGCTCACGTCGGCGGGGGGCGATGCGAGGGATGGGCCATGGCGTACAGTAGTCGCCGGCGTGAGGATTACGGGCTTCATCTGAAATAGCGACGAGCTACTTGGCGTGTTCCATCAGCGGCCGCACGTCCGCGGCACAAATCTCGATGCCGGTGCTCACGTTGGGGTCATCGACCTCGACCACGCGCTCGACCGGGAGCCATCCCTGCTTCACGATCCGGATGGTGTGACGGCCCTTCGCGGCGTGTGCCGTGCCCGAGACGAACGTCCGTTTCGGCGTGCCGAAAAACCTGCGCACAAGCTCGAGAATCGGGTTCTCGACGTCCTCGGACATCAGCCACGTCGTCGCCACGCCGTCGACCGAAATTGCGGCGCGATCGAGCTGCAGCGGCGCAATGATGTGCAGATTACACGGATGATCCGGACTACAGACGATCTTGACCTCGCCGACATGCCCCTCGCCGCAGCCGACGAGGAGGATCGCGAATAGCACGAGCACGTTCCGCATCAAATCCTCCGCACCCCATCCGGCACCAGCACCCGCAGCGACCGCGGCACGATCTCCACCTCCAACCGCTCCGGCAGCGCCAGCGGCTCGCCGTCGAGCTGCGCGGGGCCGGGGCGGGGGCGGCGGATCTCGACGCGCGTGCCGCGCACGATGGTCACGTGCTTCGACTTGTCGATCGTGCCGCGGAAGAGGCGGGGGACGAGGGCGATGGCCTGCAGCAGATCGATCTCGCCGACCGTGACGACGTCGAGCACGCCGTCCTGCAGCGACGCCAGCGGCGCGATGCGCGCGTTGTTGCCGTAGTGCGCCGCATTCGCCACGACGACGGCGAACGCGCGGAGCGTCCGCGGCGCGCCGTCAACGTGCACTTCGTATTCGCCGGCCTTGTACCGCCGCGCTTCGCGGAAGCCGACGCGCAGGTACGTGCGCAGCCCCCGCGTTCCGGCATTCGCGAACGCCTCCGCCACCGCGGCGTCGAAGCCGACGCCCATTGTGGCCAGGAAGGGCAGGCCATTGACGCGCCCGGTGTCGATCGTCTCGATGCGCCCGCCGCGGCACGACTGCAGCGACGCGCGCAGGTCCATCGGCAAGCCGATCTGCCGAGCGAAGCCGTTGCCGGAGCCGGTCGGTACCACGCCGAGCGCGAGGGGGCGGCCGATCAGGCGCTTCGCCGTCTCGTGCACCGTGCCGTCGCCGCCGACCGCGTAGACGACGTCGACGCCGTCGCGCTCGGCGCGCGCCACGATCTCGTCGAGCTCCTCCTTCGCGCCGCAGGCGACGACGTCGTGCTCGAGGTGCGCGCAGGCGTCGCGGATCAGCGCGTCGATGCCGCGCCGCCGCCGCACGCCCGAGCGCGCGTTCACGAGGAAGAGCGCTTTCATGGTCCAAGCGGGAGCGTAGCACTGTGGAGTGCGGCGGCCATGCCGCCGCTGTCCGTCACATGGCCCCGCTCTTGCCATCTTCCCTCGCAGAGATGAGAGGCACGCTCTGCGTTGCGTTGCTGTTGGCCGTGGCCTGCCACCGCGGTGCGGCGGAGGATCCGCCGTTCGACGCGAACGGTTTCATCACCGCCACCGCCAACGTCGCCCTCTCCGACGTCGACCTCGGCAATCAAGCCATGCGCAAGGCCCGGCGGCCGGAGACGAAGGAGCTCGGCGCCGCGGTGATGAACGAGCAGCGCGCGTTCCTCGCCGCGCTCGCGCCGCTCGCGCAGCGCCGCCACGTGCCCATGCCGTCGCTCCTCGAGGACCGGCGCGCGGCGCTGCATCAGAACCTGTCGATCCTGCCGGGCCAGGTCTTCGACCGCGCCTGGGCGCTGGCCATGGTGCAGGACTACGACGCCATCCTCGCCGCGCTGCGCGACGCGTCGCGGTCGAATGACGGCGACGTGCGCGCCTTCGCCGCGCGCATGCGTCCGACCATCAGCGCGCGCCGCAAGGCCGTCAACGACCTCCTCGGATCGCTCGGCGGCTCGCCGTTCTGATTCAGCGCGGCGCCGTCAGGATCTCCATCACCACCGGCCGCAGCCCGTTGATGATGAACTGAATCCCGATCGCGCCGAGGAGCAAGGCCATGACTTTCGTGAAGATCGTCCGGCCGCGCTCGCCCATCACGTGCGAGATCGGCAGCGCCGCCAGGAGCACCACGTACGACACGACGCCGACGGCGGCGATGGCGGTCGCTACGGCGAACTTCTGCTCGATGCCGGGGTAGAGGTTGACCAGCACCATCACCGAGGTGATCGCGCCGGGGCCGGAGAGCAGCGGAATGGCCAGCGGGACGATGGCGATTGAGCTCGGATCGATCTCCGCTTTCTCCACGTCGCTCTCGACCATGCGTTTATCCGGAATGCGCCGCTCGTCGCCGACCAGCGTGCGCAGCGCGTTCACCAGAAACAGGATGCCGCCCATGATCTGGAACGCCGGCACGGTGATGCCGAAGAACTGGAAGAGGTAGTTGCCGGCCAGGAGAAACGTGACCAGGACGACGACGCAGCCGGCCGCGGCGACGAAGGCGACGCGCAGCCGCGTGCGGCGCTCGGCGCCGTCGGTCAAGGTGATGAACGGCGGAATCACGGCGAGCGGATTCACCATCGACATGACGGCGGCGAACGACAGCAGGACCACGCGGTAGAACGGCACGCTACAACTCTATCGAACGGTCGCCCTCGATGTACCAGAGAAGTCCGCGCGTGGCGCGTCCGGTGATGCGCGCCAGCGCCTCGCAGTAGGCGCTGACCTGCTCGCGATCGCGCTCGGTGGGGTCGCCCGACTTGTAGTCGACGACGACGTCGCCGTCGCCCTCGCGGATCCAGCGGTCGATGCGGCGCTCGACCGGCGCGCCGTCGAGGAGGAAGCGGATCGCGACCTCGCGGCCGACGGTCTCGGCGGCGGCGATGCGCCGGAAGATCGCGGAGGTCTCGAGCGCGGCCACGCGGGCGCGCAGCGCACCCTCGTCGACGTCCTGCTCGCGCGCGATCGACGCCGCGAGCGGCTCGATCGGCGCGGCGCCGTCCCAGCGCTCCAGGACGCGGTGCACGGCGATGCCCAGACGGCGGTTGCGGGAGCCGGCGCGGGCGATGTTGATCTCCGCGGCGGTGCGGGCCTCGACCACGGGCGGCGGCGCCGGAATCACGACCTCGACGGGAGCGGCG